>NZ_BMYZ01000001.1:912178-1216237 GCF_014652535.1 Cellvibrio zantedeschiae | reverse complement strand
TGCGGCCTGCAAAAACTTCTACAAAAACGGATGCTGTAGGTTTGGATGCATCGCGCACAAACACAGTTTTCTTTGGTAAAGCCAAATGCACGCGCGCGCTGCGAATACTGCTAATACTGGTAATGGTGCGCGCTAATTCACCTTCAATACTGCGTTGATAACGAGTGCTTTCTACAAATTGACTGGTACCTAAAGGCTGTTCTTTATCCATTAACTCGAAGCCTGGTGTTGCACTGCCAGGTAAGCCAACTTCCGCAATTTTCATACGCGCAACATGGATGTCTTCGGCAGCAACCAGAATCGCACCTGTGTTGTTATCCATTTTAAATTTAATACGATTTTGTTCGAGCACTTGTGCAACGCTACCTGCATCCAAATTATCCATGCGGCCCATCAACGGACGATAGTCTTCGCCTTGCGTCCACAAAACCACAGCAAAACCTATGGCAACACTCGCCGCCAAGGCAATCATTAATCCAATCTGGCGAAATAAATTCAGGCTGCTAAAACCTTCTGCCAAATCGCCGCCGCGACCTTTGGATTTTGTTGGGAGATTTGCATCTGCTGTGGTGGCCATATCGAAAACCTTTTACTAACTACTTATTGATGAGTGACAACGCTGGAAATAAAACGCCGTTAAATAGGCATACTCATGACATCTTTGTAGGCTTCAACCAATTTATTACGCACTTGAACCATGGCTTGGAACGATACTGAGGCTTTTTGTGAGGCAATCATAACGTCGGTGATATCTACACCCGCGACACCTTTTTCATAAGCCTCAGCCATAGCGCTGGATTTTTGCTGCACATCGTTAACATTGTTAATGGCTTTGGTCATAAGATCGCCAAAGCTTGGCACTTTATTGGCGGGATCAGCTTGTAGATTAGTTAAACCGCGATTCAAACCTAGGTCGCCATTTACGGCTTGAGGGCGCTGGAATACTTGTGTTTGCGATTTAATGCTGCGCATTTCACCAAGAAGACGGTTGATATCGACGCGATCTGTCATTGGGAATCTCCTACAAATTAACCTGCAAATCTTTCACGAAGAATCGCAGCGTAACGACAATAATTTGGCACGCTGCATTGTTACAGGGGATATTGCACAAAGCAGGCCAAAAATTGCCGCATGGCAAAGCTTCGCCTGTCGCTTAAAAAGCACACAGATTCGTCATCAAATTGACCTGTTTTATTCACGAAGATGTCACGCTTTTACCTTAGGTTCTAGGCTGCTCCACTCACAGAACAGTTAAGCCAGGAGAGATGCGATGAACCCATCAATGCAAAACTACGAATCAGATGTCATAGAACAAGCGATGGCAGCTTTTTTACTTCAGGCGGTAAATGCCAAAAGTAAAAGCTCCAAGATAAAAGCCAATATGGAATGCAGAAGGAAGCTGGAAATAAAATGGGAAGAGCGTCGTTTAAAGCGCGAGATTTCAGAATTTGATTTTAATTAGAAGGCAAGCTGGAAAGCTTATTCGGCTTTGGTATTTTTAATTTCGATTAATGTGCGGCGAGAGCTTTTAAGCAGCTCTTCGCCCTCTTTAAAGCTGGGCATTTGATAAAACAACTGGTCAAAAGAACCATCCTGCTGCGCAATTTTTAAACCGCGCTCAATCCTATCCCCAAGTGCAAGGTTGTTTTTGTTGACAAAAAAAGCATAGCGAATCGGTACATCGTATTTTAAAAGAATTGTTTGTTCCTGGATTAATCCCAAGTCTTTATATTCTTTAGTATCGTAACCAATTTCGTGTAAACCACGGGAAATAAAGTTGAATCGGCGAGCTGCAAGCATTTTAAACAGGCCGGAATAACTGGAAGTCACCGCGACATTAAAACCGTTATCCCTAAATATGCTCCCGTCAGTCCAATGCTCACCCGAACCAACACTAAATTTTTTTAACTCATCCAGGGTTTTCACTTTCGCGAAGAGCTGCTGGGAATCTTTGTTAATCAATAAAACCCGATAATTATTCAGGTTTTTCAACAAATCAACGGGAACCACGCGCATTTGCAATTCACGTTCTTTGGTTGCGGAGGCCCACATAACATCAATACCTGCACCCGCAATTAACATGGCGCGGTCGCGCGCTATGCCACCGTTATGAACATTATGGAGCAAAACATAATCGCCATCCGTAAGGCGAGTTTTTTCCAAGGCTAAAATCAGCAATTGCTCAAAAAAATAAGCAGGTTCTGTTTTATTGACATGGACGTTGCCGGTAATAGAAATGCGCAAGGGATCTGCACCGGCTTGAGCTGCCAACAACAAACACAAAGCAATAGCAGTGGCACACTGCAATATCGAATACGGCCATGTAAAACGAAACAGTGCCATGGGGAAACCTGTACAACGGGAGTGGAATAATAGTTATGTATCTTTTGATATAGACCAATAACTCGAATTATTCCACCTTTATACCAGTTAACGCCTCGCCTTTCCCACTCTTTATGAGTAATTAACCCGCTTTTCTATGGTCACTCTGTAATAGCAAAGCCTTCTTCGCGCAAACGTGCCATTTTGTAACGCAATGTGCGCGCACTTATACCCAAACGTTCGGCAGTATTTTTACGGCTGCCGCCTTCTTTACGCAGGGTATCCATAATAATTTCGTATTCACGTTGCTTTAAATCTGTGCCTAAGGCTGGATTAGGTGCATAAGGTGTTGCACTAATCAGCGCTATATTGCCGCCACTGTAATGAGGGACGGATAAATCTTGTGCAAATTCGCGTGCTGCATGTACCGGCTGGGAATTAGTTGTTTGATAGTGCATTGCCGCCTCCACTAAATTGGGTTTTTGGCTGTAAATATTGCCTGCGTCCAAACCTAAATCTACTGCATCTATGCCGCTGCCAATTTGCAAAATCAACGCCCGCTGCATAATGTTATCCAGCTCACGCACATTTCCTGGCCATGAATAACTCAACAAGGCTTGTTGCGCAGCCATGGTCAAACTTACACCGTGACGATTTTGTTTTTGCGCATGCTTTTGCAGAATTTTTTGCGCGAGCGGAACTATATCTTCCAAACGATCACGCAGTGGTGCCCATTGCAAGGGCAACACACTTAAACGGTAATACAAGTCTTCACGAAATTTTCCAGCAACAACTTGCTCGCGCATATCGCGGTTAGAGGTTGCAATGACACGCACATCCAACTTAATCGTTTTGCGACCACCCAAACGCTCTACTTCGCGCTCTTGTAACACGCGCAATAATTTGGCTTGCAAACCAATATCCATTTCTGAAATTTCATCGAGCAATAAAGTACCACCATCAGCTTGTTCAAATTTTCCGGGCGCGCTGGAATGAGCACCGGTGTACGCGCCTTTTTCGTGGCCAAACAACATGGCTTCCAACATATTCTCTGGAATCGCCGCGCAGTTAATCGCAATAAAGGGTTTGTTTGAACGTGGTGAGTGATTGTGAATATAACGCGCCAATACTTCTTTACCGGTACCTGACTCGCCCACGATTAATACCGTAGATTCTGATTTGGCAACGCGCTGCGCCAATTGTAAAAGTTGTCTGCTTGAGGGCGCCTGCGCAATTGGCTCATCACCTTGAATTTGCGCAACACCTAAATGGCGCGCCATGGTTTCGACTAATACATTCGGTGCAAATGGTTTTACCAAATAATCAACCGCACCGTTTTTAATCGCATCTACTGATTGGCTGATGCTGGCGTAAGCGGTAATCAACATCATGGGAATATGCGGGTAATTGGCTTTCACTTCGCGCAGCAAATCGTGGCCGCTCATTGCGCCCATATTTACGTCAGAAATAATCATGCGCAAATCATCGTATTCGGCTAATTTTTTAAGCGCATCTTCTGCGCTATTCGCTGCAATAACGGTGTAATCTGCGAGCTGCAAAGTATCGCTCAATGCCTCGCGCAAATTGCTGTCATCTTCTACCACCAAAACTTTAATCGCATCATGAGTAAAATCGGATTTTGAATTTACTGCGAAAGCTGCTGAGAGTGCCATGTGTGATTCTCCGATTACCAATTTTAAAGGATTGCGAAAGGCATAAAGAGGCTGGCACAAGTGCCCTGCCCCTGTGTTGATTGCAAACTGAAATTGCCGTGGTGCGCGCGCGCAACAGCTTTAACGACAGCCAAGCCAAGGCCAGTGCCCTGTGCTTTGGTCGTTACAAATAAATCGCCAAGATTAGGTAATAATTCAGGCGCTATACCGGGGCCGGCGTCGCAAACAGCAATCATTAATTGCGGATCTTCGTTTGCATTTTTTGGGTGAGTAGACGTAAAAGTAATACGCAATTTTGCATTGCGCTCTACAGCTTGAATGGCGTTATTCACTAAATTCAACAGCGCGCCAATTAAGGCTTCACGATTGCATTGAATCACTTGATCACCACAATCGTTGTGCCACACACAAATTGATTCTGTGGTCATTAAAGGGACTTCCATCGCCTCGGCGAATGCTTGCTGCAATTCATTAACACTCACAACATCTTTTAAAGGTAATTCACCTTTGGCAAACACCAACATGTCTTGCACCTGGCGTTCGATATTATTTAAACGATTGCAAATTTTTTCGGAGAACTGATGACGTTTTTCTTCGTCTAATTTGCTGTTGCACAAGTGGCCTGCATATAACATGGCTGCAGATAAAGGCGTGCGAATTTGATGCGCCAACGCACTCATCATCTTGCCCAATGCAGACAAACGTTCGTGGCGGCTCAATTGGCTTTGCAGGCGACGGGTTTCAGTTTGATCAGTCAGCAAAATAATTTGCCCATCTTCGCCTTGGTTACGGGTTGAGATGCTGATACGACGACCATCACGCAGCGACACTTCATGGCCATCATCCTGACGTGGTGCAAACGAACGGACGATAACATCGCGCCACAATTCACCTTGCAAAGGTTCACCCAACAAATCAATGGCCGCAGGATTGCATTCGGAAATACGCCCGGAGGAATCCAGCACTACGACTCCACCGGGGAGGAAATTGAGCAGGTTTTCCAAACGATTAGCGATTTTCTCTTTCTCAGCCAATTCCTGCATACGCTGGTCAGCAACCGTACTCAGCTCTTGATTGAGCTCGGCAACACGGTTTTCCAGCATGAAATAGGAGTCAGTCAGCTGCTGCGACATCTCGTTAAAAAGGTCGAACGCGCTTTTAAGATCCTGTCCCTTATCGCCTTGTTTGGAGACAGACACAGGCTCGGCAGCGTCCAGCGATACCAGCTTTAACGGCTTGTTCAATGGTTGGATGGTTTGCATGCCCGCCATGGGCCACCTCATACTAAATGTCAGCGTCAAACTATCAACGCCAAAATGGGTTCTTAATTGAGGTTTTGCAAAGGCAATGCCAATAGACTTTTTGTTTATTATTCAATGAGTTAAAAAGCCTTTAATTTTTGAAGTCAAAAGCTTGGCACTTATTCAGGTAATGGGTAATTATCAATCCGAACGCCATATTTTCGTTATCGGGTGCTACACTTGGCCAAATTAAAAATCGCCCCAGGCGCCTACCACTAAAGGAGAAATAAAGTGGCTGACTATAAATTTGGTAAGCACGAGCCGCCTCACCTGCGTTGGCCGGTTGCCTGGTATCACCCCTATGTATTGTTACGCGCTGCACGGGAAATGGTGGCTACGGGTGATTTCATTCGCAACTTTGATCGCCGCGAATTATTCACAGAAAAGTTTGAGGTGATCGACCAAACGGAGGGTTACACCGGTGGTGATTACTGGTGGGACTTCATGTCTGACAGCGGTGACGGAGGCAATGCCAGTTATACGGTGGCGCGCGCTGTCCAAAGCCCCGAGCTTTCGGTCGGCATTGATAAAGGCGTAGTGGTTACGGACATAATGACCCAGCTACCCGCGAGCAATCTGCTGGTATTGGGGGGTGACCTCGCCTACCCCGGCGCCAGCAACGAAGAATACCAATATCGATTTATCGAGATGTGGGAAGCAGCTCGGCCGAGCGTCAACAGCGAAGCTCACGCCGATAAAAAGTTACACGTGGTATCCATTCCGCAAAACCACGATTGGTTTGATAATATTTCCAGCTTCAACCGCCACTTTATCGGCGACTACTCCAATCACTTTTTACAAGCCCATACCCCTCAAAACCGCAGCTACTTTGCAACCCGCCTACCCCATGATTGGTGGATTTTGGGGTTGGATTTTGCACTGGTGGGAGATCTGGATCGCACCCAATACGAAGCTTTTTTAAACCTCATTGAAACCTCAAATGAGCAATCAGATAAGACAATTCACCCGGGGCACAACGTCATTTTGCTCTACCCGGAACCCTACTGGACGCGTCCGCTTGGCGATGGCGCCGGTGAAGGCTACCCTCGTCGTTATCAACGCCTGGAGGCAGCTTTGCTAAATGCGGGCATCAAAATTCGCATGCGCCTTGCGGGAGATTTACACCATTACGTGCGTGAATCTGCGACCACTGGAGCTCAACTGGATTATGAGGACTTGCTTGTAACTTGCGGATCTGGCGGGGCTTTTTTGCATCCGACCCATGCCAAAAGGGTGTCCGACCTTAAGGTTTTAGATCGCATCGATGACGATGACGCCATGACACCCGATATAAGAGAGCGTGTCTGCGTGGGCCTCCAGTCAAAAGGCAGCAAGGCCCAAAATCAGCGTGAATACAGCCATCAAAAAAGCTATCCCAGCCGTGAAACCAGCAAAGGCCTGTCCTGGTGGAATTTAATCGCCTTATTTAAACCCACCTCGATTTTTGGACTTTTTAAGGACGAGGCGAAGGGCAATTTCATCCAGCGCTGTGGTCAACGAATCGGTGAACTAAAACGCGGGCTCTTGGGCGGTAATTTTATGTTCCCGATTATGCTCGGCCTGCTCTACTTCCTGGCGGTTTACTGCAACAGTTTCGTATTCACCAACTCCTTTGAGGCCGACGGTTTTATCCATGCGAGCCGGATTGGTGAAATCAGCTTGCCCAGTTTTATTGTCCTTTGGTTTAAAGCCCTGTTTTTTAGTCCGCTCGCATTTCTTGTACATGCCGTATTGATTGGTCTATGCGGCTCTATCGCCATGGAAGATGGTGGTCGCGCGTTTGCCCTCAGCGCAATTTATAGCATCGTACACATATTGGCGGCAGCAACCTTGTTTTGGATCGGCGGATATTTTCACCTTGATCCCTATTCAAAAGGCATGGTGATTTTTTTAGGCGGTGTTGTGGTTGGTGGTTTTCTATTTGGTGTTTATTTTGCGCTGGTGGCGCGCTTTGGCGGCCTGGCGAACAATGCTTTCTCTGCCATCGCGCACCAAGGATACAAAGGCTTTTTGCGCTTCCGTATCGATAATAAAGGCACTTTGCATGGATACATGATAGGAACAGATGCCGTACCACAACGCTGGGTGACAAATGTTCACAAGGATAACCGCCCCTTGTGGATTGAACGTGCAGACCAGGACAAACCGGAATGGAAAATTCGCGATGCATTTAGTTTGAAAAAATAATATTGCTAAAAAAACACCGCTCTTTAACGAGCGGTGCTTTTTATTAGCTTGCAGCCCCCTTCAAATCCTTAGCCGCTTTCGATAAAGAAATAGCCAACTGCGCAACACTTGCAACCAACGCTCTGGTTTCAGTTGCGTTCTCTGCCGTTGTATTTGCATAGGATGAAATGGACGCGGCCTGCTGCATGGCAATTGTGGCCTGCGAATTTTGCTCTTGCATAATTTCACTGATGTGATGCAACTGGCTTTTAACCGATTCTATTTCGTCATGTATTTTAGAAATGGAATCATTGGCAATCTCTGCATAACCAACACTGTTATTAGCGATTAATTGACAATCTTGCATAGACGTGACCGAACTTAAAGCTTGCTCTTTAATAGATTCCAAATTCGCAGAAATTGTTTTTGTCGCCTCCGCTGTGCGCGAAGCCAAATTACGGACTTCATCTGCCACCACAGAAAAACCACGCCCGGATTCCCCCGCCCTCGCTGCCTCAATCGCGGCGTTCAAGGCCAATAGATTAGTTTGCTGGGCGATATCATAAATAATACGGATTACCTGGCTTACAGTTTGAGTTTCATCGCTTAACTTATTAATCGTCAAGGCTGACTTTTCAATTTGCTGTTCGAGCAAAGTAATTTCTGTGCGATTTTTTTCAATTACACTTTTACCCGTTATGGATTCATTGAGTGCACGATCTGATGCTGTAGCACTGACTGAAATAGTCTCAGCCATATTATGTACACTTTCGTGGAGAATCCTGGTGGCATTGGCAGTGAGTTGCGCTGAATCCAATAATTCAACAGAACAGGTTTTGGCAGTAATAGCGGTTTTATTAAGCGAACCTGAAACGCGACTTAACTCACTTTCAATACTAATCATACCCTGCGCCGTGTGATCCATCTTGTCCACAAAGCTATTGGTCCAATCGGCAAGCGCTCGAATTTCATCTTTAGCAAATAAACCGGAGTCCATTCGCTTATTGAGTGATTCACCACATTCTGCCACGCCCAGAAAGAAATCCGTCAGCTCCTTAACTTTTGCCATTCTCGCCCTGACACCAAACAACCATACAGAAAGTAGCGGTAAGGAATAAGCAAACAATGTAGCGAGTAAATTATCAGGTGCCGTCAATTTTAAATAATTTATCAACAGCCAATGGAAAACAAATCCAATACCCAAACCCAACACCAGTCGCGTGAACAGAATGTAATTTAAGCTGCGCTGCTCATAAACCTCTTCCAGATCGCCCTCACACATCAATCCCCATGTATCCGGTGAACCGGGCATTTGAAACGTTGAGCCTGCGCCAACAACTGGAATATGCCGGTAGTCTGGATAGCCCGGATAATCCACAAAAATATTTTTCCCTTTGTTAATAGTTTGCTGAACACCAGGATGCAATTGCGAAGTTATAGGGTCAACAAATCGCAATTCAAACTCTGTGTGTTTTGCAACTTTTACTACGCCATTACTAGTGGGTATACCATTCTTTAAATTGTCACCACCGGAAAAAGTACTATCTTCAAAGCGTGAACGCGACAATGCAGTACCCGGCAAAATACTTTTATCAAGGTTAGATTTAACCATAAACAAATAGTTATCACCCGAACCACGATAAACATGGCCATCTTCACGCTGGATTAGATCACTGAGCACATCGTTGGGAATACGAACGCAGACACTTCCAACTACTTCATGATTAATACGGATAGGCTGGTAAAACATGAGCGTAACTTGATCGTGAAACTTGGACGTGGTTGCTCCCAGTTTTTCGGTGTAGGGATCGCAATAAGGCCCTAATAAAAAAGGCGCTTGAAGGTATTGCGCAGGCACTTTATTGGAATCTAACTCACCTATACGTTCAGACGCAGTTGAAGCAATAATTTCATGGCGAGTATTAATAATAAATATTTCGGATGCTTCATTATTAAGCCTACGAAAACGTACCAATGAATCGCTCAAGCCATTCGGCCATTTTTGCTCAAGCTCTGCCGCCAGATAATTAAGCCGTGCCCAGTGCTGGTTTGCCCACTCGGTCATAATATTGATGCGCGTTGCCACCATGCCCGCAAAGGTTTTTTCTATACGTGGAATTTGGCCGCGATTGACAAGACATGGAACCGATAAAGATGCTTTAGAGTTTTTACCAAACCATGGCAACCAACCACGCGTTATAGCACCAGGCTCCATTCGATAATTATCAAACGCTTGATGGTTTTTATCACCAGGCTGGAGCGGATGCTCCTCGAATTCTTTCTGTTTATAGTAAGCATTCATGATAGGGAACCGATGAAATTCAAGTCAGTCCCCATCATAGAACACTATTATTGTTTTTCAATTTTGCGAAAAAAGTGACGCAAAGCTGGCGGCTTGCCAGCTTTAGCAAGAGGGTTTTTAAAGGGATTTGCACAATACCAGTGCAGGAGTGTGGCGTTTAGTTACGCGGAAACATTTTTTGCCGGTTACAAACTTGATTAACCCTTAACAGCAGTGCGAATTTTTTCGGCTGTTTTTTTCAATGCTTCCTGATCTGCATTTTTTGCAAACGAAAAACTTAAATCATCCATAGAATCCATAGGCACCAAATGAATATGCGTATGAGGAACTTCCAGCCCGGCAATCATCACGCCTATACGCGTGCAAGGAAACAAAGGTTTCATCGCATTGGCGATTTTATGGCTAACTTTCATCAAGTGCGCAGCAACATCAACCGGTAAATCACTCCATTGATCAATTTCTTGTCGAGGGATTACCAACACATGCCCTTCGCGAATAGGTTGAATCGTTAAGATTGCAACAGCAATATCATCTTGATACACAAAATGCCCAGGAATTTTTCCTTCTATAATCAATGTGAATACACTTGCCATAAAATACTCCTAATAGATATCGGCTTAATAAACTGCCAAACCAAATTGCAACAATTGCTTTGCTAAAAGCTCATCCAATTGCGCGATATTTTCATCGTGAATTTCAATAAAGTCGTAGCCATGCTTTTGGTAAAACTCCTGCTTCGCCAACTTTCGTGCAATTGCCGCTGCATTGTCTGCAGCGCCCCATAAATCAATAGCGACTTGTAATTCCGGCAAGAAAAAATCAGCCTGGATTTTTTCGCTGCCCGCTTTCAGCTCATAATTAACCGAGTGGTGCACATTGGCGAGGTACAACCAATTTTCTAATATCAAAGCTTCGCGCAAGGCTACCACTTGCCCGCTCATAGCTTTTGTAGAAGTAGTAAAATTCTCTCCCTTTAATTGCGCAACCGAGTCCAAAAATAGCGAGTTATCCAACAGAGTTTCCGGCCAGGTCGTATAGGGAATACCACTTTGTTCACTGGTGTGTTGTTCGCCACCTAAGGCTTTTCCTCTTGGTGTCAACAACCAACCGCGAATATGCTTTTTAATCCAGCCACGCTCAGCCAATAGCAAATTCACCAAGCGCGCGGGTAAATCCAATTTGGTACCAATGTGGGTTGCACTGAGCGGCGCCTCTGGCAATAAACGCAGTAACGGATGATCCTGAATGGATTCCGGCCACGCGATGTATTCGCCATATTTGGGATGATTGATATATATCCCGCCTTCAAACCGACCTTTCTCTGTCAACTGCCAGTGGTTATCCACCTTTACCATCCAGCCACCTTGCGCCAACAATATAAATAGCTCTTTGCTTTCTTTGTGAAGCATGCGTGCCAAGGCGGTGGTGGAAATGTGTTTTTCGGACATGAGTTTCTCATCTAACCCGTTTATTTGCGCTGAGTCTAACCCATGAATAACGCAAAATGTATAATCTGCGCAGCCTGATAGGCTCTGTAACCACGAGATAATGAATATGCAAATCTGGGTCGATGCCGACGCCTGCCCCAAGCCCGTCAAAGAAATTCTCTACCGCGCTGCTCACAAACGCCAAATCCTGATGATACTGGTCGCTAACCAGTATTTATCCGCACCGGCCTCGCCGTGGATTAAAGCCACACAGGTCGCTGGCGGCTTCGATGTGGCCGACAACTATATAGTTCAGGAGCTAACCGCTGGCGATCTGGTAGTGACTGCAGACATCCCTCTCGCTGCCGAAGCCATCGCTAAAGGCGCAGCGGTCATCAACCCCCGCGGTGAGCGCTACACCAAAGACAGTATCGGCGCTCGCCTCAACATGCGCGACTTTATGGAAACCATGCGCTCCAGCGGCGTAGTCCACGATGGCCCTCCTCCATACAACGACCGCGACAAGCAAACCTTCGCCAACGCATTGGATTCGTTATTAGCAAAAGCAAAATCCAACCCAATGTGAACTGGCAGCTATTTTGCTGGCTTTATAGGCACCGAATCCCTATACTGCGCGCACTTTCAGTAACGCCCCTCCTTTATTGAGTTTATTTTGTGGGGATATGCTGAGCAGGCAGGACGCCTGAGGGCTGCCCAAACATTGGTTTTCAGGAACCAATCGACAACATGAAGTTCAAATTTTCAGCCTGCTATAAAGTGCGCAATTTTTAAAAAACACGATGTTTTTGAATTGCACTGTGCTCCAGTTAGCCAATATTTTTTGGCAGGACACGCGGGAATCCGTTGATTTAATCGCCTTATCTTGCATCAGCACTGCTCATGCGAATTTCTTTTGTGCGAAAGTTTTACAGCTTTCGCACCCATAGCGACCCGATCATCGCTCCCACTTAGGCTGCGTTATTTATTTGCGCGGCAAAAAATTATTCGATCAATAAAAACAAAAACGAATCCTTAACTAACACGCAATGTTAGCGACGGCTTTGCTTTATTGTTTTTTTAATTCAGCCAAACCAAAGGTTTAAAAATGACTGACCAAATTCTGTTTACCGATTTAGCACTCTCCGAGCCTGTACTTAAAGCCATTCAATCTGTTGGCTACGAAGTACCCTCGCCCATTCAAGCCGCAGCTATTCCCGTGCTGTTGCAAGGTGGCGACATTCTCGGCATGGCGCAAACTGGTACAGGTAAGACTGCAGCCTTCGCATTGCCACTGCTGTCAAAATTAGATGTAAAGCAAGCAGACCCACAAATTCTGGTTCTCGCACCAACACGTGAACTTGCGATTCAAGTAGCTGAAGCATTCCAAAAATACGCTGCACACATTCCGGGCTTCCACGTATTGCCAATTTATGGCGGTCAAGACATGACCAGCCAATTGCGCCAATTAAAACGCGGCGTGCACGTTGTTGTTGGTACACCTGGCCGCGTAATGGACCACTTGCGTCGCGGCAGTTTGAATTTAAATAGTTTGAAAAGCCTTGTACTCGATGAAGCCGACGAAATGCTGCGCATGGGCTTTATCGATGACGTTGAATGGATTCTTGAACACACTCCAGAGACTCGTCAAACTGCACTTTTCTCTGCAACCATGCCGCGCGAAATTCGCAAAGTGTGCGACAACTATTTGCGCGATGCGAAAGAAATTAAAATCGCCAGCTCACAATCCACTGGCGACAATATTGAACAAGTTTACTGGATGGTTAGCGGCACCAATAAATTGGATGCACTTACACGTATCCTTGAAGTAGAACCTTTTGACGGCATGATTATTTTCGTGCGAACCAAAACCGCAACCGTTGAGCTCGCTGAAAAATTGGAAGCACGTGGTTTCTCTGCCGCTGCTTTGAACGGCGACATGAACCAACAATTGCGCGAACGCACTATTGAGCGTTTGAAATCAGGCTCTTTGGATATTGTTATAGCTACTGACGTTGCCGCACGCGGTATCGACGTAGAGCGCGTAAGCCACGTTGTTAACTACGACATTCCGTATGACTCAGAAGCCTACGTTCACCGTATTGGTCGTACTGGCCGTGCAGGTCGTAGTGGTAAAGCTATTTTGTTTGTTGCACCACGTGAAAAACGTTTGCTATACACCATAGAAAAAGCGACCAAGAAGCCAATCACTTTGATGGAATTACCAAGCGGCGCTGCAGTAACCAAACACCGTATTGATCAGTTCACCCAGCAAATTACTACCACACTGGCTGAGCAGCCAGATTTAAGTTTCTTCAATGATTTGTTGGCAGAGTTCAGCAACAAAAATGAAGTATCGCCAGAAGATATCGCATCTGCTCTCGCTTATTTGTTGCAACGCGAGCGCCCACTGCAAGTGAAATTTACTGACGTAAAACCTGAGCGCGAATCTCGTGGTGAAGGACGTGATCGCGGTGGCCGCGAAGAACGCGGTGGTCGTGATCGCAATGATCGTGGTGGCCGTGATGGAGGTCGCGAACGCTCACGTGAAGATCGTCCACGCCGTGAACACAACGACGAGAACATGGTTCGCTACCGCATTGAAGTAGGTCGCAACCATGAAGCTCGCCCTGGTGATATCGTTGGTGCAATCGCAAACGAAGCCGGTATTTCCAGCGCGAACATTGGCCATATTAAATTGCACGACGAATTCTCAACGGTAGATTTACCAAAAGGTTTGTCTAATGATGTATTGAGCCAATTGAAAAAAGTTCGTGTACGCAATCGTCCGCTAGAAATCAGCGTTGATACTGGTGCTGGCGGCAATAGTCGCGATCGTGATTTCGGTGATCGCGGCCCGCGCTCTTTTTCACGCGATGATAAGCCACGCAGCGATAAACCACGCAGCTACTCAGATAAACCACGCGACGGCGCACCACGCGGAAAATTAGGTTTAGGTGATAAACCAAAAGGCGAAAAGAGCAAAAGCTTTCGTCCAAAGAAGTTTGATTAATCGCTAATTAAACTCATAAAAGGAATTAACAAAAGGAAAAAAAGGCCAGCAATTGCTGGCCTTTTTATTAGGATTTTATCTACTGATTTGTTTTTGGTTTATTAATTGGCCCCCTACGCGATTCAAAATCAGCATTAACTCTATCCATTGCTTTTTCACTATCGGTTTTACCACACGTCGTAAAACCCCAACTAGTCCCGCGATCCCGCGAATCAACTTTAGGCATAGAAACCATGCAGGTACCGTCACCCATTTCTATATAAGTACGTCCATCAATCGCGGTCCAGGTGTTGGACTTCTCTGCTGCGCGGGGAACATTTAATCGCTTAGCATCAAGTAATTTCTGTCGCATCTTGGGATCAAAGACATTTTCATTCCCACGAGAAGCTTCTGAAGGAGGCTCATAAGGCAAATTGTCGATTGGAGTATCTAGTGATGATATAACAGGTTCGGTAATTTGCATTTGAGGGATGTTTAGTTGCAATGACCGCAACTCGTTAACCTCTGGTTTATTCAGTTCTGAAATTAATTCTTCCGACTCCGGCAACACATTAATCATGTGCAGAATTTTTTCAGGCACTAACTCGCGCTGCCGATTTTTTTCAGTTAATACAAACAGGATTATTAGCGCGTGCGCAAAAACAATAATCCCCAATACCAATGAAGATTGATTTTTCGATATACGTCGAGAAGAGGAATAACCAGACTCGAATAAGCCAAAACGCCCCTGTAATTGTGAATATCCCATAAAGCCAAAAATCCTGACTCAATTATTAGTGAGGCTCTAGATCTTTAGAATAAGACAAAGTTCAAGAAACTTATTCATTTAAATGCAACGGGTCAGCCAATGCATGCTCCATATTTATCATCATTTGCTCTCCCTGATCAGGACCACACTTAACTTTATAGCCAGTTTTAAGAAAGGCATCCCCATAAAGACACATGCCATTACCAATATCTTCCAACGTAATACCAACACCCAAATATTGAATTTTAGGTTTAACAACTTTTCGCTCAGGCAAATCCTGCAACTTCTTACGCAACTCAGGATTAAATACATCTTTATAGCGGCCTGATTTTTTAGTTGGAAACTCATAGGTTTCTTGTCCTAAAAACTCGCGCATATTTAATGTAGAAACATTTTTTTCAGGTTCTGGGAAAATTAACTCGGGGGATACCGGCGAGGAAAGCTGAATATCACTCTGTATCGCCGGAGCCTCAACAGAAAATACAGGAACATCTGCAACCACATACATCGGCACTAGGTTGATAGCCATTTCCACCTGTTCGGATTTATGGTGATGGCCCTTCATAGCAACAAAGATAATTGCCAGATGAATAATAAAAGTAAAAAAGAAAACCCAGAGAGAATATTGTTGCGGAACCAGTTTTGGGGAATATCTCTTTCGTGCTATAGATTGAGCACTAACTCCTTGTAAAACTCCCATGGTATGAAATCCCGTTGCACAATGAACGGGGGATAGACTTAGCTGTAAAGAAAAAGTTCCAGCAACTTAGCAAGCAGTAACAGTGAGCGAAGACTATGAATATTATTCGTCAAACATCTGGATCATATAGCCAGACTTAATCGCTTCAGCCATGGCTTTATCGGCGGCAACCACTCGTGGATCACTCGTTAAGGTACTGGGTACCAACTTGCGCTTTTCGATTTCAATTTCGGTGAAGCCAGCGCGCATCAAATAAACCTTGCATAACTGCTCTGCACCAAACAGATCGATGAAGTTTATATAAACAATAAAGGGAACAACCTGCCCTTCTTTAACACCATCACGGTCTTTTTTGGCTTTGGCATTTGCGGAGAAAATATACATAGTTAATCTCAAAAAAAAAATTAGTTTTCTGGGAGTCGTCATCCTCGCGCAGCGGGTATCCATCGCTTTTCAAAAATCAACAATCAAAAGCTGGCGCGCCAGCCCGGTGGATCCCCGCTGCGCGAGGATGACGATTCCCTATTAAAAAAACATATGCAAGGAAGACAAAATCAAACTGTCATTATCACGCGCAAAGAATCTAAACGAAGTTTCGCTTGTGACAAGTAATGCTGGCTTGCAGCCAAACGCTCTTGCAAATAATCGATTTCAGATTGACGGACATTGGGGTTCACTTTAGCAAGTGCTTTCATGCGATCCAATTCTGTGTTGATTTCTTCTTTAACTTTTTGCTGAGCTGCCGCAATTAAATCGGCTTGCTGCGGCTTGGCTTTGTCTTCTGCTTTCTGCAACATTTCCACCAAGGCTGGGCGCGCGTGGCGAACTAATTCCTGTGCATTATTGCGCGGTACTTTCTGCAAAAGTTTGCCTAGCTGATCAATCCCCAAGACCGCGTTCAAATCTTTACCATTGTGATCAAGTAACACACGCAATAATGATTGAGGCATATGACGGAATAATTGCAGTTCGGCCGGCGCCGGGCAATGCAATACATAGAGAGCTTCCAGCATCAGGTTACCTGGTTTGAGCGGCGGCAACTTCAGAGTACAAAATGCGGTGTTGCCAAATTCAGTCAAGGCAATTAATTCCTGTGCACCACGCACTAGCGGATGCTCCCAAGTAATAAATTGCATATCCTCACGGGAGAGCGCTTGTTGACGCTGGTAGGTAATCGTCAAACCAGATTCTGGCAAACCGGGAAACTCCTCCACGCGCATATGATCGCTCGGATGAATAACTTGACTGTGTTCGCTGTGTTTTTCTGAATCAATTCCAAATGCATCGAAGACGGCATCCAGATAATTGATGAGGCTTTTGTCTTCGTCTTTTTCAGCAAGCGCATCAACCAATACAGCAGCTTGCGCCGGCTTGCAAGAGTTCAACTCTAATAAACGGTCGCGACCTTTCTGCAATTGCGCGACTAGATCCGCTGCATAGGTTTGTGTTTTTTGCAGTAGATCAGCGAAAGCAGCTTCATCATCCTCTACCAATATTGGTAAAAGGTTATCGGCATATTGGATATATACATTCTGCCCAATAGCACAGGTTTTTTCGAAAGCATTGAGGCCTTCGTGATACCAGCGAATTAACTTTTCCTGTGCGCTGCCCACATAAAATGGAGTATGGATATTCACCGTTGCTGTTTGGCCGATACGGTCCAAACGGCCAATGCGCTGCTCTAGCAAATCAGGATTAAGTGGTAAATCAAACAGCACCAAATCTTGTGCAAACTGGAAATTACGGCCTTCACTGCCGATTTCAGAGCAAATTAAAACCTGCGCCCCCTCTTCCATATCCGCAAAATAAGCAGCAGCGCGGTCGCGTTCAATTAAATTCAAACCTTCGTGGAAGACTGCAGTCAGCAAGCCTCTACGTAAGCGTAAATAGTCTTCAAGAGTTTGTGCGGTATCGGCACTTGCGCAAATTACCAAGACTTTTTTGCGACGATTTTGCTTAAGCAAATCGCTTAACCAATTTACGCGGGGATCATGCAACCACCAATCGTTTTCCTGCGCTTGCCAAAAGGTTTCAGCACGCAATTGTTTCTCCAAAGGCAACTTACGAATCTCTGCGAGTTGTTCCGCAGTCAAATCCAAAGAATGTTGATGCAGCATACGGTCTGGAAAACCTGCCACAGAATTACGAGTATTGCGAAAAAGCACACGGCCAGTACCATGTCTATCTAACAAATAACTAATGGCTTTATCTGCGGCTTGGCCTAAACAGGTTTGCTCAGCCAAGCCAGTTAATTCGCTGATAGTTTCTTTTGGTAAATAATCAGCCAATTGTTTTACTAAATTTGCGGGCAAAGCTTTGGCTTCTTCAACATGAGCAGCGAGTAGTGCTTGCACTAAATCATTGAGCGGCGCATAGGACTTTTGCTCCACAATAAATTTTTCCAAATCATAATAGCGATCCGGATCTAGCAAACGCAAACGCGCAAAGTGACTTTCTAAACCAAGCTGTTCTGGCGTAGCAGTCAAAAGCAACAAACCTTTGGCAACTTTTGCCAAGCCTTCAATACATTGGTAAGCAACGCTAACTTTTTGCTCGCTCCATTGTAAATGGTGCGCTTCATCTACCAACAACAAATCCCAGCTCGCTTGCAATGCTTGCGCATAACGTTCAGGGTTTTTGGTAAGGAAATCCAGTGAGCACAGAATTAATTGTGCAGACTCAAATGGATTATCGCTGGTAGATTCACGCTCAAATTCGTCGGTAAAGTCATCAATAAAATCAATCGACTCTTCAAACGAATCCAAACCTTCAATCGCTTGGCAACGTTTTTCATCTAACAAAGTAAATGCCAAATTAAAACGACGCAGCATTTCCACCAGCCATTGGTGCTGCAAACTATTGGGCACCACAATCAATGCGCGCTTTACGCGGCCGCTAATTAATTGTTGGTGCAAAACCAAACCGGCTTCAATGGTTTTACCCAAACCTACTTCGTCTGCCAACAACACACGTGGTGCATGGCGTTGCGCAACTTCGTTTGCAATGTAGAGTTGATGTGGCAACAATTGCACACGCGGCCCCGCTAAACCAAATATATTTGATTGGCGATGCTGATTTAAATAATTAAGGGTTTTGTAACGCAGCGTGAAATGTGTGTGCTTATCAATTTGCCCCGCAAATAAGCGATCACGCGGTGTGCTGAATTGAACGAAACTATCCAATTCAAATTCGGGGATGGCCAATTCTTCTTTGGTTAAGTTTTTATCTTTATCAAATACCAACCCGTGATATAACAAACAACCTTGCTGTTCAATTACACGAGTAATTTTTACGCTAGTACCGTCTTGATGACGTACTTTTTCACCAACCTGGTAAACAACCCGACTTACTGGCGCATTATCCATCGCATAAGTACGGCGTTCTCCTGCCGCAGGGAAACTTAAGGTCAAACGGCGATTCGCAATATCCAGCACAATGCCCAAGCCTAATTCAGCTTCTGCTTCACTGATCCAACGTTGGCCGATAGTAAAAGCCTGACTCACAAATTGCGATTTGCTCACTCACACACCTATATATTAAAAATCTGTCACGCGAAAATGGGCGTGCATCATACTGTTTTTAGCGCGCCAAAACCAAAAAATCTGAACATTTATCAGATGATTATGACCAACGATTTGGTTAGAATTAGGGCATCTTAAAGCTGTTGATGGTTGTCATTATGTCCCTTCTTACGCCCCAGTCCTCATTAAATTCCGAATTAAATACCCTGATTGCACGTTGCGATTTTTTGGAGCTAACTTCAAGCGATAAAGCGTTCCCCAACAGCAAGGGCGAAGGCCTTCCGATTTTGCGAGTAAACACTGCCGCTTGTAACGCGCTTATTGCACTACAAGGTGCTCATTTATTGAGCTTTCAAACCCGCAACGGCAAGCCTCTATTGTGGGTTAGCCCCAACTGTGATTTTACACCTGGCCTAGCCTTACGCGGTGGTATTCCTGTTTGCCTGCCATGGTTTGGCCCTAATACCCAAGACCCGAAAAAACCTAAACACGGCTTTGCACGCAACCGCGATTGGCAATTGAGTGATGCAAAATTGCAAGCAGACGGAAGCGCGCAATTAGTATTCAATTTCATCAGCAGCGCAAATGAATTATTTGATTTTGATTTCACAGCCCAGTTGACCATGACCTTGGGCGCCAGTATTAAATTGGCAATCAGTATCAAAAATACAGACACCAAACCCTTTGACTGCAGCTGGGTGTTGCACAGCTATCATCCGGTGGAATCATTGCAAACTGTGCGCGTACAAGGTTTAGCGGGCAGAACTTATCTCGATAATTTGGAAAATCACGCTGTAAAAACTCAGGATGGTGATGTGAGTTTTCCTGCGGAAGTAGATCGCGTTTATCCAGCAATTGAAAATGCGGTACGAATTGCCAGTAAACCTGCAATTGAAATCACTCACAACAATTGTCCAAGCGTTGTGGTGTGGAACCCTGGTGCAACTAACGCGGCTAAAATTGCTGACATAGGCGCAGGTCACGAGCAAGGTTACATTTGTGTTGAGCGCGGCGCAGTGCTCGCAGAAAAATGGCATTTGACTGCAGGTGAAGCCAAGAGTGCTGCGGTGGAAATAAAAGAAATTTCTGCGATTTAAAATCTGTAATGCAAAAAAAGCCATCAGTGATGATGGCTTTTTTATTTCTGGAAAACTTATTTGCTTTACTTCAAACCCAATTGTGCTGCTTGCGCACGCAAAAACGCGAGATGCGCATTACGCGTCGGAGCACCTTTGTATTCTAAAATCGTCCAGGTTTCTTCGCCAATCATATACTCTTTGGGTGCGAGCGTTTTGTAAGGCGCATGCACTTCCATTTCAAGCAAGCCCTCTTGCAATTTTGCTGGATTGAAATCGTTATAAAGTTCTACCTGACCCTGCTCTGGATGAATCGCCGCTTTAGGTTGCAAGGGAAATTGAATAATAAAAACTTGTTTGTCATAAAAGCTTGCCATCCAACCCGACGAAGGTTGAATCATTAATTTCCCTTTGCGCGCTGTTTTACCCGCTGGCGGCGGAATCATATCCAAGGATAAGATGCCATCACTCACGGTATAAACAAGAGCAGCATTAGTCGCGTCTTCCAGATTTTTTTGTTGTACGTCAGCGGCATTAGCCACAGGAACATATACCTGCGCATTGGCGGGAACGCGCGTATTAAACCAAATATCCCAGGCAATATTTTCTTTGCGTATATTGGTGGCACGCACTTGCAACTTAAGGCTATTTTTTCTTTCAGGCATGAGCGCGTAAGCTTTTATGATTTGCACACCGCTCACGCCGCTTTCAGGACTTTTTAGAATTACCTTTTCCTGGCTCTGCTCAAGCACTGTATTTTGCGCAAGGATTAAATAAGGATCTGGTGGCCACACAGCTTTTTTAGCGGCACGTTCAGGATTTACTTTTTGATGCACCCACCACTCACTTTGCGGGCCTACCCAAATTTCATGGCCAAAATAACCAATATTGTCAGAACTAGGACTTACTTGCGGACGGGTGTTCAAAGACGCGAGATCTGCCAGTAATAAAAAATTGGGTTGATCCTTTAGCGAGAAGGAAAGCAAACGTCCGCCTATATCTGGCGTGATTTCCGCAGCGATTGTGCCGTTACCCATACTGATTTTTTGCACTTGTGCCATAGCCGTCGCCGCACTTAAGGATGAAGTCAACGCCAGAATCACAAGGGCAAGTTTTGTAAGATTTGACATATCTCTATTGTCCAAAATATACACACTGGATTAATCCACCATGCTACGACATCTTTAATGCAGAATTAAACTCGATTTACAAATCTAAATCGAGCTCACTTAAATCCATTTTGAATACCTCGTCTACTTCTTTAGCCAAATGCGTGTAGCGAGCATATTGTGAATCACCGGGGTCAATGTTAGAAATGCGCGATAAGGAGTTTCTGCAGAGGGTTTCAAACCCGGTTTGTTCGCCGTTATTTTTTACTTCTGCAATAACGGCCTGCACTAAATTCAAGTTTAAACCTATATGGCTGGGGAAAATGCCAATCGCATTTCTAAAAGTCTCCACAGCTTCTTTGTATTGCTTACTGTCATAGTAATCAATTCCAGACTTAGTCATATCTGCGACTTTTTTACGGCCTTCTTTACTTTTCGGTGTGTCTGACATGGAATCGACTTTGGCAACAACCCTATCGTGAGTAGGAAACTGTTCAACCAATTCATGCAAAACTTCATCGGCCGCCGATTTATCCCCCTTCACAATTAAGGTTTGTGCCACATCCAATCCCGCTTCCGGCTTTAAATCTTCTTTGCGTGTCTGATAAAGTGTTTTTGCTTTTTCCAAAAAAGGATCAGCTGCTTCTGCTTTATTATTGTTGAGTAAAGAACGTGACTTTAATGCGTTACTTTGAACATCAGCACTTACATCAAAATAAGGCCGCTTCTCCAATTTTTGCAAAACTTCAAAGGTTTCCTTCACATATTTATCGGCATTGGCTTCGCCTTCTTTGCTGAGCTCTGCCAACTCACGCGCTAAATTAAAATAATCATCTGGAGATTCATACACTGAATTGCGCGCGGTTTTTATCACTCGCCTGCTCGCCTCTAAACAGGCTTGGGTATCTGCGTTTAATTTGGAGAGTTCTGCTAAACGCCGCTGCCGCATAACGGATTTGGGTGAAACTTCTGCTGCATCTTGCATCACCTGTTGCGCAAGCACTGTGTCCCCTTGGCCGATATAAGCATCAGCTAACAAATCATGCGCTTCCACGACCCGGCGATCATCGCGAATCACCTCTTTTAAATTTACTTCCGCTTTAGCGTATTCTTTTTTCGCTACCTGGGTTTTACCTAAACCGAGTTTTGCCCACAGCAAGGGGCGCTCATTTAGCACACCGGTGTAAATTTCTTCTGCACGTTTGAAATTAAACAGACGTAAATTCATTTCCGCCTGAATCTGCAGGCAGGCACCGCGATGGCTGGTATTGGCATTCAAACGCTCGGCACAACGCTGCTCCGCCGCCGCATAATCTTTTTCATCCATTGCCTGTTTAATACTGTAAAGCTCTCGGTGGCGAAGCAATACACGATCCAGTCGCTGCCGCAGCAAGGCTTGGGTAATAGGTTTAGTGACATAGTCATCAGGCTGGTATTCCAGAGCACCCAACACCATTTCCCGTGAGGTCTCAGCGGTGACCATCACAAAGATACTCGTGTTGTTAAGGCGGTTACGAAAACGCAGCTCTTCCAAAACCTGCTGGCCGTCGCGACCGGGACCCAAATTGTAATCGCACAACACCATGTGATAGTGGTTACTAAAACAAGCGTCCATAGCCTGCTCGCCGTTTGCTACTACATCAACATGTTGGACACCAAAAACACGCAGCATGCCCGAGATGGCTACCCGCACATCAGGCATATCGTCCACCACCAGGCATCGCATCTGGCTATAGAGCTTTATTAAATCAATTTGACGCATGCAGGATTAAACACCCAATGACAATTTTTATACAATTCTGACACCCGAAACAGGGTATAACTGGAGTGTAGCAGTCTGGCGCTAATATGCTGTGTGGCGCTATAGCTAAGTGATTGATTTGAGAGCCGGAACCTCTACCGGAGAGCGCTGTCGTAAGCGAGCCCTTAATGATAAACCTGCGAGCAAAAGTTAAATTGCGCAAGCATTAAAGATATTGAAGGGTTTAGATTGACACCGAGCGCCGCGCCACACAGAATCGCCGGCTATGTTGAAACATCAGGAAAATGGCTGAATGAATATCGTTAGAATCCCGCGTTTGCTGAAATACAGCACCCTGTTACTGACCGTTTTAGGTTCGAGTTTGTTACTCACCGCCTGTGGTGGTGGCAGTAACGATAATAAGAGTACCAGCAGCAGTTCGAGCAGCTCATCTAGCTCCCACACATTCAGCTCAACGCCTGTAACGCCTCCTGGTAGCGGCACCTGGCCCGACGTAAAAGTTTCTGCTAGCGGTACCAAAACCCTTAAATTCGACTGGACTGCCGTTAGCGGTGCAACCTATTACAAGCTACTCAAAAAAGCCGATAGCAACGCAGCTTTTGTGCAAGTAGGTTCGGACTTTACGACTAACTCAGTTACAGACCCGGTAAGCGTCCATCTAACCGACTGGGTAAATAGCCGCTACAAAGTTCAAGCCTGTAACAATGCAGGCTGTCAGGATTCGAATGCCATAATTGTGGATAGCGCTATGGTTTCTGCCATTAGCTATTTGAAGGCATCAAACACCGACGCTAATGATTGGTTTGGTTGGAGCGTAGTAATTTCTGGTGATGGAAAAACCATGGCTGTGGGCGCACCTGCAGAGTCTAGCAATGCCAAAGGCGTTAACGGTGACCAAACCAGTAACGCCAGCCCTACTGCCGGCGCTGTATATGTATTCGCCAAGGTAAATGGTAATTGGCAGCAGGAAGCTTATTTAAAGGCATCTAACACTGAGCAGCCTGGTGATGGCTTTACTGCAAATATCCCAAATCCAAATGCGCGTTTTGGTTATCAGGTTGCGCTTAGCACCGATGGCAATACTCTGGCAGTAAGTGCTATTAATGAAGACAGCGTTTCAATTGGCGTTAACTGTGATCCACACAACGATACCTACCTGTCTAGCGCCGCAGCTAACTCATCTTCATCCCAAAGTTACGTAACGCGCACAACTAACACTGATATAGGCGCAGTTTATGTGTTCAAACGTGTGGGTGTTCAATGGACACAACAGGCATATATCAAGCCTCTGCTAGGTTACTATTTCGGCAACTCAAATATGGCCTTCGGTTATAGCTTGGCCCTGTCTGGAGACGGTAAGACTTTAGCTGTAGGTACAGCGGCTGAAAATACTTACGGCTCCGGGATCGTTACGCCGTCTGGGGATAGCAATAGCTCCACTGCATTTAAATGCATTGACTTCTCATCCAGCAGTTCTACAAGCAGCTCATCATCCTCCAGTTCGACTTCTTCATCGTCGTCTTCGTCAAGTAATAGCTCCAGTAGCTCAAGCGAAGCTGGTGGTCCAAATTCCGGCGCTGTTTACATCTATAAGCTGAAAGACGACGGTGCCTGGGTTGAAGAAGCTTACGTTAAAGCTGCGGATGCAGGCAAAGATGATCTTTTTGGCGCGGCCATTACATTATCCAATGACGGCAATTCACTCGCTGTAGGTGCACCTGGGGAAGACAGTAAAGACTCCAGCGCCAATGATGACATTATCACCATCGATACCCAGATAGGTTTACTTAATAACGGTGGGGTTTACGTCTTTGCCCGCGAGGCCAGCAAGTGGCAACAAACAGTAAAAATCAAACCTTCATACAACCAATGGAACCAAGGCTTTGGCGCGGCAGTATCAATTTCAGGTGACGGCAAAACCTTAGCGGTCGGCACTCCCGGTGACGCCGTCAAAAACGCTGGTATCAATCCCGACGTCGGGACCTACGATCCTAAAGATACAGCTGCTTATGATTCAGGCGCGGTCTACATATTCACCAAATCAGACGCTACCTGGACACAACAAACCTACATTAAGGCGTCTACAGTAATCCCGGGTAACCAGTTTGGTGATCGGGTGTCCCTCTCAGCTAACGGTAATATTCTTGCGGTAGGAACCTGGCTTGATTCCAGTCAGGCTACCGGGATTAATGGCGACCAACTGGATACCGCAGCGACCAACGCCGGTGCAGCCTATGTATTTACGCGGACAGGAACCACATGGGCGCAAAAAAGCTATGTGAAATCCCCCAACACCGGCGCGCAGGATCGTTTCGCTCGGTCATTGGACCTTGATGACTTGGGCGAGAGTTTACTGATAGGCGCTTATAGAGAATCGAGTAACGCTGTAGGCATCAACGGTGATAAAGCAAATAACTCAGCTGGTGCAGCTGGCGCGGTCTATGTTTATTAAGCCTTAATCTGCCCCACAAAAAAGCCCGCATGATGCGGGCTTTTTTGTGGGCGGAACTTTCGTTTACTAACGCAGGACAAGTTGTCACCAGCTAAAACGTTGGCTCTATAACAAATTGCAGGCGTAAAAAAACCGCAACATGTGCGGCTTTTTTCTAGCTGAATCCCTAAGGATTACAAACCAGTTACGTTTTCAGCTTGAGGGCCTTTTTGGCCTGGCTTAACATCAAACTCTACACGTTGACCTTCAGCCAAGGTTTTGAAACCTGAACCGCTGATTGCGCTGTAGTGTACAAAAACGTCTTGGCCAGCTTCGCTAGCGATAAAACCAAAACCTTTTGACTCGTTGAACCATTTTACTGTGCCAGTGCTTCTAGCCATTTTAAACCTCGATGATCTTAATAATAAAAAAATGTTGCTGACAGATCGGTGTTACTTATGAAGAAGCATCGAGTTACTATTAACCTAACATTGGCCGAAACCAATGAGATGCACTGCTAGAACAACGGATGTGACTTACCATAAATAATTGTGGATCAACTTCTTAAACCTAAGCCGTTGTCCACGCTGCAATTTGGCCAGCGAACGAACTATATTCCCCATAAACCGGTAAGTAAAGGTTTAATTGCACAAGCTGTAAATCAAATCCAGCGTACAAAGCAATCACAAACCCAATACCTTAAGGTCTCGGTGTCACAATAATTAGTGAGATGACAATGCCCTCGGCACGCTCACCAAGCATATATCTATGGAGCTAACCAAAATCAACTATTTACCGTCTATACCAAAGCTGCAACAATTCGCCTTTAACACTATATCCCTCGCAAACGGCGAGTTTTGCACATGAATGATATCCAACCTCCCTACATAAAAATCCAGGATGCCCATTGCGCTCACGACAAGCGTGTGAGCTGTGGCAACTGTCGATTAAACACAATTTGCTTACCTATCAGCTTACATCTTGATGATATAGATCGATTAAATAATATTGTGCAACGCGGTAAACCTTTACAAAAAGGCGAATATCTTTATCGCGCTAAAGATACCTTTGACTCTGTTTATGCGATACGCTCAGGTGCAGTAAAAGCGGTAAGCATCAGCGAAACCGGCAACGAGCAAGTAACAGGATTTTATTTGCCTGGTGAGGTAGTCGGCTTGGATGGCCTTGCCAGTGATATTTACACCAACTCGGTAATCGCGCTGGAAACTTCCTCCGTGTGTGAAATTCCCTTTAACCGTCTTGAAGAATTAAGCTTGCAAATTCCCACTCTGCAGCGTCATTTTTTTCAATTGATGAGCCGCGAAATAACACAAGAACAGCAAATCATCACACTACTGGGTAAAAGTAGCGCCGAAGCAAGAATTGCCAGTTTGTTGCTAAGCATTTCCGCGCGGAACGGTCGTCGTAACTTATCAACCAACAATTTTATTTTGCCAATGTCGCGTACTGATATAGGCAACTTTCTGGGCCTAACCATAGAAACTGTAAGCCGTATTTTTACGCGTTTGCAAAAAAACAAAGTGATTGCCGTGGATAAAAAAGAAATTGTTATTACCGATATGGATAGCCTCCAAGTTATTGCAAAGGGTACCGATTAAGTATGAACCAACTTGAAAAAACATTAGCGGATTTTGATGCAGCCAACGCAGAAGACCCCAATACCGAAATTGTAAATGGGCAAACTATCGCAAAAGAATTGATTTATGGGCAGCGCATGACAGCGCAACTGCACAAGTTTTTATCAAACCCATCAGAAGCATTACAATTAGCCGCGCGCAGCCAACACATTTGTCGCTGGAAAATTCCACGCAGCGATTATCCTATGGATCGCCAAGGCTACAAAAAATGGCGCTTGGATTTAGCGGTATTTCACGGAGAAACAGCAGGTACAATATTGATTAAAAATGGCTACTCTGCAGACACCGTACAACGCGTGAAGGATTTGTTATTAAAACGCAGCTTAAAACGAGACGACGAAGTTCAGGCGCTGGAAGATGTGGTCTGCCTGGTATTCATAGAATTTTATCTGGAAGATTTTGCCAGCAAACATGATGAGGCCAAGCTGATTGATATCATTCAAAAAACCTGGAATAAAATGTCAGAAAATGGGCACACAGCAGCATTAAAATTGCCCTTATCAGATTCAATGCTTGCTCTCATCACCAAAGCACTTCAAGCCTAAGGACATATCATGTACGAAATATTAAAACATACGCACCTTACTGCCATACTACTATCTTTTATATTGTTCTTTGTTCGCGGCAATCTAATGATGCGCTCACCAAGCAAAGCCTCGCATAAAATATTTTTGATCGCACCCCATATTGTTAATTTAATTTTGATTGTGAGCGGCATTAGCCTGGCCGTGACATTGCATTTAAATCCAGCCGACCAACCTTGGCTTGCCGTTAAGTTAGTAGCACTGATTGTTTACATTGCCTTGGGAGTTTTAACCTTCAAACATCCCAAATTACAGGTTCGAAAAGTCCTTTGGGTGGTTTCTTTATTGGTATTTGCATTTATCGCCAGTATTGCAGAAAGCAAAAACCCGCTAGGTTTCTTCGCAGCCCTGTTTTAAATCTACCCTTATTCCATATCGACTTAGCCTTCCTTCAATGCGCTCCTGGTGAGCGCATTTTTATTTCATACACTTTAAAATTCGCTACTATACTCCAAGCAATTAATCGTATTGCGGGAATAACACGCGTGGAAACAATTGCAGGCTATCGCATAAAAACAACGCTTGGTGCTGGCGGAATGGCTAATGTCTACCTGGCCACTCAAGAATCCCTGGACCGACAAGTTGCAATCAAAGTTTTAGACGCTTCACTAATTGACGATGCGTTAATCCAAAGTCAATTTGCACAAGAATCAAAATTAATAGCCAGCCTCAACCACCCCAATATAGTGCAAGTTATAGATCAAGGTGTGAGCAGCCAAGGCCGCCCGTATTTTGTTATGCCTTTTGTAAAGTCCATTACGCTTAACGCTGTTTTAAAACGCAACGATGTTAGTGCAACTCGCAAGATTGATATAGCTATACAAATTTGCAAAGCACTCGCCTATGCACATCGTAACGGAATTATTCATCGCGACATAAAACCGGGCAATATTTTGGTAGATTACGATGGGCATGTACGCCTAGTGGATTTTGGTATTGCAGGCTATTTCACCAAGCATGAAAAACCCAATTTAATTAAAAATGATAACCTGGTGATGGGCACTGATGCCTACATGGCACCTGAGCAAATCGAAAACACCAGCAAGGCATCGCACCTGAGCGACATCTATTCACTAGGAATTGTATTGCATCAATTATTTTACGGATGTTTTCCCATGCAAGCTATTTTACCCAATGGCGACTATGACGAATTCTCCGCATCACTCAAGCCGCTTATCAATTCCTGTTTGGAACCCACACCAGAAAAAAGACCTACCAGTGCCGATGAAATTCGCCAACAATTGTTGTTGATTGCACAAGGCAAACATTTGCGCAGTAACCGCTGGAGCAACGACTCTCCGCAAAATGACATACCCTCTAACTATCAACTTCTGGATATACTTAAAGAAAACCCTTTTGGCGCAACTTATTTAGCCAAAGATCCAAAAAATAAACGGTTTTTAGTAATCAAAAAGCAGAAGCTTGATCACATAGGTACAGCAGAAAAAATAAATATTACGCTCACGCATATCCAGCATCCGCATATAGCGCGTGTTTATGGCACGGGCAAAAACCAGCGTGTTTTTATTACTGTTAGCGAATATTTAGCTGCAGGAAACCTACAAGACCGTTTATCACAGGCCTTCACATTAGGACAATGGATTTTAATGGCTCAACAAATGTGCTCCGCCCTAGCCTGCGCACATGCGCATGGAATAATTCATGGCAACCTTCGCCCAAGCAATATTTTATTCGCCGAAAACAATTTTATTAAAATGACAGACTTCGGTTTTCCGGCACACACTTACTCTGAGCAAGATGACTGGTATCGCCCCGCCAATGAAACCGAATCCGTGCAAGCTGATATTTACGCTGCAGGCGCAATTTTATTTCAATTGTTAACAGGTGCGCTGCCAGAGCCCAGCTTATTTAATTGGAAGAATTTTTGGACACTAAGACACATACCGCAAGGATTGCGCTTGGTAATTTTACGTATGACGAAAAACAATCCCCAAAAACGTTATGCCGATGCCGACCATGCTATGACAGCACTGCAAAATTTCTATAATCAGCAAAACACACGCATAGCAGAAAAGGTTTTATTTACCCGAAAGATAAAGACGACAAACAAATAGCTAGCTCCGTATTATCAATTTAGCTTCTGAATCAAACATCAGACTTAACCCAATCATTGCCGAATTAAATCCATACGCTTAGATTTCATATGTCTATGCACGAGATGCTCGAAGCAAGGATTAACAGCATAAACACTTTCACACACCACTAGAACATTTTATTCCCAAGTTAGCCATTAGCTTCGTTAATAATCGAATTGCTTATATTACATTTTGCATGGCACCCCAGGGTTGCAATTATTAACACCGGGTACTGTTGGCTTGAGGATGGGTTTAGGAATGGATATTAATTTATATTTAATGGGGACGAATCTGCTATACAAACCATCCGCATCAAATGTCGCAATTTCGCACTCATACGCACCTAAAACCAACCCCTTTAAAATGTAGGACTTATTAGAACCTCCTCGTATAACTACTGAACGAAAATTTTTGGTTCCTTTTATCTTCCATCGCAATTCATAACCACCTATTTCCGCCAGTGGTAATACGTCACCATTCTCTCGTAGAGAAGGCACAAACCAATTAAATTCTAAAGAAGGTAGAACAATATTATTGTTAACGCCCTGAGAAAAAGCAGAACAACTAAATGCTGAAAAAAAAACAGCGACAAAAAGCCAACGCATAGCAACCTCTAAATAATTTTTAGATAGTGAAAGATACAAATTAGTTAGTAATTTTAAGCGATCGGATACGCAAAATATTTATAAAAGATTCACTCTACTCCATGCCAATGGAAGCAAAGCCTCTTGATTAATTGATGAATGCACTTGAAGGATTAATGCAGAAAAAGACGACAAATGAAATTACATTTTCTTTAAAAAATTCATGCGCGTTAAATTTTTCTAGTGCTATTACAAATTTATCTAAATAACTCGCAACAATAAGCGTCAGCACTTATCTTAATTAAAGAAGCTGACGACGTTGTCTCTATATCCGCGAAAGTAGACAGCATAGTTGCAAATAGTTTCGTAAAATTCACGGACTATTAATAAAAACAGCGTGAACAGCATCGCAAATATTTTAAGCGCATTAATATTGCACAAGCATTACGAAAAATTTTAATGATACCGATGCCAAGTGTTTAAAAATCAATACAACTTGGTACCAGCTGAACACGAGCGCACCATTTTTGAACAATGATTTTTAAAATTCGATGCAACAAATTATTTAAAAGTGGGGCGTATCGAGAAGAGAGAAAAAACAGCAGACCATTTTAAATGGTCTCGCAAGAAATCTAGATGCAAAACACCCTACATAGGCTTAATTAAAGAAGGAACCAACCAAAAGAATGGAATTAAAGAGGTTCTAACAGATTCGCAAACAAAAAAGGCCTAGCTAATTAGCTAGGCCTTTACTTTGTATGGCGCACTCGGGAGGATTCGAACCTCCGACCGCTCGGTTCGTAGCCGAGTACTCTATCCAGCTGAGCTACGAGTGCGTTGTTGAGGCGCGCATTCTATGGGCCGGGCACCCTATCGTCAAGCATTTTTTCACATTTTGTGAAAATGGATTTTAAGTTAATCCGTTTAAAATCAATTGAATACATAAAACAATCAATCTGAATGCTTTGCAACCTATCTATCCATTAACAGCCCGCCAACGACTTGACCAATCCTTTTATCACTTGCTAAAAAAATCCAATTGGCTATGGGCATGCTTTTTATCGGCGGGAACGCTCAAGGGTTTGCGAAATTTGGAAGTATCAAGCCAATGGAAACGCGAACTCTTATTGATATCCAAACGCGCAAGCGCCTTATGAAATCGCTGACGAATCATATCAGCCCACAAACCCTCCCCATGCATGCGCGCTCCAAAGGTGGAATCATAATCCTTGCCTCCTCGCATATCCCTAATTCGGTTCATTACGCGCTCTGCACGATCAGGGAAATGGGCCTCCAGCCATTGCTGGAATAAAGGATTCACCTCCCAAGGCAACCTCAACACTGTATAACCCGCCGAGGTTGCGCCAGCTTCAAAGGCAGCCTCAAGGATGCCCTCCATATCTTGGTCAGTCACAAAAGGAATAATAGGCGCAACACTCACTGAAACCGGAATACCCGCCTGAGCCAAGCGACGAATCGTCTCAAGCCTACGAGTGGGAGATGCCGCCCTGGGCTCCAGGGTTCGGGAAATCGTGTGATCAAGCGTCGTTATGGTGATGGATGCCACTGCAAGCCGCTTCTTTGCCATGTCAGCCAGCAAGTCAATGTCGCGCTCAATGACGGAGGATTTTGTAATTAAGCCTACAGGGTGATTACACTCATGAAGGACCTCTAAAACAGCCCGGGTAAGCTGAAACTTGCGTTCACAGGGCTGATAAGCATCTGTGTTGACGCCTAAAGCAATAGCGTTCGGAATATAGGAGTTAGCCGCCAGCTCGGTTCGCAATAGCTCGGCAGCATTTATTTTGGCGAACAGACGAGTTTCAAAATCCAACCCAGGAGACAAGCCCAAATAAGAATGGGTAGGACGAGCAAAACAATAGATACAGCCATGCTCGCAGCCACGATAAGGATTTAAGGACACACCGAAAGGTAAATCTGGCGACTGATTGCGAGACAGAATGGTTTTGGCGGTTTCATAGGTCACATGGGTCACAGGCGCTAAAACCGCCTCTTCCTCATGGGACCAACCATCATCTATGGCTTCACTAATTCTTGTCTCGTAGCGCCCTGCGATGTTAGAAACTGCACCGCGCCCCTTAATGGGCTGCGCAGGCGCAATAACCCAGGGATCCGGATCATCGACATAATCTTCGCTATTCATAACCCACAACCTGTATGTATATACAGAAAATAATAGGCGCATCATCAGCAAAGGTCAATACAAAAAAGCCTCCCCCAATTAGGCGTTATCGTCTCCACTACCGCGACGCTGCTCGTGACTTCTATGTCCAGATTCAACTGCTCGACCGGGATCTTTTTTTAGATTTCCTCCTATTGCACCGGAACCTTTTTTCCCTGCCTCAGTAATTCGTTCAGAATTTTCTGAGAAATTTTTACCAGATTTTTTACTGACCATTTTTCAATCCTCGTTCTGTAAGGTAAATAAAAAATTAATCGCTTCAATTAATGTATATAAATTTAAAACAAAAAATCGGTACGCAGTTTAACCATCTACCATGTCGCCACTTATCGCATGTATTTCAAAAAATAATAACTAAAAATTCTTGTGCGCTTCCGTACAGATATAAAAACCGAAAAGTTATTAAAGTGAATAGCGTAGTAAACATATACTGCACGCAATATTTACTTAGGTTAACCATTCGGAGATACGATATGAACTACGAAACTCGAGATACCTATGGCATGTATAAGCATAAACATCATGCTGGCCCAGGCCCACGCTTGATGGGCGCTGACACATTAAACGGCAACGATGTTTACAACACCTATGATGAAGACCTTGGTGACATCAAAGAAATTATGCTCGACGTCGCTAGCGGAAAAATTGCATACGCAGTGCTTTCATTTGGCGGAATTTTAGGACTAGGCGAAAAACTTTTTGCCGTGCCCTGGAAAGCATTAAAGTTGGACACGGAAAACAAAAGATTTATTTTAGACGTCAGCAAAGAACGCTTACAAAATGCGCCTGGGTTTGACAAAGATGATTGGCCAGACATGGCTGACACATCATGGTCAGATAGCATTCATAATTTCTATTCAGTAGAACCGTTTAGCAGCCGTCAACACTAAAGTGTCACCATATTGAACTGACGCTAACACCCAAAAGCCATATCAAAAGATATGGCTTTTTTATTGAGCTTTAATTTTCCTCAACCATATAGCAAGCACTCGCAAACTGTATCTATAACCAGTACAATATAATCCATTGCCCAGCCAATGCGATTGCCGCCAATGAACGCCACTCCTGATTTGCCACCAACCTACTACCTCTCCAATTTTACGTTCCTTGTGGATTGGGTTGCCGTACGCTACGAAGATCTTCTGACTCAAGAAGAGCGAGACTTTGCCGACACTTTTCAACACCTTCCTCTTCATAGTCAATGCTTGTTTGTCCGTTTATCCAGCCGTAAAGGTCCCTTTTTTCGCGCGGATAAAATCAATTACCCTGAAATAAATTCTCTTGAAGATGCAGCGAAATATTTAATTGAATGTGGATTTATAGATATACAAGTACTTTTGTCATTTCATGAAGTTGCACATCTATTAACAAAAGCTGAGCTTGTTGAGGCTTTTTCCGTCAACAGCAAGTCGGAACGAAAAAGTAATTTAATCGACCAACTAGCACACCTTTATCCCTCAACGAAAGAATGGCAGCAATGGACCAATAAACAACTTGGTCTGGTTTATTGCTTAAAGACCCAACATATCATTGATAATTTTCTATTGTTATTTTTTGGCAACTCGCATCAAGACTTAACAGAGTTTGTGTTGCAAGACATTGGTTTATTCCGTTATGAAAATTACACCATTGATGAGCAGCATCGCATTTTTAAAACTCGTGAAGAATTGGAACTTTATAAGCACCTGATAATTCTGCGTGAACAATTAGAATTGGCAAGTACACACGAGAATCTTGTTGAAATTGCCCGGCAAATACCAGACTCAATCCAAGCTCACACATTAAGACGCCGGCGATCAAAATTATGCAACCAACTTGCGTATAAGTTTGAACGACAGCATCAAGTTGATTTAGCTCTCAGCTTATATAGGCAAAGCGAATTGCCGCCTGCACGTGAGCGTCAAATACGATTATTGGAGAAACAGGAAAAGTACCTGGAAGCATGGGACATGCTAGAGTCCTTACTCACAGCTCCTGTTGATGAACAGGAATTGCAAATCGCTGAGCGAATTTCGCTTCGACTCGCTAAAAAATTAGGGAAAAGTTATTCAAAAAAAACGCCGTCATCCGTAACAGAACGATCTTTGACTTTAGTTAACCCCTATAACATTTCCGGCACGCAGCAACTAAACGTTGAAGAAATTGTGCGCTTGCATTTTCATTCCACCGAAGCGCCCTGTATATATGTCGAAAACCAGTTACTCACCGGTCTTTTTGGATTGTGGTTATGGCCGGAAATGTTCCGCAGCCTGGACGGAGCCTTTGCCAATCCGTTTCAATCAGCGCCGCTGGATATGTACGAAGCAAGCTTCTCACTTAAACGGCCACGCATTACCGAATTGTTTTGTTTATTTGAAGATGGTTACCACAAACAGCACATACGCGACATGTGGAGGATGAAACAAGGTTTGGCCAACCACTTTGTGAACTGGCATTTTTTTAACGAGGAAATCTTGAATCTCGCGTTGGAAGTTATTCCTGCACAACATTTAGCGTTAATTTTTAAGCGCATACTATTTGACGTGCGAAATAATCGCAGCGGTTTACCCGATTTAATTCAATTTTTTCCAGATAAAAATGACTATTTAATGTTGGAGGTAAAAGGCCCAGGGGACCGCATCCAGGACAATCAACGACGCTGGCTCGACTTTTTCTCTGCAAATAAAATTCCCGCTGAGGTGGTATATGTTAGCTGGCAATAAATCAAAAATTGTCGCTGTCAAAACCTTGGTAGAATTCGCTGCAAAGACAGGCAGCATAGACCGAAAATTCACCCCATCACCAACTGGACTGGAGGGTATAGAGGGACACCAACGAGTTACGGCCAATCGACCCGATGATTACCAAACTGAAATCAGCCTAAGTATTCAATTTAACGATCTCACTTTTCGTGGCAGAGCTGATGGCTATTCACCAGTAACTGGTTGTATTGAAGAAATTAAAACTTTTTACGGTGATGTCGAGAAAATTCCTCATAACCACCGCCAACTACATTGGGCGCAAGCTAAATGTTACGGGTGGATGATGTGTGCGCAGTCGAAATGTGATTCTATAAAAATTGCTCTCATTTACTTTAATTTAACTGATCAGAAAGAGTATCGTTTTGAAGAAATGTGGAGCGCGCAGGACTTACAAAATGACTTCGAAATATTGGCCGCTAAATATTGCGCGTGGCATGCCAAAATTAATTTACGACTTCAACGCCTTGAACCTTGGATTGATCAACTACAATTTCCGTATGAAACCATGCATAGTTCGCAACGACTCATGGCGGAAGCTGTTTATAAGTCTGCCGTCACTGGCAGAGTTGTGCTAGCTGAGGCACCGACTGGAACAGGTAAAACGCTGGCTGGATTATTTCCAGCAATCAAAGCAATGACTCGCACTGAGGTCAATAAAGTTTTTTACCTCACCGCAAAAACTACTGGTAAGCAATTGGCGCTGGAGAACATCCATCTGATAGCCACCGATTCGCAAAACATTCCTCTGCGAACACTGGAATTAACTGCGCAAGAAAAATCCTGTTTACAACCCGAAAAGCAATGTAATGGTGATGACTGTATTTACGCATTTAATTTTTACGAAAAATTGGAGGCAGCTCGGGAGGCGGCCTATGGATATCCTGTCTTACATAAAAATGCATTAGCTGAACTCGCTCACGAGTTTGAGATCTGTCCTTTTTATTTGAGCATAGAGATGAGTCGCTGGGTCGATATTATAATTGCAGACGTAAACTACTATTTTGACGGAACCCCTTTGCTGTTAGGATTAACCCAGGAATTTAATTGGCGGCCTTATTTATTAGTTGATGAAAGCCACAACCTGATTGATCGCGGCCGTCAAATGTACTCAGGTGAGTTAGATCGCAAGCAACTGCTCAGCGCCAAAAAATCTGCCCCTGCCTCAATTAAAAATCCATTAAACACCATCAATAAAATTTGGTTAAAACTAATTAATGAGTTCGGCCATCAGAATCTGGCTATCATCCCGGCACTACCGGAAAAATTCAGTTTAGCCTTGTTGGAATTCACCAATAAATATATTGAGTTACTTCAACAAAACCCTGAGCACCCCATTCAACGCACACTAGCACATGAATTCTTTTTTGCTGCACTTCAGTTTCAAAAAGTACTTGAGGCTATTGGCGACGACTTTTGTATTGATTTGCAATCCCTAAACACAAAAGCAGAAATATTGACCGTAAGAAACTTGATACCGGCACGCTTGCTGGCACAACGTACAGAATATGCGCAAGGTGCCTGTTTTTTTTCTGCAACCTTGCACCCAGCTCATTACTACCAATCCCTGTTAGGGCTGCCAGATGATTGCGTGCACATTAAAGTCCCCTCACCTTTTCATCGTGATCAATTAACTGTCAAACTCGCACGCAACTTATCAACCCGGTTCAAAGATCGGCTTGCTGCTATAGAACCTATTTGCAATTTAATTTGCGAACAACTTACAGATAATCCAGGCAACGCAATTGCGTTCTTCCCAAGTTATGAGTTTCTACAAAAAGTTGAAGAGCGCTTGCAGTTCAAACTTGCAAATCAACACATTAAAATAGTTGCCCAATCGCGGCAAATGAATGAATCCGAAAGACAAGAATTTATCGAGCAGTTCAATCAGCACAATAATGTATTAGGACTCGCGGTATTAGGAGGGGCTTTTAGCGAAGGTATTGATCTTGCTGGTGATGCATTAAAGGGGGTGTTTATAGCGACCTTGGGGTTACCACAAATGAATCCTGTAACAGAACATCTACGCAATGTTATGCAAACAAAATTTCAGCGCGGCTATGATTTTACTTACACCTACCCCGGCATTCAAAAAGTCATTCAAGCTGCGGGGCGAGTTATTCGCACCAAAACCGATACAGGTTATCTATGGCTTTTAGATGAACGCTTTCAACAGAGCGATATCAGGAAATTATTACCTGATTGGTGGAACATCAGTAGTGAAAATGTGAAGCTCACAAATGAAAAACCCCGGATGTCTTAAACAATCCGGGGTTTCTTTTATATGGCGGTGAGAGAGGGAGTCGAACCCTCGATACCTTGCGATATACACACTTTCCAGGCGTGCTCCTTCGGCCACTCGGACATCTCACCAATTAAAACTTTTTAAACTAAATTCAATACCGTGTTTTTAACAGCACGCCTGCGTGCTCGTTATCAGCCTTCGGCTGTTGTCTACGTAAAACTCCGACTCGGCCACTCGGACATATCACTAATCTTCACATAGCAATCATCTTCAGACCCTATGTAAGGGGGCGCAAATGTACACAAGGACACACTAAAAGGCAATATTATTTGTCAGGCCATTTAGCAAAAAATCTGGTCACATCTGTTTCCGGGGCCGCAGGAATATCGGCTGCGGGAGTCCCTACGTAAATAAAGCCAATGATCTCCTCCAATCCTTCCAAACCCAATGCTTGTTTGACATTTGCGTCATAAGCTAAATCACCTGTTCGCCACACTGCACCAAAATTAAGGCTAAAAAGCGCGTTCAGGATATTCTGGGTCGCAGCACCGCAGGCAAGAAGCTGCTCTTGCTTGGGGACCTTAGGATGATCCTGACATTTAGCGATTGAGATAATAATCATCGGTGCCCGGAAAGGCATATTTTTGGTCTTTTCGACAATCGAGGGAGAAATCTCAGGATTTGCGGCAACCAAGGCATTCACTAATACCGAGCTTAAATCGTTTAAACCATCACCTTCGATAACCAAAAAGCGCCAAGGTTGTAATTTGCCGTGGTCTGGAGCCCGGGTGGCAGCTTTAAATATCTCCAATAACTGCCCTTCATCGGGAGCTGGCGCTACCAATTTGGTTATAGATACCCTGTTCTGCAAAAGCTGTAATGCGTCCACTAACACCTCTTATCCGGCTTATCACCAGATTTAATAAACATTGAAATTCGTATATCCGCAAACTCTGTACCATAATAAAGGCTTGCAGGCAGAGACGCTCCTAACAGCGCGAACCCAATAACGAGTCAAACCCATGCAGGTACCCAACGCCCTTATTATCGTCGTGGCAGAAATTAACATAGTACTCTTGTTGTGTACTGTGTTTTTTTTCTTTCATTCGCGCAAACTCAAGTCGCTGGTTCGCCGCCAACAGGAAAAGCTATTAGAGCTCCTGAAAGCTCAACAAAGCCCCCAAGCAGAAGTCCCAACGCCATCCCTACCAGCCTCAGGAAACTACAAGTCCTATTTAAATGAAGAGTTAGACGCTACCGCGGCTGAATTTTCCATCCATGCGCCCGACGGTGATATAGCCCTGGAGCTACCTGCAGACAGCTCATTAATGCAACGAATTTTAGCCTTGCGTTACGCCTTTTTACGTGCGGAAGAATTGGGCACCACTGAAGACCGGGGAACAGCAGAATACTGGAGCATCTTTTTACAAGCTTTAGAACCTTTACTGGCGGGTCACCAAGCAGACAACTCTAGCGAAGAGTTAGAAACGGCCAAAAAGCGCATCGAAAATCTCGAGAAATTTAAACGTTTGTTTTTCGATATGGAAAAGCAATGGGCCGCAGCACAAGCAAATGCCCAGGATTATTACGCCCAACTACTAGTTCTTTCTGATGGAGTTAGCGACCGCGCAGCATTCAATGATGTTTTGGAAAGCTATCACGGGGTGTACGATAGCATCCAACAAAACATAACCCAGGTAATCCAAAATCCGGATTCATTTACCCATAAAACGATTAACATCACGCGACAAGATCCACGTGCGGCAGAGGAGATCGTAAAACTGCGTAATGTTGCTGCTGATCAGCATCGCATCATAAATGACTTACAACGCAAGCTTGTTGAAGCCAGTACCACTGAAGAAAAAGAATTAATCATCCAGGAATTACAGCAGCAACTGCAACGTCAAATTCGCTTCGTGCAAGAATCAGAAACATGCATTCAATTGCTGGAAGACGAACTGGCAAAAGCACATGAAGAAATTTCGTTACAAGAAAAAACGCTGGATGAAACCAGTGCCCTGAGTGAAGAAAATAAACAAATTAAAAATGCACTGCATAACTTTACGCTGGAAAGTAAAGACTTGGTGAGCAGCATCAATGAGTTGGAACAAGAAAATGATTCCCTCAAACAAAACATGCGTCAACCGGCACCCAGCGCTAACATTGTTGCAGCCCAACCTGAAGCCGCCAAGATGCAATCAGAATTATCCGAGCTTAAAAAACAATATGCTGAACTTGAAGAAAAATATCTTGATTTAAAATTAGGTCAATAAATTGAGAAAGACCATAAGTGCGCTCTCAGTTTTTAATAACCTTAATTGCAATGATTTGAATTTAGTAAGCCATTTTAGCATTGATCATCCAATAGACATTTAATACAAAAGAACGTTTAATATGCCATCAGTCATACCGGTTTATAAGCACTCCAAACAGAAAATAATTACGCGTCTCACCAGGCCTTAAAAATGACCAGCAAGCAAGAAACATCCTCCCTTCAGGCGGAATCACCTCAGCAACAGTATTATTTTCGTACGCTAATATGCTTTGCGGCCGCGGGGACTCTAGCTTCCTACATCAATTGGTCAAATGTTAGCCCGCTTTATAGCGCAACTATTGTTGCCTTATTGATATACGCCTACGGCACTTATCATTTCACGCACAAACAAGCAGCAGATACACTGGCGAAAAGCTCACGCTGGTTATCCTATGTTGATGCCGGACTCATTGGTTTGGTTTTAAGTTTTACCAATTTCAGCGTTTTGCCCTGCGTACTTTTTTTAACCATGATTCAGTTCAATGCGTTAATTAGCGGAGGGCTAAGAAAGTTAATGGAAGATAACTCCGCATTTGCGGTGGGGATTCTAGTAAGTTTTATTTTCCATGCGCCTAGTTTTGTCTTATCAACCAGTATTGAAATAAGCCTTTCCAGCCTCATTGGTATTGCCGCCTATTTTCTGGTGTATGCCGTTTATATGCACAATCGCTTTCACAAGCTTTCCATTTCACAAAAACAACTGGAAAACGAACAGAAGTGGCACAAGATCCGCGCGTACAAGCTGTCTCGTTATCTTCCGCCCACGGTGTGGAAAGCTATTAACCAAGGTAAAGATGAAACCCTGCAAGCTGAACGTAAAAAAATCAGCATTTTCTTTTCAGACATCAAAGACTTTAGCCAACTCGCGGAAGAGATTGAAGCTGAAGCATTAAACGAATTACTCAATCATTACCTCACTGAGATGTCTAAGATAGTCACCCAACACGGAGGTACTATTGATAAATTCATGGGTGACGCGATTATGGTGCTCTTTGGTGATAGTAATAGCCAGGGCGTGAAAGCAGATTGTGTTCGCTGTGTATCCATGGCTGTTGCCATGAAAAAGAAAATGCGCTCTCTGCAATTAGAGTGGTTCAACCAGGGCATTAAAAAGCCGCTGCAAATACGCATGGGAATTAACACCGGCTACTGCACCGTTGGCACATTCGGTACATCAAGCCATCTGGACTACACAGTACTGGGCACTCAGGTGAATCTGGCGAGCAGATTAGAGTCAGCAGCAGAACCTGATGAAATTTTAATTTCTCATGAAACCTGGTCACTTTGTAAAGACACTATCATGTGCCGTGACAAAGGCGAAATTCAGGTGAAAGGTTTTGCACAGCCGATTAAGGTTTACCAGGTTGCAGACCTGCGCAAAGATTTGGGCAAAAACCAAAGTTATTTTGAAGATCGTGCTGAAGGATTCTCCATGTATTTGGACATGGATAAAGTGCGTAATTACGATAAAGAAAAAGTTATCGAGTCTTTGGAAAAAGCCGCTAGCAGATTACGCGATAAAGTAATCATTTAAGGTCATTGCCTTAGCAATCGACCTACCGCTGGCTTGGCACCTTTTTCTGATGACCTGAAGGGATTAATATCCAAACCACCACGACGCGTATAACGCGCATATACACTTAAAAACTCAGGTTTGCACTGCGCCAGAATATCCGTAAATATTCGTTCAACACAATGCTCATGAAAGTCTTGATGCTCACGAAATGAAACCACGTAACGCAGCAGATTTTCGTGATTTATTTTTGCCCCTTCATACTCAACAATCACACTCGCCCAATCAGGCTGGCCAGTCACAGGACAATTACTTTTTAGCAAATGACTGCAGAGCGTTTCTTTAACAGAACAAGACGCGTCAGCAGTCAAAATATCAGGCTGTGGATGATAGGCATCAACTTCGATATCCAAACCATCAATACAAGTTGCGTTAAAGGTAAAATCAATCAACAGGTTTGAATCACGCAAAGGATGCAAACTTACACTTACATCAGCACCTGCCGCTGCAGATAAATCTTTTAACAGTAGTGTTTTAACTTCATCGAATCCTGAAAACTTTGTTTGATTCAACGAATTCAAATACAACTTAAATGACTTGGATTCGATAATACATGGACTATCAAAAGGAATAACAAATTCTGCTACAGCTACCTCTGGCTTCCCTTTTAAATTCAACCAGGACAATTCATATCCCGTCCAAATATCGTGGCCATAAAATGGCAGCTGCTCGCTGAGCCCAAGCGCCTTTCGAGACTCAGCGCGCGCAATTGGAAACAATAAGCTCGCGTCGTAGCTGGAAACATAGGAGCTTTTTTGCCCCAAAGGGCTGGAATCAATTGAATGTGCCATCAATATCTCATTAAGCGCGCAAACGCTTACCAGTTTTTAATAAATGTAAACTCACCACAAACAATACTATTACTCCTAAAAGCAAACCAACAATTGCGTTTACAATGTTGATATCACTTACGCCGAGTATTCCGTATCGGAAAGCGTTAACCATATGCAGTATAGGATTCAATCGCGAAATATGCTGCCAAATTTCGGGAAGCAAACTGATTGAATAAAAAACGCCGCCAAAATATGTGAGCGGGGTTAGGATAAATGTTGGCACTATGGAGACATCATCAAATGTATTGGCGTAGACAGCGTTGATAAAACCTGCAAGTGAGAACAACATGGATGTAAGCAAAACTATCGCAATGGTGATAGACCAACTGTAAATGTGCAGATCAGTAAAAACTAATGACATAACAGTCACAAGCAAGCCAACGCACAATCCGCGCGCAACACCACCCATGGTATAGCCAAGCAGGATCACATAATTAGGTGTAGGTGACACCAGAACTTCTTCTACACTGCGCTGAAACTTCGCACTAAAAAAGGAGGACACAACATTTGAATAAGCGTTGGTTAACACCGCCATCATGATCAAACCAGGTGCCACAAATTGAATATAACTAAAGCCGCCCATATCCCCAATGCGGCTACCGATTAGCTTTCCGAAAATCACAAAATACAATGCCATGGTAATAACCGGCGGCAAAAGTGTTTGGACCCAAATACGGGTAAAGCGCTTTATTTCTTTACGCAAAATTGTCGTAAAAGCAATCCACTGTTCTTTGTATTCCATCTTATTGCCCTCCACCATTAGCTGCCGATTGGGCGATCATGGATACAAACATTTCTTCCAAACGATTGGCCTTGTTGCGCATGCTGATAATGGAAATTTTTTGTTCACTCAAGGCAGAAAATACCTGATTTAGCGATTGGCCTTTTTCAACTTCAACCTCAAACGAGTGATTATCTATTTTTTGAACATCAAAACCAGAAATTGAAAATTGTTCCGGCAAATCCGCAGCAGCATCAAAAATAAAAACTTCTTTATTCAACCCTTGGAGTAAGTTTTTGACGCTGGTATTTTTAACCAGCAAACCCTTATCGATAATCGCCACATTACGACACAGGCTTTCAGCCTCCTCAAGATAATGAGTGGTCAATATAATCGTCGTGCCTGCTTCATTAATTTCTCGCAAAAAATCCCACATGGAACGACGCAATTCAATATCGACACCTGCGGTAGGCTCATCAAGAATTAACAACCTCGGTTCATGAACCAGTGCCCGAGCAATCATTAACCGGCGCTTCATCCCACCAGAAAGCATTCTTGCTGGCGTGCTACGTTTATCCCATAAGTTAAGTTTTTTGAGATATTTTTCTGTTTGGCTTTTTGCATAATCACGCGGCAAACCGTAGTAACCAGCCTGCTGCAATACAATATCTTCTACTTTTTCGAACAAATTGAAATTAAATTCTTGCGGCACAACGCCCAAATATTTTTTGGCTTGCGAGAAATCTGTATCTATATTGACTCCAAAAATTTCTACATCACCCGCCGTTTTACGCACTAGCGAACTGATGATGCCGATTGTGGTAGACTTGCCGGCACCGTTAGGCCCCAGCACTGCAAAAAAATCACCTGGCATAACATCTAAAGAAATGCCTTTTAATGCTTCAAATTTATTGTTGTAAACCTTGGTGAGATTTCGAATTGAAAGTGCTGCAGACATAGCGCCTCTTTTTCAATGAATGTGTATTCAATAGAACTAAAGTAACGAACGAGCTTGAACAATGAACGATTACGATAAGGCATATTTAGATTTTCATATGCGTCTTTTACACGCATTTATAGAGCGAGCAAAAGAACAACCGCCCTTCTGCCTTGAAGACAACACACAAGAAGATCGGGATTTTTTTCTTGAATTATCGGAACTGCCCAATAGTGGGGGCGCAGATCTTTTATTACAAGGGCAACATCTATTTTGCAGAATTGTAGCAGCCTATCCGCATCTTATGCCTTTGGTCCCCAGGGACTTATTATGGTTTTTTGGCGGGGATTGCCTGCACTACATGCCAGATGAAGAAATTCGTATTTTTCAGGAGCTCGATGAGCTACGTCAGAATGCAAGCGAAACACAGGAGCCTTTTTCCTATGAAAACGCACGTTTGAAATCTTTGGGATTACACTAGAAGAGAGTCGTCAGGGAAGACAAAACTAAAGGACTTGATGAGAAACTGGAGCGGGAAACGAGACTCGAACTCGCGACCCTAACCTTGGCAAGGTTATGCTCTACCAACTGAGCTATTCCCGCTTAAATGGCGTCCCCTAGGGGGTTCGAACCCCTGTTACCGCCGTGAAAGGGCAGTGTCCTAGGCCACTAGACGAAGGGGACAGATGGAACTCCGTCTTGGTAAACAGAGCAATACAACATAAAAAATTGGAGCGGGAAACGAGACTCGAACTCGCGACCCTAACCTTGGCAAGGTTATGCTCTACCAACTGAGCTATTCCCGCAGTGGTATCCCCAAGGGGAGTCGAACCCCTGTTACCGCCGTGAAAGGGCAGTGTCCTAGGCCACTAGACGATGGGGACCCAGAATCCTCCCGCTTGGACGTTTGTGACGTCGTCTGCAGAAGTGGGGCGCATTCTAAGGAGCAGACCCTACTCTGTCAACACTTTTATCTCGAATTTTATAACTTTGGAAACAAGCACTTAGCTCAATGATTACAACTGCGTATTACATAATCTATTTGGTTATTTAACAGTGCTATACTTGGCACATGTAATTACTTTTTAGAAATAAGCTCATGTCTATATTCATTGTTGCCGCTGTTCTCGCCCTACTGCTCGCCATCGCAGGCTATGCATACATTACGCAATCGATCGAAAAAAAACGTATTCAGAAACAGCGCATCCTCATGACCCTGAAAACCAAACAGCGCAACCTCATACATTTAATTAATGGATTCCCACCCAATTTTTTAACCGGTGAGTTATTGAGCCTGGTTTATCGCGCATTAATAGACACCTGCGAACAACTGAGCAAAATTGAGCCCAAAGATCAGCGGCATCTTGATGACATCACGCTCTATAACAACCAGTTGGATACATTGCCAAAAAATAACACCGCACAGCGTGCGCGTGTTGAAAACCCGCAGGCAATGAAAGAGATACGGCAGCACCTGCAAGAACTACAGCATTTCCTGGTGCAGCAAGAAGCCTTAAAGATCATTAACAAAGTGCAATTCGGCGCTTATACAGATCAAGTGAAACGTCTGAGCCTACAAATGGCGGTAGATGCCTACCTGTATCACGCAAAACTGGCGCAACAAGCCAACAAGCTTCGCCTTGCCATTCATTACTTCACGCTTGCTAAAAAATTATTGATCGCAGAAAACACGACTCGCGGATACGACAAACAAATTGCGCAACTGGAAGAAATTACCGCTAAGTTGGAAGAGAAGGCTCAGTTAACTGGCGAGGTTTCAGCTCCTGCCGAAGTAGCCACTCCCGATCCCACCGCAAAAGAGTGGGAAAACTTCACCCCACCAGATGGTGATGCATGGAAGAAAAAGCAAATCTACGATTAATCCAGAACTCGCTTATTCTTTCTGCAGGTCGATTGATGCCGAGTTAATGCAATAACGCAATCCAGTTGGTGCCGGGCCATCAGTAAATACGTGCCCCAAGTGAGAACCGCATTTTCGGCAAACAACTTCTGTTCGAAACATCCCATGACTCGTATCGAGAATTTCCTTAATGACCTCTTTATTAGCTGGCTGATAAAAACTTGGCCAGCCGCAGCCAGCATCAAATTTAGTATTGGATGTAAATAAGGGCTCAGCACAGCCGCGACACAAATAGGTACCATCACTAAATTCATTCCAATATTCACCTGTAAAAGGACGCTCAGTACCTTTCTGACGGCAAATACGGTATTGCTCTGGAGTTAGTTTCTCCAACCAATAAGAGTCATCGTTAAATTGTGATTCAGACATAATGATTTCCTTGACATAGGCGGCTGCAAACACCGATTATTCGCGGCTCGCAATTCAAATTTCGTTACCACACTTAAGGCATATTACTGCAAATGAGTACCATTAAGAAATCCGACAAGTTAAACGGCGTTTGTTACGATATTCGTGGCCCCGTACTTGAACACGCCTACCGCCTTGAAGAAGAAGGCCACCGCATTCTTAAGCTGAATATTGGCAACCCTGCCCCCTTTGGCTTTGCCGCGCCCGACGAAATTATTCAAGATGTTATTTACAACCTTCCCAACGCCGAAGGTTACACCGCCTCCCGTGGTTTGTTCGTGGCACGCAAAGCCATTATGCAAGAATGCCAACGCCTGCAAATTCCCAATGTAGAAATTGATGATATTTTTCTGGGCAACGGTGCCAGTGAACTTATCGTCATGGCGATGCAAGCGCTACTGAACAATGGCGACGAAATTCTTGTACCTGCGCCAGATTATCCACTGTGGACTGCAGCAGTAAATCTCGCCGGCGGCAAGGCGCGCCATTATTTGTGTGACGAGCAATCTGATTGGTTCCCGGATATTGCTGACATTAAAAGCAAAATCACCGACAAAACTCGCGGCATTGTCGTTATTAACCCGAACAACCCAACCGGTGCGGTTTACAGCCAAGCATTGTTAGAGCAAATCGTACAACTAGCTCGCGAACACAACCTGATTATTTTTGCTGACGAAATTTACAGCAAAATTTTGTATGACGATGCGGAATTTATTCCTATGGGACGCGTTGCGCAGGATGTTGTTTGCGTAAGCTTCAATGGTCTCTCTAAGTCTTATCGCTTGGCTGGTTTCCGTTCAGGCTGGATGGTTATCAGCGGTGCCAAGCAGCGCGCCAAAGGTTATGTGGAAGGCTTGGAAATGTTGTCATCCATGCGCCTTTGCGCAAACGTACCCGCAATGTATGCGGTGCAGACCGCTCTTGGTGGCTACCAAAGCATTAATGAATTAATTATTCCTGGTGGGCGCTTGCGTGACCAACGCGATGCAGCAATGAAAGCCTTAGCTGCGGTTCCTGGCATTTCTTGCGTAAAACCAAAAGGCGCTTTGTACTTATTCCCCAAACTGGATTTGGATATGTACAAAATTAAAGACGACCAGCAAATGGTGCTCGACTTTTTAATTCAGGAAAAAATTCTGTTGGTACAAGGCTCTGCGTTTAATTGGCCCAATAAAGATCACTTCCGTATTGTGTTCTTACCACGTGAAGATGATTTAACGAAAGCCATTCATCGATTCGGTGAATTTTTATCGCGCTACTCGCAGTAAGATATTTTAAAAACAACAAAGCCCGCGCTTGCGGGCTTTGTTGTTTTTAGGTCAAGCACTTTCTATTTGAAACCGAGGAACTCGATAAACCAACAGCTTAAGTTGCTGTCCAGGATTTACATCTGGAAAATCGGGGTGTGCAGACAAACGCTCTATAAATTCTGCATCGGGTAACTGCTCTTCAAATTGCTGCCGTAGAAATTCATCACTTAGTTCTGGCGCATTCAAGCAAGCCAGAACCAATCCACCATTTGGCATTAGCTCCGGCAAACGTCGAATCACTTTTGCGTAATCCTTTTCGGCAATAAAGCTTCCTTTCTGATAAGACGGTGGATCAATAATTACCACATCATAAGGCCCTGGCTTTTTAACACGACTCCATGACTTTAAAATATTCTCAGCAACATATTCCGTTTTATCTTTAGGAAAATTATTCAACTGGTGATTAGCGCGCCCCAAATTTAATGCAGGGCTACTCATATCCACGTTCACAACTTTATCAGCACCTGCTGCGACCGCTACTACAGAGAAGGCACAAGTATAAGCAAACAAATTTAATACACGTTTGCCTCGCACATGGTTCTCAATCCACTGCCTACCGGATTCCATATCTAAAAAATAACCGGAATTTTGTTGTGCATTAAGGTGCAAGTTAAATAATAAGTTACCGCGACGAGCAAATACTTTTTCTGGCATCTCTCCCATAACGATTTCCGAAGGAGCATTTACAAGATATCGACGCTGAACCAGCACACAGGATAATTGTTCAGATAACTTATCGCTTAAATAAGCAGTCAATTCATCCAACCAACCCGTTGGCGGCTCTTTGTAAAATACAAGCAAAAGCACGGGTTGGAAAAAATCGACATTAACAAATTCAAAACCTTCAAAACAGCGCCCTCTTCCATGCAAAAGACGATAACTATCAACATGCTGTTGTACCGATAGCTTATGTTGTAACTCTTTTATTTTATCGAGCAATAACTTCATGGATTTTCCGGAGATTCTTCAGGCATGCCTATGGGATACAAAACAAACTCATCATACCCAACAAGCACTGATTGATAGCCTGAAAATGATTTATCTAAATCGGGATCATTGGAGTCAACCAATAATGATCGCCCAGCGAGGGAGAGAATTTTTTCCTTAGTGGCGACCACTTGAATATTGTGTCTACCAATTATGCGCAACACATTGGGAGTAAGCTGCTGATTACCGCGACCAATAATATGGCCTTGTCCGCCAATTGCAGTAATAATTAATTTGACATCGCCAGAATGATTCTCAACCAATGATTGTAGTTGTGGCGCTGTAACATCCGTTGCTACAAGCTCCCGATTTAAAACAACATCCACACCTAACAAACTACCCTGAACACCCAACTGTTCTAAAAATACTTTCGTTGTTGAACCCGGCCCCACAATATAGAGCACATCATCAACCAGATTATCGATAAGAAAGTTGGCAATATCGAGCTTAACTAACTCATCTTGCGCAGCACCGCTATTTTTTACCTGTTGCAAAAATTGTGGCAACACAGGTGCAAACATAGAGGCGTAAAACCGGGTTTTTACTTTCCCTTGGCGAAAAGCATCCTCATCGATATCGCGCACATCACATGCTTGCACATTCACAAGCTGTTTTTTTAGCAGACATAATAAAATTTCGCCAGCAGCTTCTGGTGTAATTGCGTAAACACCGGAATGCATTTTTACGCCGGAAGGGACACCTAACACGACTTGATCTGTAATATTTAAATGTTGAAATGCGTCAGCAATATTACGAGCCGTACCATCACCACCCGCAAATAAAATAATATCGACTGATTCTTTTACTAAAGCTTCTGCTGCAGCGATTGTGTCCTGCGCACTGGATGGTGATGATTGCGCTTGCCCCACAACTCGGACATGTAAACCAGCAGCCGAAGCAACTGCTTCGCCCATATCACCTGCGAAACAAAATACATCTATCTCAGTTGAAAAATCTTTCAGCATTGCGAGGCAACGTTGCATACGCACTTGCGCGCGCGTTTCTGCACCGCGTGCAAAAGCCTCAGCGCGAATTTCATCGCCGTCGCTACCTTTTAATCCCACACTACCGCCAATGCCCGCGTAGGGATTGATAATTACACCGAGCTTGAATTTATTCATGTGCGGAGCTTGCTACACCAAAACCTAAAACACGCAGCCATTCTGCCGTTTTATCATCTGCGCCTACGACTTGATAATTATGAAATTCACGACGAGTTGGGTAATGCTTACGCAAACCATCAAAGCCAATACCAAAATTTTCCTCTCCTGCGCGCGCGCGTTGCGCTAAAGCACGCAAACGCTGATCGTCTTCTGCAATGGAATAAACTTGTGCAATAAGTTGTTTAACTTGTGCCCAAGTTGTTTGGTTAGCAGTTGGTTGAAGCTGATTATCGGCAAGCGGAGGAACTAAATTTTTAATAGATAACTCGGGCTCACGCTTTAAGTGTTTACATAAAGCCTGGTAGATCATCTCAGTGCCTTTCAACTTTCCATCGTAACTGTAACCTGCAATATGCGGCGAACCTAAAACGACTTTATCTAATAAATCTAAGGAAATATCGGGCTCAGGTTCCCATACATCCAACACAACCCGCACGTCATCGCGTTCGTGTAAAAACTGCAACAAGTCAGCGTTATTGATCACAGGCCCGCGTCCGCAATTTAATAAAACCGCGCCTGACTTTAATTGGCGTAATTCTGGCAAATTAATTAAATGAAAGCTGGGATGATCGCCCGTTTTTGTGAGCGGTGTATGCATACTAATGATGTCACAGCTCAGCACTTCTTCTAATGTGGTTAAATCTGAATTGCCTTCTGGCGTGCGCAGTGGATCGTAACAATAGCAATCAACACCTTGTAATTTTAAGCGCTTGTACAACAAGCCGCCCACATTTCCGCAACCTATAATGCCAAATTTTTTGTCGAGCCAATTAACATCTAAATGGCAGAGCGCAGCGTATACATATTCAACGACAGAATTTGCATTGCAACCGGGCGCACTGGAAAATTCAATATGATTACTCTGCAACCAGTTTTGATCCAAATGATCAACACCAATTGTGCATGTACCTACAAAACTCACCTTGCTTGATTGCAACAATGTTTGGTTAACATTGGTTACCGAACGCACCAACAAAGCTGATGCAGAAAGCGCATCATTATTTAACATTGTTCTTCCAGGGCGAGTTACAACTTCACCGATGGACTGGAAAAACTCATTCACTAAAGGGATGTTTTCATCCGCTAGAATTTTCATAAATAATCTCTTGAAAACTATGGTCTTTTTTTGTAAATAAAGGGTGTTACACCGGAAATCTTTAGCATATACTTAGTTTGAAGGTAGCGTTTAAAACCGCTTCCTTACCGCCAGCCAGCGTAAATCCAGCAGGCTATCACCAACCGCTTGTATAAAGGGGGTGGCATTATGAAGACCTCAAACCCAACCCACAATATGGACAATGTGGTCGACTTCTTCACCGGTAAAACTTTCTCTACCCTGCACGATGAACGCTTTATCCGTCTGGCTCCTGAGCTGGATGGCCTCGAAATGCTCTATTCCAACGATACCAGTTCCGAAAAGCTCTTTAGCCTAAAAATCCTGTGTTGGGGTTTACGCGCCAATGGTGAAGTAGTTGGTTTAGTGCCTTGGCTGAACGACATTGTGCCCTGCCCGGACCTCTGTGACCCCTTAAATGGTCATTTTGAGGGTTACTATGACCAAGGTATTGATGATGTCTTCTTTGAAGCCCCCATCCATAAGGTGGTAGAACTGGAAACCGCTGCTGATTACTACGAAATTGAATGTGAAAACGACGATGACGTAGTGCAGGAAGTTCCGGATATGATTGGTACTCACGCGGTGCTTGCAACTCCAGGCCAGAAGCATTTGTCTTTGGTCGAGGTGATTAGCTGGCGCTTGCTGCACGACGGTACTATTTACGGCATGTTGACTGATCACACCAAAGTAGTGAGTACGCCTGTTTTACCGGGTGATGATTGTTTGTATGCGGCGCAAACCAACGACAACTTCCGTTACTTTTTTCAGCATCAAATTGCCAATAAGATTAAAGCTCAAGATCCGGAAGCACTTGCGGCTATCTCTTTGCTAGTCGACGACGTCTAGTAAACTTTCCTGTTCAATGCTTCATATACATGGAGCATTGACTTCTACACACAATAAATCGCTCAAAACACAAAATTTGTACGAACTTCATGCAGAAATTTTTTTAATATAATAAAAATAACTTTTTTCGTCTGCTTCCTGCTTAATTAGTTCATAACCCAAGAAATGACAGAACTTCGGTATATCTCGTGTTGTAGATGGATCTGTTGCTATTACTTTAATTACGCCGCCATCCGCAAGATCTTTTACGGCTTTGTGCAACATCATTACCGGTTCTGGGCATAGCAAACCGCTGGTATCTAAAATTTTATCAATTTCACTATTCATAGTATTTCTTCGTCTAAAAACACCCGGCAAAAAAACATTCTATTGCTAAACTCTAGCTGAGGATATTAAAAACAAGTACTTCCATTCATTACCGGGGAACAAGGTTCGATGTCTCGGATGCAAATTGAAATCCATCAGCCCGATGATTTTTTTAGCCACCAAGCTTTAGAGCTCACCTTTCGATTATTGCGGAATAATAATCCCGGGTTAGCTAACGCTATTAAAAATACCTTAACGCATATTCACGTCGCGCCCTATGAAAATCTCCATGGTTCTCACACGGGAGAAATGCATTTTAATGCTGAAATTTACCAACTACTCTCGGCCCACACCATCGGCAAAATTGTTTCTGCGCTTACTGAAATTGGAGAGCAGGCATTAAGTAAACACGATATGCCGCCAGAACATTTAAATCAGCTGCGCAAATTAATTGAAGATTGGGTTCAATTGACCGAGTGGGTTTTAAACCACACTGCTAGCGATAATAAAGCAGCCTTTCACTAGCGTTTAATTAAAAACACGTAAATGGCCGGTGACTTCTTCGCGATCATGATAGAGTTGCTTAAATTGCACAGCAGCATCAAAACCTAGTGCGGTTAATTCTTTAAGGATTCGCTCTTCGCATTTTTTAACTTCAAGATAGCGCTGCTTCATTGGCAACTTCAAATTAAACACGGCTTCCCGGCAATATCCTTTACCAAACCAGCGGATGATCATGCTGGTGACACGCGCAGGCTTATCTACAATATCGCACACCAACCAATCTACTTTCTTTTTCGGTTCATATAAAAAACCATCGGTAAGAATGTGTAAAACCTGGCCAGTTTCCAATAAATTTTTATCCATTGGACCATTATCTACAGCTTCTACATACATGCCACGCTGAACCAATTGCCATGTCCAACCGCCAGGTGCCGCACCCAAATCCACCGCACGCATGCCAGAGGCCAAACGTGTATCCCAATCTTCAGCGGCAATAAAATGATGCCAGGCTTCTTCCAATTTTAGAGTTGCTCGGCTGGGCGCTTCTTTAGGTAAACGCAAACGCGCAATTCCCATGGGCCATTGTGAACTGTTGTTGTATAAACTTACGCCTAAATAGGCTTCTGTACCCGTGATAAAAACCAAATGCAAACGCCACGGACTTTTTGGGCTGAGCAGTTGCTTTTTCTTTAAGGCATTACTGAACGGAGCTGTAAATTTTTTGCTGAGGCCCGATAGTTCTTTACCATCATTTGTATCGACAGTTTCCAAAAGCAACTCACGCGCAATTGGAAATTGTTCTGCTGCGGCCAATAAAGGAGTTACGCGATCATTAACGGGCAAGCCGGTAATTGGAGCTTGAGTTACAAACCATTGGCGAGCAAAAATTAATTTACGAAAACGCAGTTCTTGCTGAATACGCATGGCACCCGTTGGTTCGTGGGTGATAAATACAACGTAGGCGGAATTGTCTTTGGTTTTACTGTAACCATACACACCTATTTCACTTGCTAAATCAGTAATTTCTGCAGCACATTCTTTTTCAAAACCTGCACGGCAGTGTAAAAATAAATGATTCATACTTTCTCTATTGTTAATAAGCGTAGTTTTGATAGAACTAATCAATAGTCTTTAGATGCCATTAATTTGGCATCATGTTTGGTTAAAATGGATACGCTTTCAGTAGCAGGATCAAACACAATCACAATTTCGCCCTGTGTTAACTGACGTTTTACTTGCGCGACTTTTTGCGAAAGCGATACTTCCATTTCGCCGTAATCCGTACCCTCACGCGTAATGAATTCTTCAATCAAACCTTGCAAGGCATCGGCTGAAATTTGTTCGTGGGGAATAATCATACTTTGTCATTGTCCATGGACTGCTTAATATTTTACTTGTTCAAGGACTGAGAGAAAGTTAACCTTGAAGCTATTGCCAAGCCATCATAAGAAGGAAATCACTGTGCAAACACAATTAGTCCTAACCATTATCAGTGACGACAAACCCGGTGTTGTCGAACTTTTAGCCCAAACTATTACGCATCACCAAGGCAACTGGCTTGAAAGCCGCATGGCGCATTTAGCCGGTAAGTTTGCGGGTATTTTGCAAGTTGCCATTGATAGTGAAAGCGAAGCTGCCCTGCGCGAAGCCTTGAGCAATCTATCTGATCAAGGCTTAAAAATTGTGGTGGAGTCTGCTGCAGATTCTGTTAAAACTGCTGGCAAGGAATTTCAATTCAGTGTGGTGGGCAGTGATCGCCCGGGTATCATCTTTGAAATTGCACAAGCATTTGCCAGCCGTCATATTAACATGAGTGAGCTCGAAACCGCTTGCTCGAGTATGCCTTGGTCCGGCGAACCTATGTTTGAAGCGACGGGTTTGATTCAGGTGCCCAAGTCAGTCAACATGGACGATCTTTACGATCAGCTGGATACTATTGCCGATGAACTTGCGGTAGATATACGTTTGGAAGCACCGGCTGAAGACACTCACCACTAAACTTTGTGTCAAACAGGCTAGATGGGTGATAGTTATTTAAGCTGCCTCCGCTCATACTGGCCTGTAAAAGATTTTAATCCGCTTTTCCGTCCGCTTGTTCCACTTCGCTTACCCGCGCGTCGAACTTCTCCAGCTCGATATTGATTGCCTCGGTGGAAATATTGACTTCGTAAAACGAAAACATCAGTGAAATAACCAGCAAGATAAGGCTATTAGCGAACAACAATTGCCCCGCTACAGACCATTGCATTAGAAGCGCGAACATAGATAGCGTACATAAAACAAACGATAAAACGCCGAATGCCTGCATGCGGCGAATTACCTGGATACGCAACCGCAAATTATCAATTTGGCGACGCACCAGCACCATGGAGGTAGCATTCTCCAAATTACTCAATTGGCGGATCACATTGGTCAAAACCACAAACCTATTGGTGTAAGCCAGCAGCAACAACGAAATTGCGGGGAAAAGCAGGCTTGGGGTGGTAACGGTCATTTCCATAAATTACTTCTTAGCAAATCAGAGCGCTAAAGCTTAACAGAATTTTTACTGCAATTTTTCTCGCCAATAAATGATGCGATCGTTGCCGCGGTAGGAGCCGAACGAAAAGGTGGCATTTGGTAATTTGGTGTCTGGACCAGCCGTTTTACCTTGATCCCAATCGAAGCTCAACCAGGACAAGAGAGTTGTATCAACAGATACAATAAAAGTGCCTGTGCCACCCGCAGAAGGCTTAGTAAATTTTTGCCCCGCGTTACCAGCATTAAAATTAATATTGCCGTTTGTCGCCGGGTCCATATTGAAATAAGTACCTTGAGTGCTTCCAGAGCTTAAAGGCACAGTCAAATTGGTAGCATTAGTTAAAGGCCCACCGCTCGCATAATTTGTACCCCACTTATAGCTTACCGCAGCGCGTGGAACCTGCGTGCACGAGTCGTTAGCGTTTACAATAAAACGATTGCCTGCCCAATATTCGGTAACGAAATTTACATCGAGCGGGTATGTTTCTGGACCGAAGGCATCGTCTAAACGTAAGCGGCCATAGCGCAAATTCAACAAATAGTTACTTGGGGCTGCAGGATCTTTAAAAGCAATTGCTGAAGCACTTAACATGTCTTTGGGCGCGGGTGTGGAAGCGGGTGAATTAATCAGCCCCCCTACAATGTCATAGGGGGCGGAAGGGGTTGTATCGGTCACTCCAGAAACGCCGACGCGCAAATTGTTGAAGGGACCGTCAGGAGCAGTGGACGCATGACGGGCAAATGTTCCTGCAACAGTATCGTTGTAAACACCATTGACCCAAGTGCCAGTATCAGCACTCATTCGTGAACTCAAATCTACGCCATTAGCGTTATCCTCTGCGGCATAAACTGGTATGGATAGCTTTGCATTGGCAATAACGCCATACCCCAAGGTCCTATTGTCATAATTGGAAACCACAATCTGCCCTGTGCCTGCTGATTCAGCCACTATATATGGCTTAATCAATAAATTTTTTTGCCCCATGTAACTGAATGCGCCGCAACCATTAGTGGCTGTTGAAGATGCAGGCACTACTCGATAATGGTCCGGATAAAAACGCCCTACTGTCGAGCTTGCTGTCCCGCCAATCGCCCCCAGAGTTGTATTCGTTGCGAGATAATCGCTCAACCCAGGCATAATGGTCATACTACCAACCTGCGGCCAAACAACAGTCGGATTGCTATAGGTGTATGGACTGCTAGGGCTTAGAGAAAATGAATTTGCGGTATAAGTCAGTGCGGTTGCAGAACCACCAACCGGGTCCGGATATACCAAGCTATTGGTTACCAAGGTTATAAACCTGGACTGGGACTGGGTTTCGTTCCCAAAGTTAGGCGTTACGTTTCCTCCCGCGTTGGTAGCCTGCACAGATACTTTAAACGGTGTCCCCGCAGAAACAAAATTATTTGCGGAGCCCGCTTCGCTGGTTTTACCTGGGTTAGCCACTCCGGCCACAGTGGTTACGCCCACAGGACTTGCAGGTATTTTCATAGCGAAAGGCCGAACAACAAAATCATTGCTCTGACCGGTCATGGTGTAAGCAGGATCATTAGTGGTGGCAGGGAGTACTAAATTCGGTATTAAGTGTATTTGCCCAACATCAGAATAACTCATGGATATAGGCGCGTTGCCATTTGCATCAAAGTTGAACGATACATTCGTATAGCTACTAACGGCAGCTGCTTGCGCATAGCCGGGAATATTGCCGGTTCCGTTCATGGATAAAGTTTGCCCTGCAACGCAAGTCGATGGGTTTACGCATTGGTAAGCCATAGGCACGGTTTGAGGAGATGTAAAACGAGCAACACAGGCGTTATTGGTAGCCGAACTGGTCTGTACTGCACGTATGTAGGCGTAGTTACTAACAGGGGATGCTACCGTATTACTGGCCACGCCCGCTCGCTGCGTGGGAATAGTATCGCTTGTTCCCGATAAGGTTCCCGGAAAAATGAAACCTGCTTTTTTAAAGGTAGTTGTACAGCTATTGGCTACGCTGCAGCTAGATGTACCTGTACAACATTTCCTCGCATTAGTCGCTGCTGTAACCTCATTTGAGAGTGTTATGGTGGCGGTTGCACCTTCGGCAGCTGCACCATACAAAAGTTTTGTGGTGGCGGTGCCATTAACCAAGGCTAAAGCCGTTGTATTTAAAGCTCCTGCCGAAGTTGCCAAGGTGACGCCGGTGTTAACGCTATTATCCTGGTTGCAAGGTACCGCACTATCAGCGCAGGCACGGACAGTGACATCGGCGCCTGCGCAGGCAACGTTGGAGGCGGCTACTTGCAGCTCGTAATGATCCGGCGCTGGACAGGTACGTACACTAGGTAATAACGCCTCAATACCAGACTGTGAGAGAGCCCCGGAATAAATATTTACTTCATCAATATTGCCTAAAAAGTGCCAGGATGACTGCTGCCCCTCCGACGAGGCCGAGGTTTCCCCCCCTATAGCGGCAGTACCTGTTCCGTCTTTCCAAGTGCCCGAATATGCCCCTACTGCTTTCGCTTGCAGCACACCAGCCTGACTGTAGACATACAAGGTGACAGTTTGGGCAGAAGTATCTACCGCCGCCGCAACGTAATACCACGTATTACTTGCGATGATGGGATTGGTATCAACACAAAATACCCCGCAGTTTGGGTTAGTGCCCTGCCCTGTAACAGCACCATTATTAGTTACATTTCGATTAAAAAAGCGCAACTCAGGCTGACCTGTTCCGTCTGCCAAACTAAGCCCCCAACCGTTATCAGCATCATCCCGCACCAATATGCGTTGGTGTTGTGCGCCAGCATTTGTTGAACGTATCCAGGCCGCAAAGGTGAATCCGTTGGGGAGCGCGGGAAAGCCGGATAACTCTACGTAACTATAGGTTCGTGAGGGTGAGCCTGTTCCGTCAAATGCGCCATAGCGACAAGTGCTTTGCGCGCCCACGGAATAAGCGGGTGCACTGCCAGATGTGGTAGATGGCAGAGGCGTACTGCCCGCCGCTATGCGTGCTCTACCATGATTTCCCTTGCCACTGCTATCGATAACCTCACCCGCAGTACCATTCCAGGACCCCTCATCCATACGCCATGAGCCGAGCAGAACTGGTGCTACAGTTGCACCACTACAAAAAGGTGCAAAATTAGCCGTGGTAAAAGCAGAAGATTGGTAGTTAACCGTTACCTCGTTACCAGAAGCCGTAAAGTTGGCCCCGGAAACGCCGCCATTGATAACAGATTTAAAGTTGAAACTAACGTTACCCGCCGCATAAACAAACCCGGTTAAATTGGCTTCGTTATCCGCAGTGATGGAGCCCGTTGCATAAATTAGCAATTGATCAGACACATAACTTTGCGTGCTAACTTTATATGCCATAGTGATATTGCCATTCACAAAAATACGTGTTGTACCCGAGCTAGCAATGCGTTTTAAAACTGTTTCCTGACCGAGAGTTAAATTCCCATTGATCCAGTAATCGCCAGATTGTAATTGCACAATAGACTGGTAGCCGGTGGTAAATGCAGTTGTCTTATAGGTTCCATTCGCAGTGCTGAAAGTCAAGGTAGCCTGCTGCCCGACACTTGTCGTTGAATAGTCACCAGATGCCTTAGAGAGAGTGCTATTTGCCGCAACGGAAATTGCACCATTAGTACCAGTACCTGTAGAAAAGGTGACTGAAGATGTTGTCGCTGCTGTACCGCTCGCCGCGCAGCTTGAGCCGCTACAGGCAACCCAACTGGTATTATCCGTAAGTGTTTTAGTTTTTAAGGTGGCGCTGCCGCCTGTTAACAGCGAGTGATAACTTAAATTAATGCTGCCGTTAGCTGCTGTAGCCTGAATACCGTTGCTGAATATTACATCACAAGCCACAGCCCATGCATGAAGAGGCATGAACGACAACATCCAAGCCGCAAACAACAATAGAATTTTTTTAATGGTTATTTTTTGCATGTTCAAAAACGCTCGGAAGATTTAAAAAATATATTATTCCTGTTTTAAAAATGAACCCGCTTCAATTGTCCGCGTTGCACGTAAGGTTCCTGCTCCACAGGTCCCAGTACTCGTTATGGTATAAAAGCTCATTGTTTTATTTTGTGCAGCGCTGGAAGTATAGTTCGCTGCTGTAACTGGAGCACAATTGGTATTATCTTGAAACCTACAGGAACAAACGACAGCTGCAGAGCAATTATTTAATCCTGCAACACTGAAGTTATAGGTCGTGTTTAGTCCGGCACAACGCGTGTCCGCTTGCTGCCGAGAGCTGGCATCAGGAAAAAACAAAGTTTGCATTCCCTGTTGCGCACCACTTTCTGCCGCATAAAATGCTTGTGTTGAAACTGCCTCAAGCGTGACTGACGTAGCACTTTGAATAGTATTACGCGATATGACTAACGCAAATAATCCCATTACCACCACGATAAAAATCGCAAGTGGCATTAAAAAACCTTGTTGCTTTTTTAAATTATCAAGGGACATTGCGAATCATCACTGAATGATTAATTACTATAGATTCGGCACCCTCTGCAATAGAGGTGCCCTGCATAAAAGTTATATTAAACCGCACCACCGTATTACGGTTTTCACTACCCGCTGTCAATGCGAAGGGTGTAGTTGAACCTGTCACGTTATCTGCCAATATGCTGAATGCCGATGCAGTATTTACCGCTGCATTAATATCTGTGGCATTTGCATCTTGGTCAGCATAAAAACGCAACTGGCCGTTCACCACACAGAAAGCTTGTGGTCTGTCCAATAAATAGAATCGCTTGTTCACAGAGTTGCGTGTCCAACCTCGCGCTGGTGAAAAATTAAGTTGATTTGCAGAGCGAGACGTTAAGGTTGCCCGGGATGTTGGGCTAGTGCCATATAGTTCATCGGGGGCCATTGCACCAATACTTACATAAACAGCTGTTCCAAAATCAATCACGTGGGGCGAAACATTAAGCGCTTGTGTTGCAGTTGCGCCGTTCACCAAATCGGGGACGTAATCGGCGTAGTTTCCACCGCTGGCAATCGGCATAAATTCCAAACAAGTATTTCCGTTGGTCAAACGAACACTATAAGGTAAGGCCACGCGCAGTTGTCGCGACATTCTCTCGATAGCTTGCCGACCTGTATTTATTAAACGCGAACGTGTTTGGGTGGATTGATAAGCTTTGGTAGACTCAAGGACAAAACGCGTTCCTAAAACGGCCAATATCGACAAAATCACAATCACGGTAATCACTTCAATCAAAGTGAATCCACGTGAGAATTTGATTTTGGAATATGAAAGTGACATTAAAAGTTGGCCCTGTAGGCAGCAAGCGTAAGCGTTATATTTTTAGGTGCCGTCACTGTCACCGTAACCAGTTTTAAATTGTTAGACGTCACTACCGTCACATCGCGCGTATAGCCGGTATAGGGAGTGTCGCTGACATTGTGGAAATCGTCGACATCGTTTAGGTCAGAGTCAGGGGAGTTGTTACACGTCATGGCGCCTGTACCGGTGCTATTACACGCAGGAATACCACCAGTTGGTGTATTAGCATCGTATTTAAGCGCTAAAATTTCATCTAACCTTGCTTGAGCTAGCTCAAGCGCACGCACTTTGATAATAGGATCTGCATTATTTTTTGCGCTATTAGCGTAGGTAGCCAAGAGCGCGCTGGTTGCAATACTCACCACCACTAAAAAAATAACCAATTCGATAAGACTGACGCCTCGTTGAAAATTATATCTGTCTACAACACTCGAATTAGTGCGCATAACCACTCGCCTCTACCACAACGCTGGCACTAATGCCTCCTGATGACGACAAAGTAATATTGCCGGCGGTAGTTCTGCCTAATTTATCGTAAGTAAAAGTAATAGGGGAAGCAGTGACGCCAGAGGCGAAGGTCAAGGGGTAACCTTTGCTGTGAACAATTATTGGCGTGCCATTTTCCGTTACGCTAACACTATTGGCAGTGACAATAAGTTGGATGTTGCTACGTGCCATAGCTGTTTGTTGTGCAAAAAATAAGGCCGCGATGAGATCATCGCGGCCTGCATTAACATTTGTACTTGAGACACTACCCATACGCGAAAAAAGCGTGACAGACATAATACCAATTAAAATAATTATCGTTATTAATTCAATTAACGTAAATCCTTGCACAGCTCTTCGCATATAACGTTCACATAAATTAGCTAAGGAACCTTACGGAACGCCGATAGTTTGGAAGGTAGCAGTTTTAGAACCTTTACCAGTTAAAGTACAAGTCGCAGGTGTGCCTAAGGCCGCAACAGCAGTGTCTGTACCAGTGAAAGTGTAACCACTTGGTAAAGCGCCACCTTGCAAGATGCCCGCGGTATCACTGCATTTAGCCACAACAACTTTCGCAGTACCGGTAACCACACCAGAACTAAGCGCAACGGCATTCGCATAGTTCATGGCAGCACCACTGCTCAAGCTACCTGCAACGCCGTCAACCGCTGCTTGTTGGGCGGCACCAGACATATCAACAAATTTTGGCAAAGCTGTAGCGGCCAAAATACCCAAAATAACAATTACGGCAATAAGCTCAATCAGTGTAAAACCAGATTGTTGAGATTTCATAACAAGACTCCAAACAGAAAAGTGTGTACGTAAGTGGTGATGTGCATCCTATATATCGAAACATCGCAAACAAGAGCAGGTGTGATGTTCCCTCCTGTCTCGTCAAGACATTTATCGAAATAACTGCTTGATTAACCAAAATATAGACGAAGAGTCGAAACTTGCCAGTTATTAAAAGGAAATTGCTAACTATTTTTAGCAATAGGCCGGATTTGAGTCTTGACTTGGCCTGATTCAGGCGAATATTCAAAGAAAAAAGTCCCCGCGTCAGGTGTGAGGAATTCGAAGCGGCACTTACCCTCACGAGTTGTAGCCAAATGATATTTTCGTACCTCGCTGGAGTTGTCGCCCGCAGAAATAGCTGGCGGATTCTGCAAAAAATTATTCCACAAACTTAAACAACTGGCGATCTCGTTGGGTTTAACACTGGAGCCCTCAGTCACAACGGCTATAGGCCATCCCTGCCTGGAAAACTGGACGATATTATTTTCAATGATTAGTTGCGACGTGATATTTGATGACTGCTGCGCTAGCAACCAGCGTGCGTGATGGCTGTAAACCGAAGCACTAAAATTTTGAGCTAAGACTTCAAAGCTCAGCTGCTGTGTTTCCTCTGCTAATTTGTAGTAACGCTGAATCCCAAAAATCATTATCAGACCGATTACGGATATTACGAAATAAAATTCAAAGCTGGAAAAGCCTAGATTTTTTTTCATGTAATATTCCTGAGTTATATTATTGTTTTTGAATCGAGTACATATCCCACATAGGCAAGAAAATACCGAGCGCAAGAATAATCACAAAACCCGCCATAACGACAATCATCAAAGGTTCAATTCGATCACCAAGTAATTTGGTATCGTATTCGACTTCACGCTCATAAAACTCTGCAACTTCTCCAAGCAGCGTGTCCACTTGGCCGCTTTCCTCACCAACCGAAATCATCTGCAATACTAAGGGCGTAAACATGCCGCTAACTAAATGTGTTTGATATAAGCCCTCACCACGCTCAATACCTGCACGAATACCGCGAATTTTATCGCCCAAATAATTATTATCGATGGCGCGCGCGCACAACTCCAACGCATTTGAAATTGGCAACCCAGCATTTAGCATCAATCCAAAAGAACGCGCGTAACGAGCAAGTGTCGCACGCTCAATAATATCCCCTACCACAATCAGCCGAAGTTTTTTCTGGCCCCACCACCTGCTGCCTTCAGGCGTTTTAGTGTAGTGCAAGAACCAAGCAATACCGCCAACAACTATCACCACCATATACACCCAGTAGGCGACAAAAAATTCCGAAATACCCATGAGAATTCTAGTTGGCAATGGTAACTTAGCGCCAAAATTGGCGAATAGCCCCGCGAAAGCGGGAATTACTTTAATGTTAATAACTCCCATCGCAATAGTAATAGCAATCAAAACAAAGGTTGGATAACGCAGCGCAGTTTTAATACTTTTAGTAGTATTTAAATCGCGCTCCATGTATTCGCCCAGCTGTTTAAACACTAGATCAAGGCGTCCCGAACTTTCGCCAACACTCATCATGCTAACGAATAAATTATTAAATATTTTCGGATGAAACCGCATTGCTGTAGATAGCTCAACACCGGTTTCCAAGCGTTCAATAATATCTTCCAACGCACGCTGAAACGTATAATTACGCAAAGAAGCAGCAAGACCACGCAGACCTTTTACCAACGGAATACCGGATTTTGAAATGGTATACATCTGGCGACAAAACATAATCAATTCAACAGATTCTACTTTGCCAAGATTCGCAGAACGCTCGAATCGCTCAGAAAGACTGAGCTTAACAATTTGCTCATCCATTGAAACAGGTGTAATACCGCGCCCTAACAATTGATTTGCCGCAGCATCAGTATTGGCTGCTTCGATCTGGCCGTTTACAACGCGTCCATCCGCGTTGCGGCCTTTAAAAAGATAGATAGCCATCTTAGGTTAGCTCTTCAATTTGCGCGGTGATGTTCATAACCTCATCCAATGTTGTTATGCCCTGCTCTGCATATTCAAGTGCGGCTTCACTGAGTGTTTTGAAATTGGGGCTTTCGCTTGCCGCTTTCGCAAATGCGTTAATATCTGATGTGCGCAAAGCCTCGGCCATGGCTGCATCCAATTCCAGCATTTCAAAAACACCAATACGTCCTCGATAGCCCGTGTTATTACAATGTGGACATCCAGCACCTTGCTTAAACACTACCGAACTAAAATTGCGGGTTTTGGAAATGGTTGCCAACAATTGCAATTCATTTGCGTCAGGCGTGTGATTTTGAATGCAGCTGGAACAAATGCGGCGCACCAAACGTTGTGCAACTACCGCTTTCAATGCAGTAGCCACCAAGTAACCATCAACGCCTATGTCTAGTAAACGTAACGCTGAACTAATTGCATCGTTGGTGTGGAGCGTAGATAAAACCAGGTGGCCCGTCATGGATGCACGCAACGCAATCTCAGCTGATTCAGCATCGCGAATTTCTCCCACCAGCAGAATATCGGGATCTTGACGCAAGGTTGCGCGCAACACACTGCTAAAGGTTAAACCAATTTTTTCATGCAACTGAACCTGGCTAATACGCGGCAAACGATATTCCACCGGATCTTCCACTGTAATAATTTTTTTCTGCGGTTTATTTAATTCAGACAATGCACCGTAAAGCGTTGTTGTCTTACCGCTACCCGTTGGCCCCGTAACCAATACCAGGCCATGAGGGCGCGTAATAACTTTGCGGAAACGCGCAACCAAATTCGCTGGCATCCCCACGCTATCCAAACTGCGAACACCATCAGTATGGTCAAGCAAACGCATTACTACCGATTCACCAAATTGCACTGGCATAGTCGATAAACGCACATCGATATTATGATGCTTAACTTTCAGGTTAAAGCGGCCATCTTGCGGCAAACGTTTTTCAGAAATATCCAAACTGGCCATCAATTTAATGCGCACAACCAAAGCAGATGCGATACGTTTTTCATTCATCACCTGCTCTATGAGTTCGCCATCAATACGGTTGCGAATACGCAACACTTTTTCATCGGGCTCGATATGAATATCGGAGGCTTTGTTGGTCAGCGCTTCTTCAAATATTTTTTGCAGAAGTTTAACAACTGGAGCGTCGCTATCAACCGAATCTGCAATAAAACTATCCAGGTCGACCGCAGACTCCTGCAACTCTTCGTCAAGCTCACCCGCCAGCGATGCAATCTCGCTCGCATGGCTATAGGCGATATCCAAAATATCCAGAAGCTCTGACTCACGCACCACCGCAGGCTTCAGATTTTTTTGCAGTATGCGTTGCAATTCGTCCAGACAGAAAATATCCGTCGGGTCCGCCATACCTAATAACAAACCATCAAAATCTTCGCGCAGCACCATAACGCGATAGCGGCGCGCGCTGGTTTCAGGCAAAGTTTGCACAAGTTCTTTATCGAATCGAAATTGTTTCAACTGAACAAAGGGAATATCTAACTGCGTTGATAAGAGGTTTAGCAGTTCGTTTTCATCAACATAACCTAGTTCTACTAATTGATTACCTAATTTTCGACCACTCAATTTTTGCTCTTGCAAAGCATGAGACAATTGAGTTTCGGTAATCATATTTTTCTCAACGAGTAAATCGCCGATACGAATACGTTTGGGTGCTGACGAACTAAACATGTTTATCTCACTCACTGCGCAAGGCAGCAATTCGTTGATCTGTGTATTTTTTTACTTGCTCTTGCAATTGCGGGAATTCCCGCAAGCGCTGGTAAGCCTGCAATGCATTCTTGTGCTGCGATAAGCCATCATAAGCCAGGGCCAAACCAAGCCAATATGCAGGCTTGTCACCAAAACTATTTAACAAGCGTTGGTAGCTAATAATTGATTGCTGATAATTTGCAGTTTTGTGATAAAGGATTGCAAGCAAAGATCTGTAGCTTTCATTAGCATCAGCTGAACTCAGGTTTTTTTCCAATACGGCAATAGCTTGGGCTTCATCACCTTGAGCGCCAAGTATTTGCGCTTTTAATTTGGCTTTAACATCTACCGGCAAATAACTGGCTTTTTCAACAATAATGTCGGCCGCTTGGGTATTGCCTTGCTGAATATATAAATCTGCCAAGAGCTCTGCAGAAAGCGCAGGCTTTTGTTCTGTTGTTACAAACGCTTTTAAAAGTGCCAAGGCTTCCGAGTGTTTAGCTTGTTGAATAAGCTCTTGAGCGTGATGAGCTAACTGCTCATCTTTCCAACCTGCGTTAGGTGTTACTGACACGGCTGGCGCTTCGGTTACAGAAAAAGGCTTAATAGTCTCCTTAATTGATTGCTCGGCTTGTACAGAAACAGATGCTGATTCATTAGCCACGGCCTCATTCAATTGCGCTACTGATTGACCGCCATTAGCCCCGGTTGAAATTTCGTGCGCTTGAACGTAACGTTCAGAAACAAATCGCGCACGTTGTATTAATGCTTCCGCTTGTTGCAAATTACTAGAATTTATTTGTTCCTGCGCCTTCGCCATATAACGGCTTGCAATACGATCTAGGCCTTCTTTAGCGGCCAAATTATTTGCATCCATTGTGAGAATTTTTTGATAATAACCGTATGCGTTATCTTCAACTGGTGCAGTTAAGCGATCCATATTTATAGCTCGCTCAGCTTGCAACAATAAATCCTCAATATGATTTTGCAGATCTGAAGTTACTTCTTTTTCAGCACTCAAATTAGGTGAGTTCTTTTCAACATTCTCCACATTCGAAGCTTCTACTTCAGGCACGCTTTTAGCAGAAGCAGGCAATGCATGAGAAATCTTGTTGGACGCTGCACTTTCTGCAGCTTTTGGAACTGGGCCAGAATGATTGGCAGGCCTGTGTAAAAGATAGTTTGCACTTAAAACTGCCACAAAAACTATTACAAAAAAAATAGCTAAAGGAATCCAAGCTTGTTGTTTCTTTTTCGCAAACGAAGATGCCTTTAGCAATAGTTCGTCGCCTTCCCCAACATTAACAACAGGACCATCTGCAACTGGTTTATGCTGGGATAGGTCACGCAGCATGTCATTGAGCAAACTCACAGGTTCACTCCCAGCAAATTCGGTAAGACTATTGCAGATACAGCAGCAACCAACGCAACACCAGGCCATAACCAAATATTACGTTTAGCTAGCAAACGGCCTACGGATTTGCTTTCCTTGGTATCTGCAATAGCCCTAGCCATGTGGTTGCGGGTGACTTTTTCACTTTTCTCACCATAAGCAGCGAGCATTGCCTTGTGCGAAATTACATTAATTAAACGCGGCACACCACCTGTAGCGCGATATAGTAATCCCAAGGCCCCGCGCGAAAATAAATTAGCACCGCGATAGCCTGCTGAACTTAACCTGTAGCTAATGTAATCAGCCAAACTTCGACGAGGAATACCTTGTAAATATTCCGAAAAAACGATGCGCTGTTTTAGCTGGCGCAAATCAGGGCGATTTAACAAATCGTCCAATTCCGGTTGCCCAATTAACACTACTTGCAAAAGTTTGTTTTTTTCTGTCTCCAGATTCGTAAGTAGACGTAATGCTTCTATAGTTTCGCGCGGCATTGCTTGCGCTTCATCAACAATTAAAACAACTTGCTTTTTTTGTTGGGCAAGATCAACCAAGCGTTGATTAATTTCGCGCAATAACTGATAGGAAGGCATTTCCGGCGAATAGGCAATACCAATTTCTTCCGCGAGGAACCATTTAAGCTCTTCGGGAGTAAGGTAAGGATTGGGGATATAGGCCGTAAGAAAATTATCGCCCAGACTTGCTAATAATTTTCGGCTTAATAATGTTTTGCCAGTGCCAACTTCGCCGACAATTTTGATAAAACCTTCACTGTGACGTAACGCAAGCAAAAGCGTGCTCAGCACTTCGCGATGGCTCTGACTATTGAAGAAAAATTGCGTGTCAGGTGTCAGCGAAAACGGATGCTCTACTAATCCAAAGTGCTGGCGATACATAAAAACCTCTGATAACAATTGCCCTGCAATTATTGTTTTCTGTACTCGTCACTAATGTTTTGAATGCGCTTTTCGCTTTGCTCCAGTTGTGTTTGCCAAGTGTTGCTATCAACTACAATTGGACGCAAAAGAATAACTAATTCTGTTTTTGATTTGGCTTTGTTCTTGGTACGGAACAAGCTATTCACTAAGGGAATATCCCCCAACACGGGGCGCTTCCCATCTACATTATTTTTGTTTTCCTGCATTAAGCCACCTAGCACAATGACTTGACCATTTTGTGCTTTAACAATGCTGTCTGACTCACGGATACCACGCAGCGCTAACGGCAATGAAAAATCTTGATTCCCTACCGTAAAGTTTTTTTGCTGATCGGTAACATCGCTTACTACCGGATGTATGTGCAGCACAACCTCACCATCTTCCGCAATTTGGGGAGTCACATCTAATGCTATGCCGCTAAAAAATGGCGACAGTTCAATATTCGGTGTACTGGAAACTGAAGTCGCGTTTGATGTAGTGCTATTGGAAATTCCAGTTACGAAATATTCATCAGAGCCCACTCGTATCACCGCTTTTTGATTGTTCACCGTAGATACACGAGGACTTGAAAGCACTTGAACTGAGCCTTGAGTTTCTAACAAAGACAAGACTTTAGAAATATCTTGTACACGCAAGAGCGATGCAAAAGTGCCACCGATTTTCTCACCGCCTTCAATAGCGAGATTTTGTAAGACCCCATCTTTGTCATAATATGGATAGTTGTAGGTGAGATCTCGGCGCTCACCCACCTCTGTATCTGAACCATCGCTGTTGATAGCAAAACCGTCACGAATATTATGCGCATGCGCAAGTTGTCCGCTAATTGCTCCCCAATTTACGCCAGCCTCGAACCCCTCACTCAAACGAACTTCCAAAATTTTTGCTTCTAAAATAACCTGGCGTTTTACACTCAACTCAGAGCGTTCCAAAAATTCACGCACAGCGCTCAACTCACTCGGCAAGGCCTTAACTACAACCATCCCCGCTTGAGGAGAAATAGTCACAGATCGACTCTCGCTTTCACCACCAATGATGGACACAACTGTGTTATGTAAACTAGACCAGAAATCAGTGTGGTTTAATGTTTGTACTCGTGAACCAGGCGTAATTCCTTGACCGCCGCTACCACCGCCAGCAGATTTATTTTTCTCTGCAGATTCCAGCATGCTTAACAAATTTGCGGTATCGCCGCCGCTGTTTGAACTACCGCCGGAATTACCGCCACTATTATTTCCATTACTTTGGCCACTGGATTGCGCGCGACCTACCAACACGGCAGTATCAGACACGCCAACACGTTGCACATCTAAATAATTAATACGGAAAACTTCCGTTCTCAATGCATTGGCATATACGGTATAAATGCCACGCTCTTGTTTGTATTCATAGCCATAGATGTCACGAGTTACGCGCAATACTTCATCAATAGTCACATTTTTTAGATCAAGTGAAATAGTGCCATTAACGTCGGGGTGAACAACAACATTTATACCTGTGCCATTAACCAAACCTAAAAAGAAATCCCGCGCAGGCACTGCACGTACAGACACATCGAAACGCTCGGAAAACTTTTTCCCGCTTGCGGTTTTAATGGAGTTGTTGTCTAACAAAGCCTGAGTTACTTCTGACGGTACAGTTGTAGCTTTTTTATTTCGCTCAGTCTGTTCTGCAACGATTTCGCTCATTTCGTTTTCAACGGTAATTTTTTTATTGCCGTTATTTGAGCAACCATTAATCAACACCGCCGCTGAAAGCGATAGCAATATCAGCGAGTTGCGAATGACGACTTTGTTTTTCTTTAATGGCATAGCCATAACTCCAAAAGCAATTATTTGCGAATAGCCGTGTTGTTTAACGCCACGCGCCAGACTTTACCGTTTTGCTGCAGAGTGACTGCGTCTGCATCTATTTTTTTAACAGTGGCACCAACACCTTTAAGGATTTGGTTTTCACGTAATGATTGGCCATTAATAATGGCAACTCTTCTATCATCAGCAATCAATATGCTGGTTAACTGGATAGTTTCTTGTGCGTTTCCAGTTGCCGTGCCTGTTCCACCTGAGAAACCCAAGGGTTTGGTCGGGTCGTTAACTGCTTCCTGTGCATTTACAGACGCAATGGGAAACAAACATAAAAGCACAAATACTTTAAAAATCTTAAACACCGAAAAGCCCCTCTTCTGAACTCAAGGTGTATACACGCAAAGTCACCTCAGCATTGGGATATTTATCAACACTGTAATCAAGGCTTTGCCAATAAAAACGCCACGGCAAACGTTCCAACTCAATCAAAAAATGCAATATTTGGCTGTAGCTTCCAGAGACACGAATTTCTACGGCGTGCTGAAATACACCGGCAGTTGGCTCAGGACCTGAAGCGGGCTGCTCGTTAGCTTGTGGAGCTGCGGGGCTCAGCTCTACAAACTGTAGCTCGTGCGCAGGTAAAGTTTTCACTTCTAATAAGGTTAATCTTTCCGTTTTCTGTAGCACTTCTTGCAAAGCTTGGGGTAATTGCTCTGCTTTAATCAGGTTTTGTGAGACGGTTTGTAATTGTGTTTCCACACCTTTAATGTCTGTTTGCAGTTGTTCTATTTGTTCTTTCTTTTGTTTGTCAGGGTCGTTAAGCAAACTTTGCGTTGTAGCCGCAATTTGGGTTTGCAATGCTGTACGCTGGGTAGCCAAAGTTGCCAAATTTTCTTTAGCTTCCTGGGTTTTCTTATCTATGGAGGATTGAATTACAAAATTCCATAACATAAATATAAATGCCAATATTGAAAGCAGGATTAACACGCGCTCACGCATAATGCGCGCATCAATCATTTCCTGAATTTTAACCAGAAAATCCAGCTTGAGAGACTCAAACATTAGCGATGCCCTCCCGCCAGATCTTTTTCATCTTTTGCTTTAGCCAAACTGAATTTCAGTAAACCAGATTGTTCTTTATCACGCTCAATATTCAGCACACCAAAACCGACCTCGGCAAAACTGGAGTCTCTGCGTAAGCGCTGTAAATATAAAGGAATTTGGTCAGCACTGCGGGTAAGCCCACTCAGTTCGGCATATTTACCGCCACGCTGCAATGAAAAGGCTTGAACAGAAATTGTATTTAGGGATGCTTGACCCAAAGCGTTTAACTGCGATGAAAAACCTTTATCGTTACCAAGATCCTGGTGCGAAATCATGCTGAGTATTTGCAAATGACGCTGCAAGTTTTTTTGTAACTGAGCAATTTTTACATCTAATTCTGCACTGGATTGCGCAGGCTTTTTCGTACTAAGCAATTGCAGTTGGGTTTGCATGTTTTGCTGAGCGACCTTTTCCTGAGCCAGCTGCTGCTCAAGCGCTTTGTATTCATAATTGGAATAAAACGAAAACAGAATTAACAATAATAAAAGTGCCAAGCCACCCCACAGCATATGAATTGCACGTAGGGGCTCTCGGTTCGGGCGAAATTCTGGAAGGTATAAATTGATTTGTTGCATTAAGCCGCTCCCACCGCATCTTCACGCAGGGCAGCACCCAAGGCTAGCAAGCACAAAAACAAACTGTGTTCTTGCACGTTCTCGCCAAATTGCATTCCGGCTTCAACATTGAATAGCTCAATTTTTACCGCGAGGCTATTGCGAATTTCTGGAGTGAGCTTATCGCTAGTCACATTTTCGCCACACAGATAAACGTGACTCGGTGGAGTTTGGCGCATTTGGCGCTCAAAATAATCCAGTGAGCGTTGTAGCTCCAGCACCAAAGCATCGCCCGGTAAGTCATCTAACAAACCTGCGTTATAAGCTAGCGAAAATTGGCGCGACAGATATACATTTCCATCGCGAATGATTTGCAAACTACCACCGCCCTGCCCCAACTTTACCAACGCGATCCCGCGTTTGGTATCGCAGCAGGCTTGGGCTAAATTACGTAGCGCTAATTCGGCGATATCAATTGATTGCAAATCCAGGCTCGCCTCTTTTGCCTGACTTATCAGCTGCACAACATTATTACGCTGGGCAACCACTGCGTATGCCATTCGACTGGTGCCGCGCGCACTATCTTCGGGTAACAGAAATGCATCGAGCACTGCATCGGCGATGGGAAATTGAATCAAATCTTTTACTCGCCAGCGCAAGGCTTCAGCCAGCTCTTCTGGTGGAACCTTAGGCGCTTCCCCCAATAACATTTGATAATTTCCGGTACCCATAACGATATTACAGGGAACCTTTTGTAGCCCAAGCTTGGCAAGGCGGGAACGAAGCAAATCAGCCGCATTCAGGCCGCTGTCTACGGGGATAAATTCGGAATGATTTAAAAGCGGTTGTTGGGTTGCAGGGCGTTTTATATGGGCGAAGGCTACTCCTTCGGCTGTAAACTCAACGCCGATGACTTCGTTTTGCCGCGATTTTGCACCGAACCAGTTCAACCGAGTGCCTCTTAACGCTGTAGATTTAAGGAATGAGGTAGATTTCTTTGCGTGGAGTTGGCGAGATTTTTACCAACCACCTAATAACTCTTCTTTATAATTGCCTAATAACTCTTCTTTATAATTGCGAGTACAAACATAACCTTTATCATGACCTTAGACCATAAAAGGTAAAAATGCCAAATGTTTCATATTGTTTTGTTTGAACCAGAAATCCCTCCCAACACGGGAAATATCATACGTTTAGCGGCGAATACAGGGTGTCAGTTACACCTTATTGAGCCCTTGGGTTTTAAGCTGGACGAAAAGAGCGTTAACCGCGCAGGAATGGATTATGCCGAAGTGCAGGAGCTGCATCTTTATAAAGGATGGGAAGACTTCCTGACCAAACAACAGCCAGCCCGAATCTTTGCGCTAAGCACCAAAGGCACTCGACATCATAGTGAGCCGAAGTTTCAGGCCGGTGATTACCTTTTATTTGGGCCGGAGACTCGCGGCCTACCGGCTAGCCTTCGCGAATCCCTTCCGCAGGATCAAGTATTGCGCATTCCTATGGTTGCTAACAGCCGCAGTATGAATCTATCTAATTCAGTAGCCGTTATGGTATTTGAAGCCTGGCGTCAGCTCGGTTATACGGGGGCGCTGGATGTCTCACTGCCTCAATCAAGAGTTTAGCTTCGGGCGCAAAACCACTATCATGCGCGCCATTCAGTAAACAGGTTTTCGATATGGCATCCATCCAGATTCTAATTGGCAGCATTTACGGCGGTGCCGAACAGGTGGCTGAAATTGCTGCCGCACGCTTGCGCGAACTCGACCATGAGGTCAGTTTGAATACTTATGCCCGCCCACAGGACCTTGTGCGCGATAGCAACGAAGTCCTGCTTTTATGCCATTCGAATACCGGCGCAGGCGAACTCCCCGATAACATCCAACCTATTTACCTTCATTTAACCCGCGATTACCCGCGCATTGCCGGCAAGCGCTACGGCGTTATCAATCTTGGCGACAGCAGCTACAGCACCTTTAATGAAGCAGGCCGCATGCTGGACGCTGCATTCGCAGACTTGGGCGCAGTGCGGATTGGTGAACCATTGGTGTTAGATGCCTGCAGCGGCGATAGCCCGGAAGCGCTAACGCTGCACTGGGTAAACACTTGGGCACAACAACTATGACGCAAGCATTAATTGGCCTGTTCTACGGCAGCTCCACCTGTTACACCGAAATGGCAGGCGAAAAAATTCGCACCGAGCTAGGCGAAGATCTGGTCGATTTTTTCAACATTAATGAAACACCCATTATCACCGCTCAGTTTTACGACTTTGTTATTCTCGGCATCCCTACTTGGGATTACGGCGAGCTGCAAGAAGATTGGGAAGAGATTTGGGACGACATTAACGAAGTCGATTTCACTGGCAAGAAAGTCGCGCTATACGGGCTTGGCGATCAGGTTGGATATCCTGAATGGTTCCTCGACGCCATGGGTTATTTGCACAGTAAAGTCGTCGCCCGCGGCGCCATTCCTTGCGGCTATTGGCCCATTGACGGTTACACCTACGAAGCTTCTAAAGCGCTTACACCCGATGGCACTCACTTTGTGGGGTTAGCTCTGGATGATGAAAACGAATTTGGCAAAACTGCCGAACGCATTGCGACTTGGTGCGCGCAAATCCGCGACGAGTTTGGCGTGTGAGTGACATCACCAGTGCCCAGCTCGAATGGGATGCCGAAGGCCAACCTGTATCAAGCGTTTTTGGCGACGTGTATTTTTCAAAAGCCAACGGATTGGAAGAAACCCGCCACGTATTTTTGCAACACAATCAATTACCCGAACGCTGGCTCACATTAGCAGCCAAAAGTCACTTCATCATTGCGGAAACTGGATTTGGATCTGGCCTGAATTTTTTAGCCGCGTGGCAACTGTGGCTTAAAACAGCACCTGAGTCTGCTCAATTGCATTTTGTCAGCGTTGAAAAATTTCCGCTCAACAAAATTGATTTGGAACGCGCGCTCGCGCTGTGGCCTGAATTAAAACAATTTTCTGAACAATTGCTTTCTGCTTATCCCGTTTTTGTTGGCACCGGCTTTCATCGTTTGAATTTTATGAATGGCCGCATCAAGCTCACATTAATTATTGATGATGCTGCGCAAGGATTCACCAAACTGCTCGCAACAACGCATCCTTTATATGCCGCCTCTGGCATTAAAGTAGATGCCTGGTTTTTGGACGGTTTCGCTCCCTCAAAAAACCCACACATGTGGAGTGATGAATTATTTGCTTGCATTCGCAACCTCAGCAAACCTGGAACAACGGCGGCAACTTTTAGCGCAGCCGCCATAGTTAAAAACGGTTTAAAAAACGCAGGCTTTTCCGTGCAAAAAGTCGCTGGTTTCGGGCGCAAGCGCGAAATGGTTAAAGCGATTTTTGAAAATGAACCACAAGCTCTCAACGCGGATGATTTTAGTTATCGCGGAAGCTTCTCGCCCTACCCGGTACCTTGGACAATCGATAACAACAAACCAACATTTACCGAAAAACATGCATTAATTATTGGCGGTGGCCTAGCGGGGTGCCATACGGCAAGAGCTTTGGCGGAACGTGGTTGGGCCGTAACTATTCTCGAACGTCACAGTGCACTTGCGCAAGAAGGCTCCGGCAATCCACAAGGTGTGCTTTATGCCAAGCTTTCCCCTATGGAGGAAACCCAGGCGGCTTTTAATTTAGCGAGCCTGCAATATTCACTACATTTTTATAGTCCTTTATGGAGCAGCATTGGTGAGAACTGCGGTGTTTTGCAGCTTGCCCATAAAAAATCTGAAATTGAGCTGCACGCACAACTGCAGGAAAAGTTTGCGCAGGCAAATGAATTAGCTCAATTCGTTAATGCAGAACAAGCAAGCGAACTGGCGGGCATCCCGTTAACACAAAGCGGATTATTTTTCCCACAAGCGGGGTGGATAGATCCACGCATACTTTGCGATTATTTAGTGGATCACCCCAACATCCAAATTACTTATAATTTTGCAGTTAAAGAACTCACCAAAAATCAAAATAGCTGGAAAGTATCCTCACACACCGGGGCTACAAAACAGGCACCCGTTGCGATTATTGCAAGCGCAAAAGACGCGCTGGATTTTGATGTTGCCAACCACTTACCCGTTAAATCTATTCGCGGACAGGTGACCTATATTCCGGTAAGCACAACCAAGTCTTCACTTAAAACTGTGGTGTGCGCTGAAGGCTATATCAGCCCAGCCCAGGATGGAATTTTTTGTACCGGCGCTACCTTTAATCTTAAAGATACTGCGACAGAGACACGCCCCAGCGATCACCAAACGAATCTGGATAATTTGCGCGCGCACATCCCGAACTTTGCAATTAATGCTGATGCTAGCCAACTCCAAGGCCGCGTTGCTTTTCGCTGTTCATTGCCCGACTATCTGCCAACTGTAGGTGCTTTACCCCTGGTCAATAAAATGGTGGAAGATTTTGGCCCGCTCCGCAAAAATGCCAGAGCCGGTATTACCTGCGGTGGAAGCTATTGGTCTGGTTTGTATATCAATATTGGGCACGGCGCACGTGGACTGGCGTATACCCCGCTCTGCGCCGAAATGCTCGCTGCGCAAATTAACGAAGAACCCATGCCTCTATCGCGCGAACTGGTAAATGCGCTCAACCCGGCACGATTTGTTATACGGGATTTAACCCGCAGCAAACGCTAAAGCCGGCAACTAACGAAAGACCTCGCAAAGCTAAAACCCCGTCTATACTCAGATCATCCCCTGCCTTAGCCCCTAATAAGAGATATGGACAATGCTGACCAATTCCCGCAATTACAACCTCGTTAATTACGACGAAATAGATTTTATCCACAACTATTACGAGCGTTTGGTGCTTGAGGAAATCTTTGAGCAAAGTACTCGCGCGCAAGAGGGAGATAGAGATTTCCTGGCAGATGTTGCTTGCGTAGCACTTAACCGCATGCCGCCGCGTTACATTCGCCACGATGTCGATATGACATTTTTTATGTCACCACAAGACATGCATGAAATTCATAACAAAGTTGTTAATGCTGTTACCGATGCAATCAATTATGTAGAAAGCCGCGAACGTGGTGAAGACCCCAAATTACCCTCTGTAGATGTTTCCCTTTCGGGCACGCGCGCAAGCAAACCCGCGAAAGTAGCAGCAAAAGCTAGCACTGAAGAAACAGCTCCCAAGAAAGCTAGCAAATCCAAACCTGTTAAAAAATAATCTCACGCAATAAAAAAGGCCGCTCCTGTTTTAGCAGGGCGGCCTTTTTTCGAGCAACAAAATTTATTCTTCCGCAGGTAAAGGCTCGCTCAAGACTTGCGAACCGCTACCGCAGGCGATGATTGTGCGCATGACGGCTTCAACCGAAATATGCGGTAACAATTCAACACTATCTGCGCCCAAGTGGTATACCATCCCCGAGGTCAAAAACGGCGCCGTTGGCACATACACGGTAAAATCACCGTTTGCATGTCTGGCAGTCACAATCCCGGTAACTGAAGTAGGAACATTGCGCCCCATGATATAAGCGCGACAAGCTTCACCTTTCAACAGCGAAGTATTGCCCTCGCCGCCCAACAGTTGCGACACCAACTTATTAATCGTTTGGTAACCGGGCAACACCTTGCCCAAAAAATCGTCGATTAAATCATGTAGCCATTGCCCAATATTGGTTTTCACCAAAAGACCAATTAAAAAACAGCCTGCCAATAAAAACGCAACGCCGGTAAAATCGGCCATGTAATTTGTAAGTGGAGACCAGGTTGCCACCCAATCATTAAAGGGCTTGATCAAACGACTAATAACACCGAACAACCATTCAGCGAATAAAACCAGAATGGCACCCGGCAAGACCACCATAAACCCACCGAGCAAGGTGATACTGACAAATGAACGCAAACGCTTCATGATACTCGCCCTAAAAGAATTAACGCCAAAGAAGATGTAATTTAAAAATAGATTGGAATATCTTACACACTATGAAATATCTCATCGGCCTATTTTGCCTTAGCCTTGCAACTATTGCGAATTTCTCTTGCGCGCAAGCTGATTCGCTCGCTAGCGCGCCCTCTATACACTACAAAATACTTGCCGAACGTTCGCACAAAACCAGTCTTTTTACGCAAGGCCTTTTGCTTAAAGACGGTAATTTTTACGAAAGCAGCGGGCTTTACGCCAAGTCACAGATAGTTTCATATCCTGTTACAGAGCCTGAAAGTTCCTGGGCAAAAATGACAGCACCTTTCTCACAGAAGCAACGCATTCCGGATCGTTTTTTTGCAGAAGGGCTAACACTGCTCAATAACAAACTCTATTTAGTTACCTGGCAAGAAAATACAGCTTTTGTTTATGACGCCACCAACTTTTCGCTACAAAAAACCTTGAACTACACCGGCCAAGGCTGGGGATTAACAACGGATGGAAAACAAATCATCCGTAGCGATGGCAGCAATCAGTTATTTTTCCACAACACCGAAAACTTCGCCGTGGAGAAAACCATCGCGGTAAAATTCAAGCATGAGCCCGTAACCAATTTAAATGAATTGGAATATGCAGAGGGTTTTATCTGGGCAAATATTTGGCATGACAACAGAATTGTAAAAATCAACCCGGCAACAGGTGATGTGGTAGGTCTATTGGATTTTTCCGAGATCGCAAAAAACCTGAAAGTGAAAGATGAAGAAAGTGTATTAAACGGAATTGCTTATGATGCTGACAAAAAAACGTTTTGGATTACAGGCAAGCAATGGCCAAAAATGTTTTTAGTGAAGCTGCAATAATTTGGAACCCAATTGCAATAACTATATTGAAGAATTAAATAGGGAATCATCATCCTCTCGTAGCGGGAATGACGACTCCCCCATCAAAAAAGTATTTAAGCTCAAGACTCCAACCAAACATCCCTTACCCATTGCCAAATCGATGGCCAGGTTTCATCAGTCAACTCGCCATCTTTCCAAAAAACAATTTCACCTTCCGGATCTGCGCAGTAGTATGCGCCTTTGTCTTCACAAATCGGCAAAAGATAGCGCGGTACACCTTCTGACCAGGCAACAGCTGTTACTTCTGGCAAGTAAGTGTGTGAATTTGGATCTGCTGCGGTTACTGGCTCCAGAGTGCCATAAATAACATCGCTTGCTTCCAATAAATAAGTACGTACATCGCGCGGAATGGGCAGGAAGATTTCTTCTTCAATCATGACTAACTGATCTTCATCCGGCAAATCCAGTGGGACTGGAACCGATACATTATTTTCACGCAATAAATCCAGGATCTCTTCCATTTTCTACTCGTCTTACCGTTAATTTTTATCTTTTAATAATTTCTTGCGCTCTTCTTCATACTTTTCATATGAAGGTCCCAACCGCTTTAAACATTCCTGGCGCTGTACATGTTGCAGGTTATCACATTCGTTCTTATTGCCAGTTTGTATCGAATTATACATTTGCCGATCGCTACACGCACTCAAACCAGCAAAGGCTAATACCAGTATCAACATAGATTTCACAAGGATCTCCCGGGAACACATTAATGAACAAATAAAGACATCTGCGTATCGACCAGCTCGGTCATATTTTGTTCCATAAAGTGCAAAATACTGTCTGCTACCGGCATTAATTGTTTATCTACATAGTGCTGATAATCCAGAGGGCTTTGCTGCGCTGATATGGGTTCAGCTCCGCTCGTCGTAATAACATAAGCAATCCAATCGCCGCGCCTGATAGGCTTACCGGTAAGCTGTACGTATTTGCGCGCAGCTTGTACTTGCGGCGGGACATTTTTTTCGTATTCGTGTAAATGACGGCGCAAACGTTTGTTGTAAATTAAATCATCATTGCGCTTACCGGCAAGTACATCTGAGACTGTTTCGCGCACAAAGTCGAGATAGTCCTCGCCCGCGAATACCTTGCTATAAAGTTGCTCTTGAAAATCTTTTGCTAAACGCGTCCAGTCGGTGCGTACATTTTCCAAACCTTTGAATACTAACTCTCGCTCACCATTATGCTCAATCACACCGGCATAACGTTTTTTGGTACCCAAATCACTGCCGCGAATGGTGGGCATCAAAAAGCGAAGATAATGGGTTTCAAATTGAATTTCCAAATGGCTTTTAATGGCGTGTTCCGTTTTCAATACCGCTTGCCACCACTGATTTAACTCACGCGCCAAACGATCACCGATCTTTTGACACTGTTCTTTATTTTTGGGCGTTTTCCCCACACAATTATTTTCTACCCAAACAAAGAGTGAATCTGTATCACCGTAAATAACACTGTAACCTTGTTGTTCAATCCAATCGCGGCTGCGTTGAATAATATCGTGGCCACGCAAGGTAATTGAACTGCATACACGTGGATCAAAAAAACGGCAGCCGGTCGACCCCAAAACACCGTAAAAAGAATTCATGATAATTTTTATTGCATGAGAGAGCGGTGCATTTTTTTCACGCTTGGCAACATCTCGCGCAGACCAAAGGTGTTCAATAATGTGCGGCAATATGTGTCCTTCTCGCGCAAAATATGCTCCGTTAAAACCGGCAACAGTATTCTCGGAGGGCAATTGCTCATGCTGCGCAATCCAGAACGCACAAGGGTCAATTAAAAATGTGCGTATGATGCTGGGATACAGACTTTTAAAATCCAACACCAAAATATTATCGTAAATGCCGGGACGTGAATTCATCACATAACCACCCGGGCTAATCACATCAGATTCCAGCTCACCCAAATTAGGTGCCACATAACCTTTACGATGTAAGCGTGGTAAATACAAATATTCAAACGCAGCAACCGAACCACCGATTCTGTCCAGCAGCAATCCGGTCAATTGGCTACGTTCGACTGCGAAGTGCAGCAATTTTTTATCTTCAAAGATTTCCCATACCAGCTCACAATCTCGCAGGTTGTAATCGGCAAGCGCCAATTTATCTTCTACGAATAGCCGCGCTATATCGTGACCGCGACCGGAGCCCTGCAAAAGTTTTCCTTTATCTAAAAGCTGTTCTGATACGAACTGCAAGGAGTAGCTTTCGAAGCGATAATTTGCCGCCTTTAATAATTCAATACCGTCGAGCGCAACACGGCCCGGAATTATAATATACCGGCGACCGTCACCGTCTTCTTGTCGCCAATGCGCAGCTTGCTTGGCTCGACCCAATTCAAAAGTCATATTTTCTTTTTGGCAAAGTGTTTCCAGCACCCACAAATCAAACTGCACGACGCTCCAACCGATTAAAATATCGGGATCGTACACATGCAACCAATCCAAAAAAGCTTGCAAACAAGCTTTTTGAGTTGCGCAAAAAATTACTGAGTGCTCTTCAGAATTTTCACCCTCACCCACCATAAAAACTTTTCGATCATGTTCCGCCCAAACAGCAATGGAAAATAATTGCTTGGCGTCCATAGAGGTTTCTATATCGAGAGAAACCATTTTTAAGGGTATACGTGTTTCTGAAGGTGTCATCCTGGGATTTAGTATTGGCTTGGAACCATCTACAGGCTCAACGAGATCAATAGTTGCTCCCGCCGTAATAAATCGCTCCATCAAATAACGTTCATGAGGGCGAATATCTGATTCCCAAAAATCCAGATTCGCTTGCTTGAGTAACTCCAAGGCATCGCGAGCAGCACGTTGGCTCTTAAAATAAAGCGCATTAACAGGAAGGTTAAGAAAAGTTTTAAGTTCGACTTCAGCCATACGCCAGGCGCGTAAACCAGCTAAAAGTTTTGCTATTTTTTCTGCGTCTTTACGCAAAATAAAAAATACCATTTCCTGCCGATTGATTTGCGTCCAACAGGCGCCCTGTTCTGTTGCCCACCAAAAATCCAGCACAATACCTTCACGAGTATCGCGCCATTGGCGAGTTAATAGAAATGCGTTCGGCATAAAAGGGACTTATTAGGGAGTTGATACTAACAATTGGCGGCGGCAATCTGAAATTGCTGCTTGCGCACGTGCAAGATAGGACGCCATGGTGAGCGAATGATTGGCAACAAACCCAAATCCATCGCCATTTAAAATCATTGGGCTGTAGACTGGATCTTGCGTGGGTTTTAATTCACGGATAATTTGTTCATAACTTACCTGGGCGCGTTTATTTTGCAATACATCTACAAAATCAATTTCTACCGCCTGTAAAACAGCAATTAGCGCCCAGGACGAACCGCGAGCTTCATAAAAAATATCGTCTACTTGCGTCCAGGGTGTTTTAGTGTAGAGCGCACTCACAATTTTTTTAGCATTAGCTTGGCGCATGGAGATTGCCGATGCATCGGTATTAGGATTTGGACCAACACTTGCCGTTAAGCGTTGCGATAAAATTTTTAAGCGCTGTTCTACACCAGCCAAATAATCATTGAGATGTTGAGCATCCACATGGAATTGCGCATTCTCAGCGCCCGCTTGTAACAAACGCAAATTGTATTTCTGCAAGTGCTCTATACCAGAGCGGTATTGGGATTCGGTGGAAGGAACCCCCCAGGAATTATCGGAAAAATTAAAACGCACCTCTGCTTTTTGCAGATCGACATCCAAATCATGCTTGAGATTGGATTGACTCAATGACGAGCGCAAAATTTGGGTAGTATCTCGCACTTGGGTTATAACACCCAACTCCCAATGGGACATGTTATCAAGCCAAATACCCGGTGGAGAAAAATCGTTGGTTAGGTAGCCACCATGTTTATCTAATAAAGTTTCACTAATGCTAATCAAAGTAGATGTAGTAGCAACACCTTTTGGCCATTGTGTTTGAACTGGTATTTTTAAAGTTGCTAATTGATGCTGGGTAGTGGCGCGGACATTTAATTCTGCGGGTGCAGAACTCCAATAAATCCCTAAGCAAATTGTACCGGCGAGATAAATCAAAAAAACATAAATTGCCCAACGATATTCTGGCCGGGCGCATTCTATATCGCTCTGGGTGTCTTCGTATTCGTCACGAGCGCGGCGCACGCTTCGCACCCACCACTCTCTGACGTGAAATTTTTTAACCCAGGACCTTTTCATTTAATCCAGGACCTTCTCATTTAACCCAGGACCTTCTCATTTAACCCAGGACCTTCTCATTTAACCCAAGACCTTATCAATAGGTTCATGATGCCAACCTTTAGTGGCCATGTACTTGATCGTAAGCGCTTTTCGCTCGGGCAACCAGTTGTAGCTTTTGCCCATTACTCAAGCTTACTAGTAAGTGTAGCTCGTCGCCGGTGCTTAGCTTGGCTTTAAGATCATTAATTTCTACATAGCGACCGCTGGATTTCAAAGCGACTGATTGATGTGCAGGAATCAACAGAGTGGCTTCTGGCATTAACCGAATTTGTTTGGCAAAACTAGAACTCACGCCCGTGATACTAATATCCTTGTTTGAATTATTAGTGATGGTAAAAAAGGCCATAGTGGTTTTACTTGTGCCCAAAGGCACGTAAAAAAATGCATTGGTTACATTGATATCTGACGTGTTTGCATCAGCCGCAGACGCGGCTTGAGCGCCACTAAAAATCATCATCACCAAAGCAAGACTTTTCAGTAATTTATTCACAAGAGGCCTTCGCAGATAATCGAATTATTAATCCAGGGATTTAACCAACTTCACACGCGCAGGTGAGCCAATTTTAATATCACCGCGCACCAAATAACCGGGAACTGCATTGCGCAATAGTTGATATATATAACGGCCTTCCGCATCCGTACGAGCAATAATCAAAACAAACTCATCGGTTTTTTTTGCTTTTTGCGCAACACCTACCAACTGCGTGGTGATCTGGGGATCTTTCGCCTGCAGCAATTTAGCATCCAAGACTACTTCGCCTTCACCAGGTGTGTAAGGCTTTGCGGCGGGAATAGTGCCCAGTTGTTTGCGCAAGGTTTCGGCAGCATCTTGAACAACCGGATTATTATCAACACCGCGCGCATATTTGATCATGGTTTGCGCTTCGCTAACATTGCCGCGTCTGGCTGCTGTACGGGCAAGCTCTACAAAACGTAAGGAGATAGTTTGCAAACCCAGTTTTGCGCGCTCATTTTCGGGGTCCATCAAGAGCACAGAACGGTACCGGTCGTGGGCATTGTCGGCGATAGGATTAAGCAGTTTGTTTTGCGACAAACAATAGTCTGCTTCTGATAACAGAGAGTTAATCACTTTTTGTTGCGCAGTGAGCTCAACAGGGGCTTGCACTTGCTGGGCAACTGGGGGCTGCTCTTCTTGCTTGGGGGTAGATTGGCAAGCACCTAAAACAGCTGCCAAACCAACTAAGCCGAGAATTCGCACATTGATGAAAGATCTAGCACAACGAAGAGATAACAAACTAAACATGAATACTTTCTCTAATAAATAAGCTCTGGGAAAAGATATATCAGTGGCTGAACCTGTGACACAGAACGCACACCAAAGATCCAATGAATTCCATTTTAACAAAACATGACTGGCAGCCAGACTCTTGACTCAACTACACTTGCTGCAATTTATGCCACTTTAGGTTTAATTTGCCGGCTTACCGGCTCACTAAGGCGCCCATTATGCCAACTTCTCGCTTCCCTGAATTCAATTTTTCAATCCCGGCAATTAAGCAATTTGCTCATATCCTGTTGGGGGTCATTTTCCTGCAAGGTTCCTTTACTTTTGCTGAAGAATTTAATCCCTCCGGCAATGCCAATGTTTCCACTGTAAAAGCGGCGAGCTTCACCAAACAGGATGATTTTTTGCCTGTCACAGAAGCCTATAAACTTAACGCCGAGATTAGCGATAGCGATGCAACCACTAAAAAGCTGCGCCTGACCTGGACCATTGCTGACAAATACTATCTTTATCAGGAACGCTTCAAGTTTCGCGCAACACCCGAGGTTGCGCTCACACCGACTTTCAGCCCCGAGGGGAAACCCAAGTTCGATGAGTTTGCCGGTAAAGATATGACGCTTCACTACCATGAAGTGACAGCAGATTTTTTTATTCCAGCAAACACACCTTCATTTGACCTAAAAGTCACGTCCCAAGGCTGTGCAGAAGCCGGGCTTTGTTACCCACCCTATTCCGAAAACCTCCATATAGATACAAGCAAAAATGAGGTTACCAAGCTGGCAAATAAGCCAAGAGTCGCTACTGATTCGAGTGCAACATCAGCCGATCAGGCCCAAGCATCAGCTGAAGAAGATCAACTGTGGGCGTGGCAAGCATTGCTTTTTGCTTTTCTCGGCGGCGTTATCCTAAATCTTATGCCCTGTGTTTTTCCGGTACTTTCCATAAAGGTATTGAGCCTTGTGCAAAGCCACGGTCAACAACTTAAACTGCATGGACTCATGTATACGCTGGGCATAGTTGCTTCGTTTGCGGCCTTCGCCGGCTTGCTACTCATTGCAAAAGCGGGCGGACAAGCCGTTGGCTGGGGCTTCCAGCTGCAATCTCCCGGGCTAGTCACAGCACTCGCCTACCTGTTTTTCATCATGGGACTAGCAATGGCTGGCTATATCCAGGTGGGCGGCTCACTCATGGGAGTAGGCCAAAGCCTTACTGAAAAGTCTGGCCTGCAAGGTTCATTTTTCACTGGAGTATTAGCAGCAGTGGTGGCGAGCCCCTGTACGGCCCCTTTTATGGGTGCCGCTTTGGGCTTCGCGCTTACCCAACCAGCCTATGTTTGCGTGGCCGTTTTTGTTGCTTTGGGTGTGGGCATGGCCGTGCCATTGCTTTTGCTGTGTTTTTTGCCCCAGTTTGCACAAAAGCTTCCAAGGCCGGGCTTATGGATGGAAACACTTAAGGAATTCCTCGCCTTCCCTCTTTATATAAGTGCCATTTGGTTACTTTGGGTACTTACCAACCAAGCCGGCTCTGGAATGATGCTCGCCGTTTGCTTAGGCGCTGTCGCCATTGCATTTGCATTTTGGATTTATCGCAGACCGACAAGTGGGTGGACCAAGAAGATTTACACCGCACTTGCCTTAGCTGCGCTTTTATTGGCGATATTCATTCCTTATAAAGCCATGAAAAATGGCGAGGCTGATAAGCGCTGGATCGCTTACACTCCTGAACTGTTGGCCGAACTGCGCGCCCAAGGGCGCCCGGTTTTTATCGATGTCACAGCAGATTGGTGCATCACATGCAAAGTTAACGAACGTACAACACTTAACCGCGAAGAAGTTGAAGCTGCTTTTGATGAGCTGAATGTAGCAACTTTAAAGGCCGATTGGACAAACGCAGATCCACAAATAAAGGAATTATTGCGGGATTATGGCCGAATCGGCGTACCTTTATATGTATGGTTCCCCGCCGGTTCCGCCAAGCGTGGCGAGGTTTTACCGCAACTGCTAACCCCATCTATTGTTATAAACACCATTAAGCCTGCAAAATAGACGACAATTAACGATTTTAGCCTCTCAAACTGCGAAATTGTCGCATCTTGCCTCTAAAAAGCAGGAAAGATGCGGTAACAGGTCACTAAAATTCCGCTTTTGGCCCTCCCAACAATTACAGCAAGTAACAATTTCTGCAAACTTGCAGCGAAATTCAGCAATTTAAATTAATTTCGCACTCATCGTGGACATAAGTAACAAATTGCGGCAAACTCCCGCCACTTTTTTGAAATCCGATGAAACTTGTGTCGACCTCTCGTGGTCAAACAGCCCGTTCGCAGCTGTTCACAACAATAGGACTCACTATGGCAACAATTTTGGTACTTCACGGCCCCAATCTGAACATGCTTGGCCTGCGTGAACCAGGCATCTACGGCGCCGCCACTCTTGAGACCATAAACCAGCAATTGACCAAATTATGTTTAGATGCTGGCCACCATATTCAAACACTGCAAAGCAATGCCGAGTACGAACTCATTGATCGTATTCACGATGCGCGCAAAGAAGGCGTTGATTTTATCCTGTTTAATCCTGCTGCTTTCACACATACCAGTGTCGCCCTGCGCGATGCGCTCTTGTCGGTAAATATTCCGTTTATTGAAGTGCATTTATCTAACGTGCACAAACGCGAAACTTTCCGTCATCACTCGTATTTTTCTGACATTGCCCAAGGTGTTATTTGCGGTTTCGGCCCGGATAGTTATCGCTTGGCCATGCAGGCTGCTTTTACATTACTCAACAACTAATCGTTAACGATTAATTATTACAACCAACAACTGTTGCTAAGAGGATCCTATGGATATTCGCAAAATTAAAAAACTCATCGAATTACTTGAAGAATCAAACATCGGTGAATTAGAGATCAAAGAAGGCGAAGAGTCTGTACGCATTGCCCGCAACAGCGGCACTGTTCAATATGTATCTGCACCCGTACAAAATTATGCTCCGGCACCAGCTCAAGCTGCCGCTCCTGCGCCAGCTGCCGCAGCTCCAGTAGCAGCACCAACTGCTGCTGCACCTGCAGCGGCTGCCATTACTGGCCACAGCATTAAATCTCCGATGGTGGGCACCTACTACAGCGCAGCAAGCCCTGGCTCAGCGCCATTCATTGAAGTTGGCAAAAGCGTAAAAGTTGGCGACGTAATTTGTATTATTGAAGCCATGAAAATGATGAATCAAATCCAGGCCGACAAAGCCGGCGTTATTGAAGCCATTTTGGTACAAGACGGTAATCCCGTTGAGTTCGATCAGCCTTTAGTGATTATTGCCTAACAATAACAGCTAACTGCTGAGGACTTGGTTATGTTTAAAAAAATTCTCATTGCAAACCGCGGCGAAATTGCACTTCGCATTTTGCGTGCCTGTAAAGAAATGGGCATTCCAACGGTTGCAGTACACTCTGTAGTAGACCGCAATTTAAAACACGTTCGCCTTGCCGATGAAGCCGTTTGTATTGGGCCAAATCCATCGCCAAAAAGTTATTTGAATGTGCCTTCGATTATTGCGGCTATGGAAATTACCGATGCTGAAGCCGTTCACCCCGGTTACGGTTTTCTGGCAGAAAATGCTGACTTTGCCGAGCGCGTACAAAAAAGCGGTTTCACTTTTATCGGCCCGGATCCAGATGTAATCCGCATGATGGGGGATAAGGTTGAAGCCATTAAGGCGATGAAAAAAGCGGGCGTGCCGACTGTTCCTGGTTCAGATGGCGCACTGCCAAATCCAACTGAAGAACCTGAAAAGTGTTTGGAAATTGCTGAGCGTATTGGATTCCCTATTATTATCAAAGCAGCAGCCGGAGGCGGTGGCCGCGGTATGCGCGTTGTTCATGACAAAGATTCTTTAATCAGCTCAATTCAAATCACTATGGGCGAAGCGAAAGCTGCGTTCGGTGATGACACGGTTTATATGGAAAAATTCCTGCAAAACCCGCGTCACGTTGAAGTACAAATTTTGTCAGACGGTCAAGGCAATGCAATTCATTTAGGCGACCGCGATTGTTCATTGCAACGTCGTCACCAAAAAGTATTGGAAGAAGCTCCAGCACCAGGAATTCCGCAAGAAGTTCGCGAAGCAACTTACAAAGCCTGCGTGCAAGCCTGTATTGATATTAAATACAAAGGCGCAGGTACTTTTGAATTCTTGTATGAAAATGGCCGCTTTTATTTCATCGAAATGAATACACGTATTCAGGTTGAGCATCCAGTGTCAGAAATGGTGACCGGTGTTGATTTGATCAAAGAACAAATCCGCGTGTGCTCGGGCTTACCACTTTCTATCAAACAATCTGACGTGATTATTCGCGGCCACTCGTTTGAATGCCGTATCAATGCCGAAGATCCGCAAACTTTTATGCCCTGCCCCGGCCTGGTAAAAGGTTTCCACGCTCCCGGCGGTTTGGGCGTGCGCGTTGATTCACATTTGTATAACGGCTACACAGTTCCACCAAATTACGATTCCATGATCGCAAAAATTATTACCTACGGTGATACCCGCGAGATTGCGTTGGATCGTATGCGCCAAGCATTGGATGAAGCCATTGTTGACGGAATCAAAACCAACATTCCGCTACAACAAATGTTGGTACGCGATGCTGAATTCCGTAAAGGTGGTGTGAACATCCATTATCTGGAAAAGAAATTGGGCATGAATCACTGATCCACATCAGTTTTTTAGCCGCAAATACCCCAGTGTTTTCGCACTGGGGTATTTTTCATTTTAATGCCAGCAACTTTTTTGATTCGAAGGAGAGATTTAAGATTGAACATTCGTAACGCAAGCATTGCAGACACAGCTAAAATCGCACCACTCTTTGATGCCTATCGTCAGTTTTACGAACAAGAACCCAATCTTGAATTTGCCAAACAGTTTATTAGCGATCGCTTGAGCAACAATGAGTCCATTATTTTTGTTGCAGAAGATGAAGCACAAAATGCGTTAGGATTTTGCCAGATTTACCCCAGCTTTTGTTCAGTGATTGCAGCACCTATTTATACGCTTTCTGATTTATTTGTCTCGCCAAACGCGCGCCAATCTGGCTTGGGAAAAATGCTGCTGGAAAAGGCTCGCGAACACGCGCAAGCGAATAATATTCCGCGCATGGATTTAACCACCGCGAAAACGAATTTAACTGCCCAATCTTTATATGAATCTTTAGGTTGGGTTAGAGACGATATTTTCTACGCTTACAATAAAAGCGTGTAACTCTTATTTATTTTTTTGAGCAACAACTATGCCCTGGCTTCAATTAAAAGTTATTTCCCCCCGCCGTTATGCAGAATCAATTGAAGATTCTTTACTCGCGTGCGGCGCAGCATCAGTCACTTTTGAAGACAACGCTGACCAACCCATTCTTGAACCGGGCCTTGGTGAAACTCCACTGTGGGATAACGTAAAAATCACCGGTTTATTTGATGCGGAAATCGACACAGCAAAAACTATTGCGATTGCAGAAAGAAAATTCGGCAACAAACTTCCTGAACATAAATGGGAACAATTGGAAGATAAAGATTGGGAACGCGAATGGATGAACAATTACCACGCCATTCGCTGCGGTGAACGCTTGTGGATTTGCCCAAGTTGGCAGCAACCGCCAGAGCCGGACAAAATTAATTTAATGCTCGACCCAGGCCTCGCCTTCGGCACAGGCACGCACCCAACAACATTTATGTGCATGCAGTGGATTGACCAACAAGATTTCAGCGGCCTGGATATTGTGGATTATGGTTGCGGCTCTGGCATCCTCGGCATAGCTACCTTATTGATGGGCGCGAAAAAAGTTATCGGTATAGATATAGATCCACAAGCCCTGCTCGCAACCACCGAAAATGCAAAGCGCAATAATCTTCCAGAAGATGCCATGCCAGTATTTTTGCCAAAAGATTGTCCGGAGTTTCAGGCAGACATCATGCTCGCCAACATTTTAGCCGGCCCGCTGGCAGAGCTGGCACCAGCTTTGAATGCGATGACCAAAGTAGGCGGAAAAATTTGTTTATCCGGAATCCTCGCTATCCAAGCCGATACTGTTAAAGCAGCTTACGCACAATGGTTTGAATTCGATCCTATCGCCACCCAGGAAGAGTGGGTGCGTATTACCGGAACCAAGGTACGCGCCTAAACAAACGCCAAACGAGACAACCCCAAATGTGGCATTGGATAGCGAGAATAAGGTTGAATAAGTTGCTTTAAGTCCCGCATTTGTTTACAAATGCGGTAGGTTTAACACTACACGATAAGAACAATTTACCACGCCAGAGTGACCAGCTACACTCACAGGCAAATCAACAAGGAATCACCATCGCCATGACCCAAATGGTTACCCGCTGCCCTAAATGCGCTACCGCTTTTCGCATCACCAGCACTCAGCTTGAGTCTGCAAAGGGTGCTGTGCGCTGCGGTTCTTGTCTGCATATTTTTAAGGCACAGGATTATCTGGTGAAAAGTGCAGCTCAGGATGCTGCAACGGAAAAAAATCAGACTCCGAAACCGGAACCCGTAAAAACGTCTGCCGCCCAAAGTAAGCAAGCTCCAAAAATAGAACAAAAGGCCGAACAACTTTCGCTTGAGCCTGCCCAAAATCCTGAACAACTTGCACCTGTAACGCCTGCAGTAGTCAGCCCCGCTGCAAACGTCCATCCAATCGTAAAACCTGCATCAGTGGCTACAGTTGTTGAAAGCATCAAAGCGATTAAAGAACCTGAACAACCAGTAATAGTGAAACCAGTCCTTGATAAAGCCAAAATTCTGGAAGATGAAGAAGATGTGCTAATCAGTGACGACATGGACCAAACCAATGACAAAGGTTCCGCTTATGAATTCGACGGTTTCATTGATATAGATATGCACCCCAAACAAACGGTTTCACTTTTCGAACGCGAGATTCGCTACGAGGCACCACGTGAGGAAGAAGAGGAACTTGAAGATGAGTCTTGGGCAGAAGAGCTTTTGGATGACGATGAAGAAGTTCTACACCAACTCAAAAAGCCTGCCTCACCTATTGCTCCAGTAAGCGATAAGGATTCATCCGATGGGGATGATGAAGATCACGCTGGTGTTGACGAGACCAAGGCACAACCCGAAACAACACCAAGCTACTCGGGCCCTGTGTTTAGCTTGGTTAGCGAAACCCCGGAAGACTCTCGTGAAGAGTCTGCATTTAGCCAGGAATTTTTAAACGCTACTCGGCCATCTGAATCAACACCAGCTGAAACGGCAGAATCATCTGCGTTTGCTGCCGCGCTGTTTAATTCGGCTGCTACCGAAGAGGTTGACGAAGAAGAGGAAAAGCCCAGCTCAAAGCGCCCGGTAAAATCATCCAAAATGCGCGCCTTCGATACATCGCGTGCTGCCTTGCTGATGAACATTATGCCCGCGCCCGTGGAATTCACGGCCAAACGCATGCGCCGTTGGTACCAACGCAAACTCTGGTCAACCCTGTCCATTCTTATGGCAGCACTACTTTTCTTCCAGGTGGCTTATTTCAAGTTTGATTACTTCAGCCGCGTTGAGCCTTACCGCACGGCTTACCTGTTTATGTGTCCGGTATTTGGCTGCGAAGTGCCCACACTTATAGATACTGCGCAAATACTGGCCACCAACCTTATAGTGCGCAATCACCCGGACATCGAAAACGCATTGATGGTAGACGCCATACTGATCAACAACGCACCATTCGAACAACCCTTCCCCGACCTGATTTTATCTTTTAGCAAATTGGATGAAACGCCTGTAGCAACACGTCGCTTCACCCCGCGCGAATACCTTGCGGGTGAACTGGCCGGCATGCAGCACATCCCCGTACGCCAACCTGTACACATCACTTTGGAAATATCAGACCCGGGTCCTGATGCCGTAAATTACAGTCTACTCACCCATTAAGTGGGAACGCATTTAGCGCACTAAAATGCAACCCCTTAAAGCAACTTTTTAGCTCAAAAAAACGCCAATATTTGGCGTTTTTTCGTTTTCAATCTGCCCCTGAACGGTTATCATGGCGCCCCTTTTACGCAGGTGCAGAAACTCCTTTTAAGCCCGCGTGTACTTACATCAGGAGCATTAATTGTTCCGTATCGGACCCTATCAAATCGACAGTAAAGTTATTCTCGCGCCTATGGCCGGAGTGACTGATCGTCCTTTTCGCCAGCTCTGCCGGCAATTGGGAGCAGGCTTGGTAGTTTCGGAGATGGTCACCTCCAATTCGGAGCTGTGGGGAACACGCAAAAGTAGTCTGCGTCTGGATCACACCGGCGAAGTTGAACCCATAGCGGTACAAATTGCCGGTGGCGATCCTGAAATGATGGCGGAAGCAGCGCGTTTAAACGTTGTTAACGGCGCCCAGATTATTGATATCAATATGGGTTGCCCTGCCAAAAAAGTGTGTAAAAAAGCCGCTGGCTCAGCTTTGTTAAAAGATGAACAGTTGGTCGCCGAAATTCTGCAAGCAGTCGTCGCCGCAGTCGATGTGCCGGTAACCCTAAAGTTCCGCACTGGCTGGAGTACCGAAGAACGCAACGCTTTACGCATTGCACGCATCGCAGAAGATTCCGGCATAAGTGCCCTCGCCTTACATGGCCGAACCCGCGCTTGCGCGTTCGCTGGCGAGGCCGAGTACGACACTATTGCAGCGGTTGTGCAAGCCGTCAGTATCCCGGTGTTTTGCAACGGAGATATAGATTCAGCACGCAAAGCCAAAGCGGTATTGGATCACACCCAAGCGGCAGCGGTGATGATTGGTCGTGCAGCTCAAGGACGCCCGTGGATTTTCCGCGAAATTGAGCACTTCCTGGCTACAGGAAACGAATTACCCGAACCTTCTCTTCATGAAGTAAGAGAAATTTTAAGCAGCCATCTGCGCGAACTGTACTGTTTCTACGGTGAATTTATGGGGCCGCGAATCGCTCGCAAACATGCGAGTTGGTATTTGCAAACTGTGCCCGATAGCGAATTATTTCGCAGAGAGTTCAACAAACTGGAAACGGCTCAAGCGCAACAAGATAGCGTACAACGTTTTTTTGAGCAGCTGATAAAGAAAGAGGAAAAAGCCGCATGAACACTGCAACTTTTATTACCCAACCTGTTAACACCAACAACGCGCAAAATTTGAATCAAACTGCGCAGCAGCAATCTTTGCGTGCATGTGTTGAACAAGCGATGGAAAATTATTTCAAACATTTAGACGGTCAATCTGTTAGCGATGTTTACGAAATGGTAATGGCGGAAGTCGAAGCTCCAATGCTCGAAATCGTGTTGAAATACACTCGCCACAACCAAACTCGCGCAGCACAAGTATTGGGTTTGAACCGTGGTACTCTGCGTAAAAAGTTAAAGCAATACGGCTTACTGTAATTACCGCAGGCGACTAATTTCGCCACACATAAAAAAGGGGTGGCAATTCGTTTCCACCCCTTTTTATTTTCCGAAAACAATATTCAAACATTAAGAGTTAAGTACCCAGAATTTTGTATAACACCCACAGAATCTTGCGTACTTATCTTTAAATTTTTTTCTTTTGTCCAGGAGACTCTCGCATGAGCAACGCAACTGATCTTGTAGCGGTAAAACGCGCGCTGATTAGCGTTTCAGATAAAACCGGTATCGTAGAATTTGCGCAAGCGCTTAACGCGCAAGGCGTAGAAATTCTTTCAACCGGCGGCACTTTTAAATTACTCACTGAAAACAAGATCCCTGCGATTGAAGTCTCTGACTACACCGGCTTTCCGGAAATGATGGATGGCCGCGTAAAAACCCTTCATCCAAAAATTCACGGCGGTATTCTCGCACGTCGCGGCGTTGATAACGCTGTAATGCAAGAACACGGCATCAACAATATCGATATGGTAGTTGTGAACCTTTACCCCTTCGAAAAAACCGTCGCCAATAAAGATTGTTCATTGGAAGACGCCGTAGAAAATATTGATATCGGCGGCCCAACCATGGTTCGTGCTGCAGCCAAAAACCATGCGCATGTAAACATTGTTGTTAATGCATCTGACTACGCAAAAATTTTGGCTGAACTTTCAGCAAACAACGGTTGCACCTCTTACAAAACCCGTTTTGATCTAGCCATTAAAGCTTACGAGCATACCGCTGCTTATGACGGCGCCATCGCCAATTATTTTGGTCGCATGGTAGAAGGCGGCAGTGCAGATTTCCCACGCACCTTCAATACCCAATTTATCAAAGCACAAGAAATGCGCTACGGTGAAAACCCACACCAAAAAGCGGCTTTCTACGTAGAAAAAAATCCGCAAGAAGTTGGCATTGCCTCTGCAAAACAATTGCAAGGCAAAGAACTTTCTTACAACAACGTTGCTGATACTGACGCAGCATTGGAAACTGTTAAATCATTTGATGAACCAGCATGCGTAATTGTTAAACACGCCAACCCATGCGGTGTTGCTGTAGCAGAATCGATTAAACACGCTTACGACTTGGCTTACTCTACCGATAGCGAATCAGCGTTCGGCGGCATCATCGCCTTCAACCGCGAGTTGGATGCAGAAACTGCAAAAGCGATTGTTGAACGTCAATTCGTTGAAGTCATTATTGCACCAAGCGTTTCTGCTGAAGCGATTGAAGTTGTAAAAGCAAAACAAAACGTGCGCCTGCTCGCTACTGGTGAGTGGAGCAAAGTTCGTGTGAAAGGTTTGGATTACAAACGTGTTAATGGCGGTTTATTAGTGCAAGATCGCGATGACGGAATCATCACCGAAAGTGATTTGAAAATCGTAACCAAGCGCGCACCAACTCCTGCAGAAATTCAGGATTTGTTATTCGCGTGGAAAGTTGCCAAGTTCGTTAAATCCAACGCAATCATTTATGCAAAACACAAACACACAATCGGTGTTGGCGCAGGCCAAATGAGCCGCGTAAATTCTGCACGTATCGCTGCAATTAAAGCTGAACACGCAGGGTTGCAAGTTGCTGGCTCCGTAATGGCTTCTGATGCATTCTTCCCCTTCCGCGATGGTATTGATAACGCGGCAAAAGTTGGCATTGCAGCAGTAATCCAACCAGGTGGATCAATGCGCGATGAAGAAGTAATTGCCGCAGCAGATGAACATGGCATGGCGATGGTGTTTACTGGCATGCGTCACTTCCGTCACTAATTTTAATTAACCGCTCAACTCGCTGATATCGCGAGCAGAGAAAGTAAAAGCAGATTAAATTTATGAACGTATTAATTATTGGTAGCGGTGGCCGTGAACACGCCCTCGCGTGGAAAGCAGCACAAAGCAAACAAGTTGAAAAAGTTTTTGTTGCACCAGGGAACGCTGGCACAGCATTGGAAAATAACGTTGAAAACGTTGCGATAGATATTCTGGATTTTCCAAAGCTCGCTGAATTTGTACAAAATAATGGCGTGGGCTTAACCATCGTTGGTCCAGAGGTTCCATTAGTTGCTGGCGTGGTTGATTATTTTAATGAGCGCAACCTGCCCTGCTTCGGCCCAACCAAAGGTGCAGCGCAATTAGAAGGCTCTAAAGCTTTCACCAAAGATTTTTTAGCTCGCCACAAAATTCCAACGGCTGATTATCAAAACTTCACCGAAGTTGAACCAGCACTCGCTTACCTTCGCGAAAAAGGCGCACCTATTGTTATCAAAGCCGACGGCCTTGCTGCCGGTAAAGGCGTAATCGTTGCTGAAACTTTACAACAAGCCGAAGACGCCGTGCGCGATATGCTTTCTGGCAACGCATTCGGTGATGCGGGTTGCCGCGTTGTCATCGAAGAATTCCTAGCCGGTGAAGAAGCAAGTTTTATTGTTATGGTTGATGGCAAAAATGTATTGCCAATGGCTACCAGCCAGGACCATAAACGCGTTGGCGATGGCGACACAGGCCCTAACACTGGCGGTATGGGCGCATACTCCCCTGCACCTGTTGTTACTGCTGCCGTTCATGATCATGTCATGAAACACATTATTCGCCCTACTGTGGATGGCATGGCGGCAGAAGGAAATACCTACACAGGATTTTTATACGCCGGTTTGATGATTAGTGAAGCAGGTTTGCCAAAAGTAATTGAATACAATTGCCGTTTTGGTGACCCGGAAACCCAACCTATCATGCTGCGCTTGCAATCCGACTTGGTTGAGCTTTGCCTAGCTGCCTTAAAAGGCAACCTGGATCAAGTTACTGCAGAATGGGATTCACGCGCATCAATCGGTGTTGTTCTTGCGGCGGGCGGTTACCCGGATGCTTACAACAAAGGTGATGTGATTTCTGGCTTGCCAACAACTGAAATTGCAGGCCAAAAAGTGTTCCATGCTGGTACCGCATCAAAAGACGGTAATACGGTTACCAATGGTGGTCGCGTGCTTTGTGCAACTGCTTTAGGCAACACAGTATTGGAAGCTCAGCAAACCGCCTACCAACTTGCAAAAAAAATCAGCTGGAGCGGTATGTTCTATCGTAATGATATTGCTTACCGTGCCATTGCTCGTGAACAAGCTAAATAACACTTTTAGATTCACTCCCTCGACAGATAGCCCGCAAGAGTAAAGCAAAGTACAGAACTTAATCCTGTATTGAGCTTTGCTTCTTACGGGCTTTTTGCTTTTTGAGCGCAAAATATTACGTTTATCACCTTTTAATATTTTTATAATACAAAAGTATTAATGACGTTCATTTTGTGTAATTATCCTGCTCGGTTGAAGCCTACAGGCATTAACCAAAAATCGGCAAACACACCGGCTTTAAAGCCGGAGACCAGGATTTCAGGAGACTAATAATTATGATCAAACCTCATTTCAGCCGCTTAGCCGGCGCATTAACGTTGGGTCTTGCTGCGATAGGCTGCAGTTTGACAATGCCTGTGCTCGCACAGAACGATGTCATGACCCCCATTGCAATTCCGGCACAACCAAGCGCTATTGAACTTGGCACAGGCCCACTACCAGGTGCAACCGCTAAAGAATCCTGGCATAGCCAGTACGGCAGCGTGTTCGCGCGCAACGTAACCGTGGCAACCTTAACCCCTTTCTTCCCGGCGACGGGCAAAGCGTCTGGCGCGGCTGTCATAGTTGCACCTGGTGGCGGCTTCCGTACGCTTTCAATGAATAATGAAGGTTGGGATGTTGCAAAGGCGCTTGCTGACAAAGGTGTAGCGGCATTCGTTCTTAAATATCGCCTTAAGCAAACACCGGCAGATATGGCTGATTTTGAAAAGTCTATGGCCGAAATGTTCTCTGGCGCAGCCCGCGCTAATCGCCCTCTCGCACAGCAGGATCCAGCAGTTGAATTTGCACCGCAAATTGCTGACGCTCGTGCTGCTTTCGCGTTGATTCGTAAGCGCGCCAAAGAATGGCAAATTGATGCAGATCGCATAGGTATGGTCGGCTTCTCTGCCGGCGCTATGCTTACCATTTCAACCACGCTTTACGGTAAGGATGCGAAACCTGCTTTTATCGGCGATATCTACGGTCCTTTAACTAAAGTCGAAGTTCCTGCAGATGCACCGCCATTGTTTATTGGCTTGGCAGCAGATGATCCATTCTTTGCGAATGCAGGTTACGGTTTGATTGATAGCTGGCGCGAAGCCAAACGTCCGGTGGAATTCCATTTGTTTGAACAAGGTGGGCACGGCTTTGGTATGTATCCAAAAACAACCACTAGCACCGGCTGGTTCGACAGCTTTGTTCGCTGGTTAGATATGCACGGCTATTTGAAACCGAAAAAATAAGTTTTAATTTTTAAGAAAAAAAGGCGATACATTTCTGTATCGCCTTTTTTTATTTCACAGTTTTATTCAATCGTAAATTACCAATTCCAGCTAACGCCCAACTTAACAGTGCGAGTTGGTCCGGCGAGACTGTCATTATGTTTACCAAAGTTGTCTGGTAAATTTTCACCAGCACCACCAAACCAGCTTTCGTACCCGTCGTAGTTGAAACTGTTAAACAGATTCAGCACATCCAAACGTACAGTCATACTGCTATCTGTTATCCAACCACCGGTTGAAATATTTTTGCTGAAAGCAATATCCAATTGTTTGTAGATAAAGCTTTCATCAGGTGTAAAAGTGTCAAACTTACAGGCAGTCCAACCAACGCGACAATCAGTTCCGTAGAAGTAACGATCTGTTTGCAAATTCAATTTTGCAGAAAAATCTATATCAAGAGGTAAGCCAACAATTGTTGTTACTACCAAACGATGATTGGGCACTTTGTTGGCTGGATGCATTCCATAATCATTCAATGTTGGATAATCCAGTGCAAAAACTTCACCCGACTCGCGATTGGTTGTTGGATCTGTGTAGGTGTAAGCCAAGGCAAATCCCCAATTAGATTCTGCTTTGGGCCTTTCCAATTTCAAATAAAAAGAATTGGCTTTTGTTTCAATTCCATTGTCACCGATGATGGTTGCACCAAAGCCTGGAATACCAAACCCCCAAGGTGCGCCCCAAGTAGTTCCGGGAGCAAAGAAACTACCATCATCGCGACGGTTTGCCAAACGCCATGCAAAACCATCCTTACTCACAATGCGCGAGATACTCACCTCACCATTCCAATTTTCGTTGAGGCTACCACGCAAACCTAAACTGTATTGATCGGAGTAAGGAGTTTTCAAATTATTGTTCACCATAAACACTTCGCGTCCAGCACCCTTGTTGCCCGTTTGCAACTGGGTTAGACCGTCACGCGTCAAGTATTTAGGATCCCACGCAACACATGCATCAGGCGCACAGGGATGCGATGGATCAGCAGTGATGAATAAGGCTTCATAAGCCGGGAAAGTCGCTTTCGTAGTTTCGAGCTGCAAATTATCAAACAGGTTTCTATCAAATGCGCGACCAACGCCACCAAACAAGGTCATGTCATGCTCGTCATTAAATTTGTAACTGAAACCTATACGTGGTTGCCAGGCATTTTTAAATGAATTGCGATTATTTCCGGTGCTGACGTAATCATTGATATCCAAATCAGATTTGCCAATACCTACCCACTTAGTAATTCCTTCCACAACATCAGTTGGGGTTTTGTAATCGAGGAAGCTATCTGATTCTTCATAATCCCAACGTAAACCCGCGTTGACAGTAAGATTATCGGTAGCAGTCCATTCATCCTGAATATAAATACCCAACTGCATGTTGTCGCCTTTTGCAGTGCCATCGCCAATACCAGTTAGCGGCGCACCCCACCTTACTTTGAAGGGCACACTCGCATTGCGATCATATTGCAGGTTGTATTCGTATTGCGGATTATAGGGTTGTTGCTCTTTTGCATGTAGCTCAATCGATTTATATTTTATGCCAGTTTTGATGCTGTGACCTTGAATGGCAAGATAAGTAAAATCTTCTTGCAATCCCCAACCTGATTGACCTTTATCTTGAAAATCGGGGCCACCTCCCACGTTTAAAATAGCCTGGCCGCCACCGTTTGAATACTTAAATCCATTACCCATCGAATGCGGGCGAGGACTCCAGGTATTTTCCTCATACAACAAATGCGCATCGTTAATCCAATCGTCTGTACGCCAGTTGTGACTTAAATCAATGCGGGTCTCATCGTTCTTTTTGTCAGTTCCGTATGACAGAGCGTTTCTCTCTCCTATTCCAGTTAATTCTGTTTCTTTGCGAATTTTTGCAGTTAGCTCAAGTTTTTGTTCGTCCGAAACTAAGTAGCTCAACTTCCCGAAATACAAATCCTCTTTAAAATCTGCTGAGCGACCTCCGGTCTGCGCTTGTAATGCAGAAGGTAAATCAGCAACCGTAGCACCACCTCCGGGAATAACATCTTTGGGATCTGCATTATTTTTTCCTTCATAAGCGAAGAAAAAATGCATTTTATCTTGAATGATAGGACCACCCACATTAAAGCCAAATTGCTTTTGGTTACTCTCTACTTTTTCGTTATTATTTTTTTCTTCACTGGGTCGTGGCTTGCGCATACCTTCGTCGGTGTAATCAAAAAATAGCCCGCCATGGAATTCATTCGAACCTGACTTGGTTACAGCTACAATTGCCGCACTGCTCAATTGATCATATTCGGCAGAATAGTTTTGGGTGATAACTTTATATTCACCAATTGCAGATTGTGGAAATGGATTACCGCGGCTTGAATCTTGCCCCGTTACGCCACCACGCAACACATAGTTCTTTTGACCAACACCATCAATGAATACGTTGATTGCATCCGGGCTTTGCGCACCGCCTTTAATACTCGTACTACCATCGGTGCCCTGATTAAATTGCACGCCCGGTGCCAAATCCGCAAAGGCTAAAAAGTTACGCGTGTTTTGTGGCAGCTTATTAATTTGCTCAAGCGAAACGTTAGTGCCGATCTCGCCACCGCTACTTTTAATTTTAAGCTGCGAGCCAACAATTAAAATTTCTTCTGCTTTATCAGCATTGGTTAGTGGCTTATCTATTTCGAAATCAAGCGCTACTGATTGACCAACTTTTAATACCACTGGCTCAGGTGCTTTACCTGCAGCAGCTTCCAAGAATATTTGATAATTACCGGGAGCAAGCCCCTTGAATGAGTAAGTACCATCTTTTTGCGTAAGTGCGCGGAAGGTATAACCGTTATCAACATTTTTGGCGATAACTTCAATGCCAGGTTGCGGCTGAAGATGTGAGGCAATCATACCTTGCACACTTGCGCTACCAATTTGCGCTGAGGCCGTGTGTGCGAGTAGAGATAAGCTGAAAGCGCCAATAAAAGAGGTTAGGATTTTTTTTGTAAATTGAATTTGATGTTTTTTGCTGTTCATAGCTTTTCCTTTTTAGTTTGTTATCAAATTAAATCAGCGGCTTGCTCAACCCTACTGATAGCCAGCCTTAATGATTCTAACGGATTATTTGATAGATAAGAAATTTTTGGGGAGCTGCTTCTTTTAGTAACAGTTAAATTACCAAACAAAAGATAAATCAGAAAAATTTGGCGCAATAATCGTTATTCGTCAAATATGAGAAATGATTTTTTAAATACAGAGGGATTTAAAACACGTTTGGTCAGACGACTTCTGTCGTCTCCAAGGCGACAACAATTTTTTCGCCATCCCAAATATATTCATAGTGGGTTGTTTGAATAACATCTTTTATCACGCTGGGAGAAAGCAACGCGTAGCATGTTTTATTTTCCAAACGAACAGAAGAATAAACAACGCCCTCGTCTTTATTACGCTTCAAGCTCGCACCCAATTGTTGTGCCGCTGTGTAATTATCTTTGTCATACCAGGGATTATTTTTAAATTGGTCGCCACGAATATCGCACAGACTTGCAGAGAATTGCGTTTTTAAGCAACGCATGGACAACCGATCAAACTTTAATCCGATAACACCTGAAAAATAATTTTGCTGATGATGACGAGTTTCAGCGATGGCTGTTTGCACATCTTCTGCGGCGTAATAAACACCAAAGTCTCCATTAGAAAAACGTGAGCCTGCGGGATTTAAATGAACAAAAGGGCCCAAAGCATAATTGCAGCCGCGAATACCGTAGGGACGCTCTTCAGCAGGCACGCGATTCAAATTGCCAAGCTCGTTGCGAATGCGCGGATTCGTAAGCTCTTGTATAGCAAAAATTATTTCGAATTCTTCGTGATTAGCAACGTCATCAAATAAAGATTTAGGAGGATACTTACTGGGAATTAAACGATAAGCCGTTTGGTTAAGAAAATTAACATGAGGAATTGCATTGATATCCATTAGCGCATCTTCCTCACATCAACTAGGCGAATTGCCCATCGCGTACAGCATCTAAATGGCGATGTACTTCATAAAGCGCACTCATTAAACCTGAGCTTAAAATCTCCATAGGAGCTTTGCCGTTAAAAAAGCTATTTTTGTTGGGCATCCGCAAAAAGCCGTATTGGTTCTCAGGGTTTTCAAAAAGAATGCGCAACACGGCGTGGATATTCAATAAGTAGCTAATGCGCTCCAGCAAATCAGGGGAGAGACGCGCACTAGCAGGAGCGGCTTGGTATTTATGCAAGGTAGAGCGCCCTATTCCAAGCAAGGCCATCTTTTCCTTCTCTGAACATGCCCATTTGTCCATGATGTTCAGCACTGTGCCTACCGCTGCTTGTGCCGCGTTGGCAGGCAATGTTTGGGTTACAGCAATCATATGTACCTCTAGGAATCCAAGCCTCAATCAAGTATGGAACACTTAAATCCATATTAGTACATTTTTTTATATATTGTCTATATGTGATCAATAATTAAGAACTTAATATCTTAGTAACTATTTCGGCACCGGGCACTTGGGCAGCTACAAGCATCATAATAATAAGGATAAACGCGAGGGCCACTCCCAAATACCAAAGCAGCGAAAACCAAATACCGTAGGTTTTTAGCGGGACTAAATCAGCTGCAACAGGCACCGACCAGTTAGCAATGATGTCGACGACCCCAATAACAATGAAAAAACATAGAAAGTAGAAACCAAGCACCCAGGCCCCATAAAGACAAACCGCTGAAGAGACGAGTAAGGCCAAAAATGCCAAGCGGTTGCGGCGGGAAAACACCAGAGCCTTAACAACTTGTCCACCATCCAAAGGAAGTATGGGAAAAAGGTTTACCAAATTAAGAAATGCACTGATCGCAGCAACCAGACCACAAAAATGACTATTGGTAGCTAGATAAATGAGGAAGAAAACCAATGTCATGATCAAGCCGTATACCGGGCCCATCATGGAGATATATAAAGATTCCCACTGGGTACGAGCCTTATCACCTATGGCGATTCCGCCCATAAAAGGGATCAAATAGAAGCCTTTGGTCGCAATACCAAACTTTTTCATGGCTCGCACATGGCCATATTCATGAAACATAAGCACGGCAACCAAAGCTAGCGCAAACTCGACCGTGAACAACACACTGTAAACAGCGGCTGAAGCCCCCACCAAAGCCAGCTTTATTACCTTGGCACTTTTAAACAACTTAAGTGCAATGCCTACCAGCACAAACCCACTGGCCTTTTTAGCGGCTGCTGGGGGCGCCTCACTAATAGTGGCATTGCTAGCAACCAAAGCCTTGGCTTGCTCACTTAACTCAGCCTCACCCACTATGGTTTCCGCATCCTTAAGTTGGAGCTGGTATTTTACCGCCTCAGGATTAACAGCGAACTGCAGCTGGAATTGCCCCAAATGCTCATCCTCAGCTAAATGAGTTCCTGCAGGGTCGCCCAAAGGCTTAACCGACATAACCGTACCATCTACGACCAAACGCTCTAACTTCAAATCAAAATCCAGCTCTAAAGCGAAGCGACGCTCGCGAGCGGTAAACGAAAACAGTTCCATAAAGTACTCACACATTAAATCAGCATTAATCACACGCAGGCTTTACAATAGCGCCCATTATGCCCTGTAAACAAAAGGTTAAACATGCTTAACATTGGTCAAATGAATCGCTTGCGAGTGATTAAACAAGTCGATTTTGGTCTTTTCCTGGATGGCGATAAATACGGCAATATTTTACTGCCTAAACGTTATGTTCCCTCCAGCGCAAAAATTGGCGATGAACTTGATGTATTTATTTATCTCGATTCCGATGACTGCATAATCGCAACAACCCTGACTCCAAAAGTGATGGTTGGTCAATGCGCACATTTGGAAGTAAAAGACGTTAATGCTGTAGGCGCTTTTTTGGACTGGGGCTTACCGAAAGATTTGCTAGTGCCTTACAACGAACAGCTAAAGCCTATGGAAGCAGGTAATAGTTATGTCGTAACTGTTTATTTGGATCAACACACATCGCGTATAACTGCATCATCACGCTTAAGCCATCACCTGGAAGAACGCGCGAGCGGATTAAAAGTACAACAAGAAGTCAATTTAATTATTTGCGGCCGCACGGACTTAGGTTTCAAAGCTGTTATCAATCACACCCATTTAGGTTTAATTTTCCGCGATAACTCTCCACGCACTTTGCTCTACGGTGAAAAGCTTAAAGGGTACATAAAAGAAATCCGGCCGGATCGCAAAATCGGTTTGAGCTTGCAACCCGTAAACAGCAAAGTACGCGATGAGCTTACCGATGTTATTTTAAACTTCCTAAAAGAAAACGGCGGAGTATCAACCCTTACCGATAAAAGCGAGCCAGAAGAAATTTACGCGCAATACAAAGTTAGCAAAGGCATTTATAAAAATGCGCTGAGCAAGCTCTATAAAGAAAGAAAAATTCTGATCACGAAAGAAAAAATTACATTAGTTTAATTTCTCAACAGAGAAAGGGGGAATGCACAATGCATTTACCCTTTCTTTGCTTACCACACCCCGCATATCCGAACACCAAGCCTTCAGCGCAATCCGTTTATATAGCCCCTCACCCGAATCTTTACACTTCTAAAACTTGCATCTACGTAAACCTTCGTATAAATTACTACGAAGATCTACGTAAATAGCAACAATAGGAGCCCTTATGGCAAACCCAACCCCAGCCGAACTGGAAATATTGCGCATTATCTGGAGCCTTGGTGAAGCCAAAGTCCAGGCAGTGAATGATGAACTCTGCAAAACAAAACCTGTGGGTTATACGACAACTCTAAAAACCATGCAGATCATGGAGCAGAAAGGATTATTGGGAAGAAAAAAAGATGGCAAAAGCCACATTTATTTCCCCACTGCTGAGCAACAAGACACCCAAACAACAATGCTCAACCGCCTACTCCACTCTGCATTTGGTGGATCAAAATCGAAACTGGTGATGCAGCTGTTAGGAAGTGAAAAAATTTCCAAGCAGGAACTAAAAGACATTAAAGACTTTTTAGCAGAAATGGAGAGTAAAAAATGAATACTTTAGCCAAGCTAGTAAGCTCCGAATTTATCTATGCAATTGGTTGGACGCTGATTCATTCGCTCTGGCAGTGCAGCCTGATCGCACTCTGCGTCGTTAGTAGTTATGCATTCACAAAAAAATCTCGTGCCAGTACACGTTACTGGATAAGTGTTGTGGGTTTAGTGAGTTGTATCTTTGCGAGCTTGGCTACCTTCTACACCAACCTGCAGGATAAGGTTAGCGTCGTTATAGCTGAAAATAATTTCTTAAATAGCACAGTTGCTGTCGCTCATGAGCCCTACAAACAAACCCTATCAGGCTTTATTAACGCGCACATTAATCAAATCGTATTTTGCTGGTTAATCGGGTTTTGCTTATATATTTGTAAATATCTGGCTGATTTTTTCTATTGCCAACGAATTAAAAACCATAAAAACAATCAAGCAAGTGAACAATGGTTAACTGCCTTCAATGAACTGAAAAATAACCTTGGTATTACACAACCGGTGCAGCTACGTATTTCAGATATTGTCGACATTCCCTGCATCATAGGTCATTTCAAACCTGTCGTACTTTTACCTGCAAGCCTTCTAACAGGTTTATCTAGCAAACAGGTGGAAGTCATTTTGCTTCATGAACTAGGCCATGTTCGCAGGAATGACTATCTCATTAGCAGTTTGCAAACCATTGTGACATCCCTTTATTTCTTTAATCCATTTGTTCGCTGGATATCCTCCAAAATGGATGAAGAACGTGAAAACGCTTGCGACGATATAGCCATATCCGTCTGTGGCGACCCACTTTTTTATGCACATACACTTAAGGAGTTTGCGGAAATGAAAAATAGCAACACATTAGTATTAGCAATAGCAGGTCATAAGAATTTATTGTTAAATCGTATTACACGGCTGTTTGTACGCGATGTAAGTTTTACCAAAACCTATGGGAAAACATTCACTGCTATAACATTATTCCTCTTGTGTGCTGGATTTTCTGTAACAGGATACTCTACAGAAGATAGAAGTAGCACTAGCGATATTAAAATTCGAACCAAAAATCAACCCGATGTTTATGCAAACGCAATTCCACTCAGCATCCCCAAAGAGTCCATCGCAACAGGGTATTTAGGAGAATGCACTGCCCCCTATTCAGTAGACGAAAAGGGAAAAGGTTTCGATATTACAGTCAATTGTACAAATGGTAAGCCAGAAGCCAAAGTATTTCTCGAAAAGCAGATAACAACAGCGATTCAAAATGCACAATTTCCAATCAAAACAGAAAACGGAAAAGCAGTAACAGTAAAAGGAAGAGAATTGAGAGTGAGGTTGGATTTACGTCATCCGGAAAAGCCAATTGATGGCGAAGCCACTGCCAGTAAATAACTTCACCAAATAAAAAAACCTGCGCCTTTTTACATGATGGCGCAGGTTTGAAAAATTACTTAGCGTTTTACACGCAACACATCAGTAGAATTACGCCAAACTCTTACTCACCACCTCAAATACATCCTTCGACAAATCAGGTTCGGCCATAATGCGCTCCAACTGTGTTTTCATAAGTAGTTGACGAGCTGGAGCATATTTTTTCCATTTTGTCAGTGGCGTTAGCAAACGCGATGCTATTTGTGGATTTTGTTTATTCAATACAATAATTTTATCGGCAAGAAATTTGTAACCCTCGCCTTCTGCATCATGGAAATTAATTGCATTGTTATTGCAGAAAGCGGAAACCAATGCGCGAATCTTATTGGGGTTCTTACTATCGTATGCGTTATGGACTTCCAAGGCTTTAACTCTTGCCAAGGTATTTGGAAGGCGACAAGTTGCTTGTACTGTTAGCCATTGATTAACCACCAGCGATTCAGCCTGCCATTTTTCATAGAAATGAGCCAAAGCATTCCCTGAAAGGCTTTGTGCCAGTTCTGCTTTTGCATTCACCAATTGTGTTAAGGCAGCCATCACATCGGTCATATTGTTTGCAGTTAAATACTGCCGCTCGCAACTACGAATAATGTCTTCATCATCTAACAACATCAAATATTCTAAAGCTACGTTTTTCAAGCTACGCGCTGCAATAGCATCTGCAGTTACTGCGTAGGCTTGTTGATGATCATAGCCGTTATAAACACGATCAAATTCACTACGCAATTCATGTGCAATAGTTTTTCGCACAAGCGCACGACTGTAATGAATAGCTTCCACATCAACGATATCGGCAAGTTCGCTGATATAAGCCTCAGACGGCAAGGTCAACATATAAGCAACCATCGCCTGGTCCAGGCTTTCATCTTGCAAAACACTACGTAAAGCTTCAATCAAGCGAGAATCTATACTGGCAGCATTAATATTCTCACCGCGTTGGTAAACAGTAATAACATCATTGATAACTTGCAGTGCCAATTGCTGGCTTGCGTCCCAACGATTGAAGCCGTCGCTATCACGACTCATCAACAACATTAAATCTTCACGCGAATAATCGTAATGTAATTTCACTGGTGCAGAGAAACCGCGCAACAACGAAGGAACAGGCTTTTCCTGCACGCGCGTGAACACAAAGGTTTGTTCTTGCTGAGTCAGCTCAATAACTTTATGAGTGTTATCGCCTGTTTCAAAATCTGGCTCTGCATCTTTTAAATAAAGCGGTAAATCACCGGCGCTACCCAGTAAACCCATAGCAACAGGAATATGGAACGGAAGCTTTTGTTGGCATTCTGGCGTAGGCGGACAAGATTGTTTGATATGCAATGAATACTCTTGCGTATCTTCATTGTATTCATCAGTCACTTGTAAACGCGGTGTGCCCGCTTGCGAATACCAACGCTTAAATTGGGTTAAATCTTTACCTGATGCATCTGCCAAGGCAGCCACAAAATCTTCTGTAGTAACGGCTTGACCATCGTGGCGATCAAAATATAAATCTGTTCCTTTGCGAAAATTTTCTTTACCTAAAAGATTCGCCAACATACGAACAATCTCTGCCCCTTTTTCATAAATAGTCAGGGTATAGAAGTTAGAAATTTCGATATAGGATTCTGGGCGAATTGGGTGCGCCATGGGACCAGCATCTTCTGCAAATTGCAAGGTACGCAACAAACTGACATCTTCAACACGTTTTACCGTATGAGAACCCATATCGGCAGAAAATTCTGAATCGCGATAAACCGTAAAACCTTCTTTTAAACTTAGCTGGAACCAATCGCGGCAAGTTACACGGTTGCCGCTCCAGTTATGGAAATATTCGTGTGCAACTACGCCTTCAACACGTTGGAAGCCAACATCCGTTGTTGTTTCTGGTTTGGCCAATACGCAAGAGGTATTGAAAATATTTAAACCTTTGTTTTCCATTGCGCCCATATTGAAATCGTCAACGGCTACGATCATAAAAATATCGAGATCATATTCACGACCATAGACCTCTTCATCCCAGCGCATGGAATTTTTTAGCGATGTCATAGCGTGATCGCATTTATCCAAATCCTTTGGCTCTACATAAATCTTCAAGGTGACTTCACGTTGCGAACAGGTTGTAAAGCTATCTTCGATATGTGCGAGATCACCTGCCACCAATGCAAATAAGTATGCAGGTTTTTTAAAGGGATCATGCCAGGTCGCAAAGTGACGATTGTTATCCAAATCACCCTGGCCAACCAAATTGCCATTAGATAAAAGTACAGGGAATTTCTTATCCGCCACTACTGTGGTGGTAAATTCACTCATTACATCCGGGCGATCCAGATAATAGGTAATCTTGCGGAAACCTTCTGCTTCGCATTGGGTGCAGTACATGGTTCGCGATTTATATAAACCTTCCAACGATGTATTTTTTTCCGGAAATATCTTGGTCACGCAGGTTAGCAAAAATTGTGCGGGAGTATTTTTTATGGTTAAGCTTTCTTCTCCAAACTCATAGGCATTCGCAGCCAGCTCCTTACCATCAATTGCTAAAGAAATAAGTTCGAGATCTGTACCGTGTAACTTTAATTGCGATGCTGCTTGTGCAGCAGGATTTTCTCGCAAAGATAAATTGGATGTGACCAAGGTATAGCCATCATAAATATCCACATGCAATTCTGTTTTTGCAATTAGATAATCAGGTACCTTGTAGTCTTTCAAATAAATAGCTTGTGGTTGCTGTTCGGCTTGTAATTGCTGGGAAGCTGACATAGGTATTCCTTAATTTGATAAATTACTCAACCCACTTAATAGGCTTTTCTTGCTCAGCATGATCGTGTTCATGACCATCCTCATCACCACAATATGTGTGAGGCTCTGGCGGTATATAACCGGTATGTTCTTCTGGCGGTAAATGTTTGTGCTCATAGGCAATAACAGCTTGCATACACAGCTGGCGCTGCTCGCTTGATAATTTATTTCCATCTGCCCATTTACCTAGCTCAACAGCTGTTTTTAAATTTTGGTAAATTTCGGGGGTAATGCTATTTAATAACTTATGTAAATCCATCGCGAGATCTCTTTATACTTGTATTTAGACTTTAGCTGGTGCAGGCTTAACGGTAATCCATGCGTAGGCGCAACCTACGAATAGACCTCCCAAATGCGCCGCATTAGCGACTCCACCGCCGATAAAAGAATCAAGCACCCCGGTCACACATAGAATTAACCAAAACAACGCAAACGCCAATTCACCAGGGTGTAAAGCAGTTAATCTATGGGGCGCAATTTTATGGCTTATCATAATAAAACCAATAAACGCATAGACAACGCCGGAAATACCACCAAAAAAAATGTTAGGGTGCCATAAAAATTGTGCAAGATTAGACAATATTGCACTCACGATAAAAAATAATAGGTAATTGATTTTACCGAGTAATAACTCAAGACGACCACCTAAATCCCAACTACCTAAAACATTAAAGAAAATGTGCATAAAACTAAAGTGCAAAAAGGTAGGCGTAATTAGTCGCCAAGGTTGGCCCGCATTAAATATTTCTTGAAAAGATGGGATATTGGATTGATACGCATCTTGATAACTTAAATATCGTACTAGCAAGTGTTGCGAATCAAAAACGATCAGTAAGTATCCAACAATACTACACAAAATCAAGATCACTGTAACAGGTACTGCTTTGAGTTGCTGACGAAAAGTTGGTGATTGTTTGTCGTCGATATGAGCGGTTTCAGCGTCATCTAATTCATTACATTGAAGAATCAAAGTACCGCGCTCAAGTTCTTGAAGAAGGCGTGCAATTGCCCCTACCATCCTGGGGTCATCTGTTGCGATAATTTGCTCACCAGCTTCTTCATAAATACGATGCGCTATCTTACATTGAGCTAAATAGCCTGAAATATGCGAAAGATCTGTTTCGAGCGAAAACTTTTTAACAACAATCCAATTCACAATAATCTCACTGAATCAAAAGTATTCGTCAGGGATCAACATATTCCCATACAAATTTTTTAGGCTGGAGCTGTTGCTCACCATCCATTCTGTAAGCAACTAAACGCCCGTATTTTACCGCACTGTAGTCCAAACAGGCGATATTATTTGTAATGGGTTTAGGCTGCCCTTTGAGCCAATAATGACCTACAAACAAAGGCGGCTCATCCAGCCCATAGCGCACCATATTTGCACGGTGATCTTTTGAGATAGGTAAGGCAGCAATTTCATCCGGAATGGGATCGGGCTGAAAAAGTAAATCGCCATAGGTTTGCGCTTTTTCAGCCCAGAATTTGGTGCGAAAGGTGCTGCGCACGTGGCCATCCTGGGTGACAACCTTAACACCCTCCGGTAGCGGAAATACCACACCGCGGGTCAGCAATTGAATAACATTGGATTCAGGAGTGTGAGTATAAATACTTTGGTGTAGAAAATTTTCATCGAAATGTCCGTCACCAAAAACAGCTTTGTGTTGCGCAATCACCTGATGATCCCAGCAAGCGTGTACAACGCGAAAACAATTATTGTGTTGCGCGCCACCAAATTCCATAAAGAGTGGAATTGTCCGAAACCACTTGAGCATTTCTTTCCACTCTTCTGGATAGTGCGCGTATTGCTCAAGCGTTTCAGCGATTAAACGTGTATTTGCAAAATTGTGCGGTCGCAAATATTCAATAGTATTGGTAATTGGATTTTTTGCTTTGGTGCAATAGGTAAGCGCATTGTATTCGTGATTGCCGAGCACAATATGTGCATTTCCCTTTTGCACCATTGCATGCACTAGCAACAAGGCTTCGCGAATATGGGGGCCGCGATCAACAATATCACCTAAGAAAATAACACGACGTTTGGCATGTTGATAAACGCCCTGAACTTTTTTGTAACCCAGTTTTTGCAACAATCGTTCAAGAGTAATTGCACAGCCATGAACATCACCAATCAGATCGTAACCTTCAACGGGCGGCAATGATTCATGAGCGTACAAATGAGCCATAAATTAGTTATCGAGCAGATGACCGCCCCACCCTAACTTGGTGCGACAGCGTTCGTAAAAATTGTATTCAGCGGGATGTAAAAGTTTTAATAGATCCGGTTTTTTGGAAATATGAATTTCATCACCCATAGTCATTTCAAAATGATTATGACCATCGCATGAAATCATTGGAATTGCGCGGCTGTGCTCGCCAACGCGAATCATAATATGGCTATCACCCGCAACCACCATTGGGCGGCTGCTGAGCGTGTGCGGATTCATAGGCACCAATGCAATTGCATCTAATTTTGGATGTAAGAGTGGACCACCACCACTTAAAGAATAGGCTGTTGAACCCGTCGGCGTTGAAACAATAATTCCGTCTGATGACTGAGTCGTTACAAAATATCCGTCAACATAAATTTCATATTGCAACATATGAACAAATTGACCAGGGTGTAAGACAACTTCATTTAGGGCCTCACCTGTTGCAACAGTTTCGCCTAAATGTTTAATGGACATGTCCAACAAAAAACGTTCTTCAAGCGTGTACTTGCCCGATAAAACTTCGTCTACTTTTATTTCAATATCTTCTGGCATGATGTCGGTTAAAAAACCCAGGCGGCCACGATTTACTCCCAATAAAGGAACATTATGTTTCGCCAATGCGCGCGCTCCGCGTAACAAACTGCCATCGCCACCGACAACAATGACCAAATCACAAAGCTCGCCCATTTCATCGACATCCACAACTTTGTGTGCAGCATGAAACATAGGGTCATCCACCAGCAAGCCAGCAGTTTCTTGCTCCAACACAAAATCCACGTTGCGCTTTTGTAAAAAACTAATCAGGCGCTTAAGTGAATAAGTAGCGCGTTCATTATGAAGGTGGCCAATAAGGCCAATTACTGAGAAGGAAGCCATTGTTTCTCTCATGTTGTTATTTATTTGAATTGCCCAAGGGCAAAATCCGTCTCAGATGGCACAGTGCACGGTTAAAGCATACGACATTGGACAGACTGATTGGAGTAGAACCATTATAGCCATAAGAACAGTATTAAACCCAGAATCACAGATCCTACCTGACAGGGTATTACAAAGTTTGACTTCGCCAAGCTTGCTTGTGACGACAAAAGGGGTTAAAAAGCGCTGACTTAATCTTAATTAACAAGGGAATCAAAATGAAGGCTAATAATATTTTACAAACCATTGGTAACACACCACACGTTCGTATTAATAATTTATTTCGCAAAGACATTGAAGTCTGGATGAAAGTTGAGCGCTTTAATCCCGGCAGCAGTATTAAAGACCGTATTGCATTAGCAATGATTGAGGATGCAGAAGCCAAGGGTTTACTTAAGCCAGGAACTGTTATTGTAGAACCAACATCTGGCAATACCGGAATTGGTTTGGCGCTTATTTGCGCCGTTAAAGGCTACCGTTTGATTTTGACCATGCCTGATTCCATGTCGATTGAGCGCCGCAAAATAATGAAAGCCTACGGTGCAGAATTGGTATTAACACCAAAAGAATTAGGTATGGGCGGCTGCATTGCTAAAGCGAATGAAATTGCAGCTGAACACTCAAACTCCTGGATTCCCCAGCAATTTACCAATGAGGCAAACGCAGAAGTTCATCGCAACACTACTGCACAAGAAATTTTGGCTGATTTTCCAGAAGGCGTGGATTATTTAGTGACTGGTGTAGGCACTGGCGGTCACATTACTGGTTGCAGCGAAGTTCTAAAACGCCAATTTCCAAACCTGAAAACCTTTGCAGTAGAACCAGCCAAATCACCCGTTATTAGCGGTGGTGAAAAAGGTCCGCATAGAATTCAAGGTATTGGTGCAGGTTTTATTCCGCAAGTACTCAACAGAGCTACATTGGATGGAACTATTTTAGTCAGCGAAGAAGATTCATTCGAAATGGCTCGTCAAAGCGCCCTAAAAGAAGGCATTTTTGTGGGGATTTCTTCCGGCGCAGCCTTGGCCGCACTTGCACAAAAGCAAGATGAAATTCCCGCTGGTAGCCGAGTCATCGTTTTCAGTTACGACACCGGTGAACGTTACCTATCAATTGAAGATTTATTTTAAGTTTTGTTTTAAGTCATGCGCAGTGGCTCGATGAGCCACTGTTACCCCGCTATTTCGCTTCCCATCAAAAAGCCTTCTATACTCATCTTTACCAGTAAAAATAAACGATGAGTTAGCCATGCCCTCATATTCGGATCGGTCAAGCCAGGGAAACAATTTTACTTCTGCCCAAACATCACGGCGGGAGGCTAGCGATCTCTATGGCCAAAAAGAATTCTATATCTACCAAAGCGCGATTGAAAAAATGCAGGCCAATGATGATCAATTGCCAAGCCTGCCCATCATCACATTGGAAATTCGTAAAGCGACCAGCAACCCCAACGTCAACCTTAACCATTTAAGTTCGCTGATTACCAAAGATCCTAGCCTCACTGCTATTTTAATGAAACATGCAAGCAGCGTTTTTTATCGCAGCATAGACAAACCGAAAAATTTGCAGGATGTGATTAACCGTTTGGGCTTGGGTGCAATTGAAAACCTGACACTCTCGCACAGCATTAAAAGTCTGTTCGTGTTGCGTAACCATCAATTAAAAACTCTCTATAAACAAGCTTGGCAAAGACAAACTTTAAAAGCCTGTATGAGCTATCACTTGGCCAGAACACTTCATTTTCCAAATCCAGAAGATGCAATAGTTGCAAGCTTGTTAAGTGAGGTCGGAACCTTGGCTTTGCTATCTGCATTGCAAGATTATGATGCGCCCGCAGCTCCAACTTATAAAATTCTTTGCCAGCACTACAGCAAACATTTGGGCGCGATATTATTAGCCAAGTGGGGAGTTTCACCGGTATTTATGGATGTTTTGCGTAAAACCGGAGCCTGGACCCAGGACACGGGTAGAGTGTTGGAGTTAGTGGACATTATTAATTTAGGGTTGTTTCACACCATCCATTATTTACAACCGCAAAATGATTTGATGCCGCTGCAAGAAATGGCAGCGTTTAAAAAATTAAATCCGCAATACGCAATGCTTAAACATCAACGGCTTTCGATTATTGAAGAAAACATGGGCGATATTTTAAAACTGCAAAAAAGTTTTGAATAAAGCTGAATTTCAGGTAATAAAAAAGGGGATTTTAAAATCCCCTTTTTTATTTGAGCTATTCGCTAATTTTATTCTGCTGCAACAACCACAACAGATTTAGCAGGCAACTTAACACTCAGTTTGCCATCTTTAGCAGATGCGCTAAATGGAGCTGGTTTAATCGCATCAGGTTTTTCAAAGGTGTTATGGGCATCCATTAATTGCGATGTTAGAACACGGCCTTTTGCACCCGATACTTTTGTACCCGCAACATTCACAGTGACTTCTACCGCTTCTTTGGGATTGGTATTTACCAAAGCAACATAGACTTTACCGTCTTTACCACGCGCCGCAGAAGCATTCACACCAGGAACACTAACGTCACCCAAGGTGTAGGTAGTGTTGTGGGTAATGTTCGTTGGCAATGAGGTTGCATCCTGGAATGGTTTGTACAAATCAAACGCATAGTAAGTTGGAGTCAAAATCATTTTGTCGTCTTTGGTTAAAATCATTGCCTGCAATACGTTAACCATTTGCGCAATATTGGTCATATGTACGCGGTCTGCATACTTATGGAAAATATTGAAGTTGGTTGCCGCAACCAGCGCGTCACGCAAGCTGTTTTGTTGATACAAGAAACCAGAGTTAGTGCCTGGCTCTACATCGTACCAAGTGCCCCATTCATCAACATAGAAGCCCACTTTTTTCTCTGGATCGTTTTTATCCAATGTCTTTTTAGCATCGGCAACAAATCCATCCATACGCAAAGTTTGCTTGAAGGTAGAAATCCACTCTTTCTCAGGGAAACCTGTTGCCAGACCTTTCACTTTCCAATCATTTGTTGGCAAGGTGTAGAAGTGGAAACTGATTGCGTCCATACGCAAGCTCCATTCGGGCTTGACGTTCGCACTCAAGTATTCGGTCCACTCTTCATGGCCTGTGGTACCACCACTTGCAATCAATTTTGGAGTGTTGTGCTTAGGCGTTTTCAGGAATGCAGCCGTTTGTTTGTAGAGGTTGGTGTAGTGTTCTGGTGTCATGTTGCCACCACAACCCCATGCCTCATTACCAATGGTGAAATAATCAACTTTGAATGGTTTATCGCGGCCGTTTTTGCGGCGCATTTCAGCCAAAGTAGACTTGCTTTCGCCAGTCATGTACTCCAACCATTCGGCCATCTCTTGTGGTGAACCTGTACCCAGGTTGCCGTTGATATAAGTATCGGCACCTAACATTTCTGCCAGGTCAAAAAACTCGTGAGTACCTACAGCGTTGCTTTCTTCTACACCACCCCAGTTGGTATTTACTTTAACCGGGCGTTGATCGCGTGGGCCAATGCCTTCACGCCAATGATATTCATCTGCAAAACAGCCACCAGGCCAACGAACCAGAGGTACTTTTAAACTCTTGAGCGCACCAACAACATCGTTACGCCAGCCTCTGGTGTTTGGGATTTTAGAGTCGGTGCCCACCCAAAGGCCGCCATAAATGCCGGCGCCAAGGTGTTCCGCAAATTGACCGTAAACGTTTTTATTAATAACAGGGCCCGGCTTTTGTGCGTCTACTGTTATTTCAACTTTATCGGCAGCAAACGCGCTTGCCGCAACTAAACCAATGCCTGCGACTGCCAAGCGCAAATTGAGTTTTACCATAGGAAATACCTCTTAGGATTCTTGTTATTGCCTGTGACCCGCTCGATCATAGCAGCGCTAATCATACCTGCTAAAATATTATTGTCATACAAGTTAACAGAAATTTACTGACAAATAAGTAAAAAAATGTGTAGATTCCAGTTTCAAATGAAATTTTGTCCAGTGGCGTGAAACTGGATGGTGTCTGTAATTTTAATAACTTGTAAACATCGAGATTATGTTTGGAACCTGGGATTCCAGATAAACGGTGAATTACCTGGCTCCACACGAGGTAGAAAACTGGTCGCAACATTCGGGAGAAACGGCCGAGATCTGAGTATAGGTCATATGCATAGACTATCCAGCAGAGCTCCTCCGGTAAACTATGTATAGCGGTATGCCCGAATTTGGGTATCGAACCAAGATTGCTTTTTAATAGCCTAAACATAGCCAGCCTCTGTAAAGGCATTTAAATTTCTGTAGAGATTCCTTCGAAATATTAATTATTTATAGCACCTTTTTTACAACGTTGTAACGTATGACATCACCCATCAATGGGTTCCCCTCATGATCGGCTACGCCATCAAGCGTAATTGTGTATAAATATGAAGCTTTGATTTCTGGCAGACGAATAAATAATTCGGTTCTTTTTTTATTAAAGTCCGCACTAATAATCGGTACATTGGTTAAATCAATTTTCTCAGATCCGTAATCAGCATGGTAATTATAGGTATGTCGGGTAACAGATACTTTAGGCATGGTTTCACCAATAGCCTGATTAAATAGAATCTTAAACCCATTTGGTTGAAGTGATACTTTCTGCGCAAACAAAAATGGCTTCTTATTCCACGTTACTCGAGTTACACCTTCTCCACCGGCCCACGTTAAATGTATTTTTCCAACATATAAACTGCCGTCATTACCAAACGTTAAACGATGATTACCAATTCCCAATGCAGATTTATTCAGAAACGGGATTAGCGCGCCCTGAACAAAACCATTTACTTTTTCTGGCAAAAATCGAATTAATGTAGGCTGATTCATTTCACCGATTAGCAATTCACCTTTTGGCAGGCCAAACAGCTCCGGATACAGCGTGGTGACGGGTTGTGTTGGTGAATTAGCCAGCTCGCCTTGCGGAAAAAGTGCCGACGCAGGCGTTTGCATTTTATTCAATTCAGCTACAGGCACCTCAAGGGGATTTCTCGTCCAGCCTTTACGCCACACGAGAGACGCAGGATGCCCATAAAAACCATTTTGCTTCACATGATACAAAGGGCTTGTACCGCGCCAATCACCTTGATTGTCAGTCACCCATAATTGATCTTGTTCGTCTATACCTATTCCATCGGGTGAACGAAATCCTGATGCAAAAGGCGTTGCTTTACCCTTAGTATCTATTTTAAACACCCAGCCGCGATAAGGAACTCGCGAATACATTCGTCCTGCTTTATTGCGCAACACTTCCCAGTTTTCCTGCTTCCAATTACTCATTGTTTGCTGAGTCAAAAAGCCGATAGGAGAAAAATCACCACGTACTTCTCTAAAAACACCATTGTAATAAGAGGCAACATTTAATGAGATATATAGGTTCCCTGCGCTATCTTTTGCCGGGCCAAACGCAAATTCATGATAATTTCCCGAAACACCAAAATCATCAAATACAGTTTGATATTTTTCAGCGACGCCGTTTTTGTCATTATCAACTAGACGGGTCAGCTCGCCCCATTGCATTACATAAAGGTTTTCATCGTTTCCTTGTACTACACCGAGAGGTTCGTGCAAGCCTGATGCAAAAGTTGACCAACGTGTATTGGCAGGATCATAAATCATGACCTCACCCGAATGAAACGTTGCGACTAACTTGCCATTATTTAGCGTTGTTAAACCACCAATCTGTGGATCAAGCGAATCGGGCAAAGGAATATTTTCAACATCGTAATAATCTGACCATTGTGCTGCTGCATGCGTAGATGCGCAGAAAAGCAGATAAAACAAAATTAATAATTTTTTCATGGAAAGATCACCTGCAATTGAATTTCCTGGGTAGGTGATGCGGGAACAATAAGGCTATTGTCTTGTATGCTATGTGTTGTGCTGGTCACGGTAGCATCACCAGTGTGGTCCAGATGAATAGTCAACGGTGACTTCAAATTATCAATTTTCAAAATACGAATAAAACCGTTGAATCCCATTACAGGAACTATATGCTCATAGGTTGTGGTGACACCATATTGACAAATAAATTGCGGAGTACCGTTAATCACCTCATAACCTTTGAACTCAGGTTTATAATTTTCTGAAAGTGATAAATAGTTTTTAGCGGTCTCTCGGTAAAATATTTTATTGGTAATTTTTTCTTTGTAGTAGCCATCAAAAAAATCTGTTGTGCCCGGCCATGTATAACGCACTCGACACGAAGTGGTATCCCATGCAATACCCATACGATCAGTTAACATAACAGCAATTGAAACCGGGCTGGTTTCGGGAAGAAATATACGTTTTACATAAGGCCTGGCTTGCTCTGGCCGGTTTTTTTGTGCTGGCTTTTCATTAGCATCATCTTTTTTTATTGCTGAGCTTGGGGCGGTAATTTTCATTGCGAGAATGTAAGCATGAATTGAAAGAATATAATCCTCACTCAAATGAATCATAGCGGGCATTTGAATAGTGTCAGGATTTTTACGGCCAGGATTTTTAACCCACGCAAGAAAATCAGCAGATTTTCCAGCAGGATATTGTTCGGCAATATAATGTAAGGATGGCCCTACAGTTAACTTATCAGCGACATGACATGCCTGACAATTAATATCAAACTCTCTCTTTCCAGTAGCTTCATCAGGTTTTGCATAGCTATGCATCGATAATGATATGGTCAGCAATAGGGTTGTTTTCAAACTGTAAGGTAAATGGAACATAAGTATTCTCAACTCAGCTTTACCGCTGACTATGGTCAAAATAAAAGCTCTTACATTGGCAACTGCCGCGACTGGAAGCATCGATTATTAAACGTGGTAAAGACGCTTAGGTAACTTGACACCATCCGAAGAGTATAGCATTCTAATTTGAAATTTAGAACGTTCTAAATTTATTGCAATAAAGCACCCTAAATTAGTAGGTCTTGCAGTGCTTGATCGCAATAACCGAACGATTAAATACTTAATTATACAGAGTAAAGATTATGTATCTTTACCGGATATGCCCGGTGCCAGTCATATTCTGCTGCAAAATAAAGGTGACAGTGTGCAATTTAGAAAGATAAAAATTCAGGAATGAGGATTCAAAATGCAGCTTATTTAAGCGGCGGGCACGTAGACCCGCGCACAACTAAATGTAAGGGCAGATTGATGTGTTGCGCTGGTTGGTCGGGGTTATCAATGCGTGCAAGTAAAAGTTCTGCGGCGCGTTCGCCAATTAAATCAACGTTACTAGCTACTGTTGTTAATGCGGGCTCCCAAAGAGTGCATTCGGCAACATCATCATTACCGGTGATGGAAAAGTCACGCCCTGCTTCCAGCCCGTGGCGCCGCAACCCCAGCATTACGCCAAACGCAATTGCATCGTTGGCGCAAGCAGCAGCAGTGGGAGGATTTGGCAGTGCCAGCGCGTGCTCAATCATGTTTACACCTACGCTGCGATTTAACGGACCTTCAATTTCAAGCGTGGCATCACGTTTAATACCATGCTTTTTGAGTGCTTGCCGATAGCCTTCAAGGCGTTGGCCGCCTACCCAGGTTTTTCGAGAACCACCCAGTAGTGCGATGCGTGTGTGCCCTAATTCAATTAAATGTTCTACCGCTAAGCGCATGCCGGCGCGATGGTCGTAACCGGCATAGTCAAGGCCAGAGCCGGGCAAGTTACGCGATACTAAAACACAGGGTAGATTCGCGCGTTTTAATTGTGTCATTAGTTGTTTGGCGTCGGTTGCATGAGCTGGGCAAATGAGTAAGCCATCCACATTGTGCTCGCGCATTTTTTCGATGAAGCGTGTTTGTCTAACAACATCTTCGCGTACATCGGAAAGTAATACGGTTCGGTCAAGCTCGTTAAGTGCGCGCTCCATGGATGACGTTAGCCCAGAAAAATACGGGTTAGCTAAATCATTAATAGACATGGCAATTACACCGCTGCGCTGCGAGCGCATGGAGGCTGCACTGCGATTATAGACGTAGCCTAAATTTTCAATAACCGCGAGAATTTTTTCGCGGGTTTTTTTTGCGACTAACGGACTATCCCGCAAGACCAACGAAACCGTAGAGATAGAAACCTCGGCGGCGGCGGCAATATCGTGAATAGTGATAGTGGATTTAGGATGGTTCATGCGCGGTGTCGATGCCTCATGCAATAACTTTCATACTGAGTGAAAATCGCTCAGAACAATTTAGATTTATTTTACGCGGGCGACTGTATGAGTAACTACCCAGCATTACGTTTTGGTGTCATAGGTGTAGATCACCGGCACATTTATGATCAAGTGCGAAGTTTAATTGAGATTGGTGCTGAATGTGTAGCTTATTGGACATCTACAGCTACGGCTGTTGAAGCTGGATTCAATACTCGCTTTCCTAATATTCCGCGCGTGGCTGATAGACAACAACTTTTGAATGACCCCGGTATTGCACTTATTGTTTGTGCTGCCATGCCCTGTGACCGAGCGGAGTTAGGTATAGAGGCGATGTTGCACGGCAAAGATTTTTTGACTGATAAGCCTGGTGTTACGACCGTTGCGCAATTAGAACACGTTAAAAAAGTACAACAGCAAACAGATAAGATTTTCTCTGTGAATTTTTCTGAACGTTTTGAAGTTCGCGCAGTTACCAAGGCAACTGAATTGGTGCGCGCTGGTGCTATTGGCAAGGTCTTGCAAACGATTGGTTTGGGTCCGCATCGATTAAATCGCCAAACCCGTCCCGCATGGTTTTTTGATCCCGCGTGCTATGGCGGTATTTTGGTAGATATTGCATCGCATCAGATCGATCAATTCTTACATTTTACCGGCGCTCCTGATGCAAATATTTTAATGTCGCGCTATGGAAACCTGGCGCATCCAGATGACCCCGGCTTGCAGGATTTTGGTGAGATTTTACTTTCGCACGGCGGTGCTAGTGGTTACATCCGCGTTGATTGGTTCACCCCGGATGGATTAGATGCGTGGGGCGATGGACGCCTGACTATTTTAGGCACCGAAGGTTACATAGAGTTGCGAAAGTATATTGATATAGCAGGCCGCCCAGGCAAAGACCATTTATTTTTAGTTAATAATGAGGGTGCGCAATATATTGATTGTGCCAATGAGCCTTTGCCTTACTACACAAATATATATCAGGATATTTTTGAACGGACTGAAACCGCAATGACCCATAAACATTGTTTTAAAGTGTGTGAGCTAGCCTTGGCTGCGCAGTCAGTTGCGCAACGTATTGAAAGTGAGCGCTGAGTCTATGACGAAAAATAATTATCCCACGATTGGTTTTGGTCTTATAGGTGTGGGCATGATTGCCGACTACCACGCACAAGCTATCAAAGGTTTGGCTAGCACACACAATATTCGTTTGGTTGGTGTGACGGGATCATCGCAAACGCGAAATCAAGATTTTGCGTTGCGTCATGATGTGCCGTTTCATACCACCCACATAGATACTCTCTTGGCGCGCGATGATATTCAGGTGGTGTGCATTGCTACTCCCAGTGGTGCGCATTTGGAGCCCGCGCTCAAGGCAATTGCTGCGGGTAAACACATTATTGTTGAGAAGCCTTTAGAAATAACGCTTGAGCGTGCCGATGCCATGATCGCAGCTGCAAAAATTGCGGGGAGTAAAATTTGCGCCATTTCTCAAGCTCGATTCACACCGGGCGCGCAAGCGTTAAAAAATGCAATAGAGCACGGGCGCTTTGGCCGACTGGCGCTTTGCAGTGCATATGTTAAGTGGCATCGCACTGCTGCTTATTATCAAGGTTGGAAAGGCACCTTGGCGCTCGATGGTGGTGGCGCGGTAATAAATCAAGCTATACACGCGCTTGATTTATTGACGTGGCTAGCCGGTGTTCCCACAGAGGTTTTTGCAAGAACAACGCGCTGTGTTCATCTGGGTATTGAGGCTGAAGATACCGCTTGTGCCAATTTTAAATTCGCCAATGGTGCGCTAGGTGTTTTAGAGGCCACTACCGCTGCGTATCCCGGTTGGGAGCGGCGTATAGAAATTTGCGGCGAATTTGGTTCTGCTGCGATTGAAGATGATCGAATTGTGCGTTGGGATTTTATGACCCCGCAACCAGAAGATGATGCTTTGCGCAGCCTTAGCATAAGCGTCGGTGCATCGGGTGCAGGCTCCCCTACTGACATTAATTTCTTAGGGCACCAATTGCATATTGCCGAAATGGTGAGTGCGATACGTACGGGTTCGCCGCTAACGATTGAAGCACACGAAGCGCGTAACACGGTGGCATGTGTGCGCGCTATTTATGATTCCGCACATCTCAATTCGCCGGTGACTGTGGCAGTCAAATAAATTTCAAGAGAATAATAACGATGACATTACATCCAGCAGGCACCCCGGAATCAAAGCACGGGTGGTGGAGGTTGTTAGACCGCAATCAGTGGGCCGTATTTATCGTCGCCTCCATGGCCTGGTTAATTGATTGTTTTGATCAGCAAATCTTTAACCTTGCGCGCGATGGTGCAATGGAAGATTTATTAGGCAAACAGTTAGCGACAGAATACGCACCCTATACCACCTCGGTTTTTTTAGTGGGCTGGGCGGTGGGTGGTTTAATTCTCGGCTCTTTGGGTGACCGCTTTGGCCGCGTACGCATGTTACTCATCGCGATTTTAATGTATGCGTTGTGCACGGGTTTAAGTGCATTTTCTACCGGTTTTTTGGATTTTTGTTTCTATCGCTTTATTACCGGTGTGGGCGTTGGTGGCGTGTTTGGTTTGGCCGTTGCACTAGTGTCTGATTCAACGCCGCAAATGGCTCGCCCGCAAGCGCTCGGCACGCTGCAATCGCTTTCTACTCTGGGCAATATTTCTGCGGGTTTAACCGGTATGGCGGTTGGCATTTACGCGCTTCATCAAGCCTTACCTTTAAACCTTAAGGTATGGCAAACGCTCTTTATTATTGGAGCTTTCCCTGCTTTATTGCTCATACCTTTTTTGTGGCGTATGAAAGAACCGGCTAAATGGGTAGCTGCAAAAAAAGCAGGCGAACAAAAAGGCATTAAGTTTGGTTCCTACAGCAATTTATTTAAACATCCAGTATGGAGAAAACACGCGTGGTTAGGGCTGTTACTGTGCAGTGCAGGCATTATTGGCTTGTGGGGAATTGGTAATTTCCACCCCAAAATTATTCGTTCAATTGTGGATACACATTTGGCAACGGCCGGGCTCAGCGCAGACGCCCTCGCCAGCGAAAAAGCCTACTGGAGCTCAATAGGTTTAATGTTGCAAAATGTTGGCGGATTCTTTGGCATGTTAGCACTGGCCAAGGTGGCACAAATCTACGGACGACGTTTAGCATTTGCTTTAGCCCTCACACTTTCTTTTCTCGCGACCCTAATGGTTTTTAAATGTTTGCGTGAGATCGATCAAATTTATTGGATGCTACCCCTAATGGGCTTTGGTCAATATTCTGTATTCAGTGTCTATGCGATTTATTTACCAGAATTATTTCCCACCAGTTTACGCAGCACGGGCATTAGTTTTTGCTACAACTTGGGCCGATTGTTGGCAGCATCAGCGCCGTTCACGCTAGGCCAGATTACACGTAATTTGGGTGGCGATATCGAAGCCTTTCGCACGAGTGGTATGGCGGTAAGTTTTATTTTGTTGCTGGGGATATTTGTACTGCCATTTTTACCTGAAACTAAAGACAAGCTTTTACCTGAAGACTAATTTTTTATCGGTTAAATAAAAAATAGGAACTCCCATGCGTCGCTTTCTCTATCTGGCCGCCCTGCTCGGCTCACTGATTTCAACCCACACGCTCGCCAAAAAATCCGATCTGACCGGTGATCCTAACCTCTGGATGAACGTTACGTCCTTCGGCGAAGTCCATCTCCTAGGTAACGAGCTGCACCTACTCTCGACCGGCAATTGGTTCTACCTGACTAAAAAACGGTATGCCGATTTTGAGCTGACTCTTGAGGTTAATGTTCCTAAACTTGAGGAGTACGTAAATTCCGGCGTTATGTTTCGCGGGCAGATCGCTTATCAGAAAGATATTGAAAGTTATCAGGCATACGGCTATCAGGCCGAGGTAGACCCTTCAAGCCGGCGCTGGAGTGGCGGCCTTTACGAACAAGCCACCGAGCGTCAGTGGCTGTTCCCTTTGCATCCGGAGCGCTCTGCGCCGGGCGAACATTTCAAGCAGAACCATTCTCCCGAATGGGGCCCGGCGAAAGCCGGGGCTTTCCGAGTCGGAGATTGGAATCGCTATCGTATTCGTGCAGTGGGCCCGGAGATCAAAATCTGGGTAAACGATGTGCTGATAACTCATGTGACCGACACTCGCTTCACCGAGGGGCACATCGGCATACAACACCATGGCAGCAAAGCATTTGCCGAGAACCGTAGTGCCGCCAACACTGTCAAGTTCCGCAATATCACTATCGAAGAGTTGTAATCCATGTGATTCTTCCGTGCACCCCAAATTGTGCTGGCGCTGCTCTGCGCTAACTTCGCCTCCGGTTGAGTAAAGGATAGGCCGAACCTGATTTTAAAGGGGATTGTGATTACCCGTGATTTTGGAGTTGATTAAAACGCCCCAAAATCAAATGTTCATTCGGCCAAATCTTTAAAGGTAATATGGCTTTTAGGAGTTTCACGTTTCAGCGGAAATATGTAATGAAATTTCACAATACATCGGACAACTACCTAGAATTAATTTGGAAACTGTCCCTCAAATCTGTTCTATTCCCACCTTGATAATTTCAAATGAAACTGGAATCCACAAAAAAGGCCAACCCCAAATGGAGTTGGCCTTTTTTGTTGCGCAGACAAAGCTTATTTCACAAGTTTACCGTGCATGTCCACAGTTGTTGCTGCCAAGTGCACAGTCACACTGGTTGCTTTAGCATCAGTTGCATCCGACGCAAGGATTACCTTGTAATCGCCTTCGGCAATTTTCCAGGTTTTAGATGCGCTGTCATACATACCTAACAAACGTGGATCAACAGTCACGCTAGCTTTGGTGCTCGCACCTGGTTTCAAATCCACTTTTTGGAAGCCACCCAAACGTTTGGGCGATTCCCATTTAGCAGATACCGGTGCTACATAAACTTGCGCTACTTCTTTACCTGCAACAGCGCCGGTGTTTTTCACCGAGAAACTTGCGTTAACCAAACCATTCTTCACTTCAGCTTTCAAATCACCCAAGCTGAACTCGCTGTAAGACAAACCGAAGCCGAATGGGAACAATGGCTTGTGGCCTTTCAAATCAAACCACTTGTAGCCAACTGCCGCACCTTCCGAGTAATTCACAGTAATGCGTGCGTCTTTAACTTCTGGATAACCATCCAAAACAGGACGTGGCAATTGTGATTCTGATGCAGGGAAAGTCGCTGGCAAGTGACCAGACGGGTTCACCTCACCAAACAGAACACGACCAATAGCTTCGCCACCATTGGTACCTGGGTACCAAGCTTCAAGCACAGAACCTACGTTAGCCAACCAGGGCATGGTTACCGGACCACCGGTTTGCAATACCACTACAGTCTTAGCATTTGCTTTGGCAACCGCTGCGACCAAATCATCCTGCGCATCTGGCAGTGATAAATTAGGTACATCAACCGATTCTGCAGTCCATTGATTTGCAAAAACCAATACTACATCAGCGTCTGCCGCCAATTTAGCTGCAGCAGCAAGGTCGGTACCATCGTTGTAAGAAACTTTCGCTTCTGGTGCGCGAGCTTGGATTGCCTTCAATGGTGATGAGGGATAGAACAACATTGGGCCTGGGAAGAATTGCGGACCACCACGGAAAGCAGCACCGCCGACTGGATAAACCTGTGAAGAACCGCCCCCGGATAAAACACCAACATCTGCATGAGAGCCAATGATGGCGATTTTTTTCAAGGACTTGTTAAGCGGCAAAAGTTTGCTGTCGTTTTTCAACAATACGATGCTTTCTTCCGCATCCTTTTGCGAAACCAAACCGTTAGCTTTGAAGTTGATAGATTTAACGTTCGGTGACGCAGGGTTATCCACCAATCCAAACTCAAACATGGGGTGCAAAACGCGGCGTACCATATCGTCCAAACGCGCTTCGGTTACCCAGCCATTTTGTACCGCCTCTTTCAACGCAGCGCCATAATATTCAGATACATCGAACGGAATACCTGACTGTTGATCCAAGCCATTATTAGCTGCAGGTACTGTACTGTGGGTTGCGCCCCAGTCAGACATTACCCAACCTTTGAAACCCCAATCCTGTTTTAAAACTTCGTTTAACAAGTAATTGCTTTCACAGGCATAAACACCGTTAACACGGTTGTATGAACACATCACTGAACCTGGATTACCCTCTTCTTTTGCAATTTGCAAAGCGAGCAGATCAGACATTCTTGCAGAGGCGTCATCAATTTTTGCATCGAGTGAGAAACGGTTCGTTTCCTGATTGTTTAACGCATAGTGTTTTAAGGTAGACACTACATGGTTAGATTGAATACCCGCGATTTGCGCACCTACAATCTTGCCGCCTAACAATGGATCTTCACCGGCATATTCAAAGTTACGACCATTGCGTGGCTCACGCATAATGTTCACGCCACCAGCCAACTGCACGTTAAAACCGAAAGCGCGCGATTCAGAACCAATCATGGCGCCGCCTGCGTAAGCGGTTTTTAAATTCCAGGTTGCAGCCGTAGCAATACCCGATGGCAAAGCAGTAGCTTCGCGCACATTGGGGCCGCCCTGACTAGCAACACCAACACCCGCGTCAGCCTCCCACAAATGAGGAATCCCTAAACGAGGAATACCATAAACAAAACCGGCAGATTGCGCGTAGGATTCGACTGGACGTTTAAAGTTTTTCCAGGGTGCATCAGTACCAAAATAACCAAAGACCAATTTGAGTTTTTCATCCATGGTCATTTGCTTCAAAACCAAATCAGCACGTTGTTCCGGCGCAAGCTTTTTATTCATCCACGCCTTTGGAGCTTCAGCAGCATAGGAAGATGCAGTGGATGCAATAGCAACGGCCATTGCCAGGACGCTGATTTTTTTCTGGAATCCCATAATTATTTCCTCAAAGAGTTTGAGTGACTATTAGAAAAAGGGTGAGATGGAACAACATAGGACTTCAGGCGAGCAGAAAGCCACTAATCACATTGTCTGTAATCATAGCTCGTGAAAAAAAATCGGCTGGAATTTTTAACCAATTTTTACGTGAAACTGCATAATAAATAACCCCCACCCTATGCGAAGGTTATTTAGTAAACGATTTTTACTTCTTTAAAACTGTTTTGATGTTGTAAACATTACTAATGTCACGATTGAAAGCTGTTAAATCATCTTTATAAAACGCACGGAAATCTTCCAAAGTACCGTTTTTAAGATTTTCATCACTTGGATAAGGAACCCAATAGTGCGGATGACCATTACCATCGCCGTTGGGAGAATTTCGCCAGGTCAACAGGAAGGCAATACGACGCGCGTCTTTATCGGCTTTCAAACCGCCAATTAATTTGCGATACCAATGCTTGTCAATTTTACCTGCACCTATATCCGGTGCCTGAATACCAATTTCAGAAATTACTGGAACCTTTCCGCGAGCATCAGCCATACGAACAATCATTGCCGTGTTATCGACAACTGTTTTAAACCAGCTATCAATTTTTGAATCAAGAAATCCGTAACTGTCGAAACCCATAACATCAACCCAATCATCCCCCGGGTAACGCTCTAAATAATCAGACTCTTTTGGGTTCCAAAATTCATTGGGTGAATAGGCATACAAGAAATTGGTCACACCTTTTTTATCGCGCAAATATTCAACGCTATAACGGTAAAGTTGTTGGTATTCCGCTGGAGTAGATTGCTCATTACCCCACCAAAACCATGCGCCGGTATTTTCGTGAAATAAACGCATCACAACGGGAATTAAATTGCCCTTATCGTCCTTTAAATTGTGTGCCCAATCAGCAAGCTGATCCAGGTAATTATTTAATACTTTATTGTAAGCACCGCCGGGCAATGCCTCTTTCACCGCTGGGCGCTTGTCCCATGATGTCCCGGTTGGCCATGCGCCTTTTTCACCATCTGTTTTAGGATTATTTAAATGCGCGCTGATCGTAATAATACCGCCGCGTGCATAGGCTTTTTTAATTTGCGGAACTACATCACCCTCTGGTCGTGGCGCTACTATTGAAAGCGAATCCCAACCATAAACTGCAGCAAAATCGCCCACTGCATTAAAAGTATCTGATTCAGTGCCGTCAGTTTTTTTAATTGTTAAACCTTGAGTGGTTTCGTGTTGATGGCCAAACATAATCGCTTTTTGGCGATTTGTTTTTAAAAATGCAAAGAGTGATCGCGTCTCAGGCGTTGCATTTTTGGTCACTATATTTATTTCAACCGGTGATGAGGATGCTGATTGTGCAGAAGTGGAGCTGGCTACTATTAAATTAAATACAGCAGCCAATAAAGTAACGCCAGATGTCGTAAAACATCTTAAAAAAAATGATTTTCTCATGGTTTCCTCTCGTTAATATGAAGGTCTTGAGAACGTCCGTTTATCTTCTATTTTTCCATGTAGCTTTTTCGTGACCGCTGCTGCAACGTTCGTTTTTGTTATCTAACCAGCAGTGTAACCGAATACATTGGAAAGCCAAAAGGCTTCCCAAGACCTAAACATAACTTTATTTACCAGGGACGATATCTGACACGAATACCCAAATCGAAAGACAAGCGAATTTCATCTGCACTTAACTCGCCAGGAAAGAAGCAACCCGAAATATGGGCTTGGCAAAAGCTGGCCCCTTCGAGGTTGGTGTTGCGGAAATCTATACCGCGCAAATCGGCACCGCGAAAATAGGCATCGCGTAAATCCAGCCCGTCGGCATCCAGCTCACGTAAATCCAAACCGCGAAAATCACCGCCACGCAATTGCCCCTGGGTTTCTTCCCCGGCAGCTTTACGTCGATTGAACTCGGCGACTTGTTCAGCACGCAATAAGTCATAGAGCGCATTGTGATGCACAACTGGCTTAGTCATAACAGCTCCTGTCGATTGGATTTGCCAACATAGATGATCAAATAACACGCGGCCCATTTCCCTTTGACTATAGCTCAGCGGCTTAAATTTGCGCAGTTTGGCGTCCAACAAATGAAATTTACCCCTAGTGCAATGGTAATTTAATTCGCCAAGCGGTAAACTTGTTCATCAGCTGCAAAATAGCAGTGGCGCCACATTACAATGAACTTACTCCGGTGAGCGCACCCTCGGTCAAATACCTCAATGCAATCAATATTCATCTGTCACATCTTGTGAATTCAGTATGAATGATGGCTTATGTTTCAACTAGCGATCATGCGTCTACGAGCGCCCAATCCAGCTGGGTTGAAAATGCCTTAATAACAAATTTCGGGCTAACATCCCTTGAAAAACCCGCTGAGGAATTGTGAGAATGAATTTTATTCATGACGATTTTTTACTCGATACTGAGCAAGCTAAAGAGCTGTACCACAACTACGCCAAGCAAATGCCCATTATCGACTACCACTGCCATTTGCCACCGGAGCAAGTGGGCGATAACAAACAATTCCGCAATTTGACCGAAGTCTGGTTGGCTGGCGACCATTACAAATGGCGCGCCATGCGCTCCAACGGCGTTGATGAACGCTACTGCACTGGCGATGCCAGCGATTACGAAAAATTCGAACAATGGTGCGCGACTGTTCCCTACACTTTGCGCAACCCACTCTACCATTGGACGCATTTGGAGTTGCGCAAACCTTTCGGTATTACCGACCGCTTGCTCGATAGCAGCAACGCAAAACGCACTTGGGATCAATGTAACGAATTACTTGCAACGCCAGAATTCAGCGCACGCGGTTTGATGACCCAAGCCAACGTAAAAATGGTTTGCACTACCGACGACCCAATTCACGATTTGGCTCACCACAAAAAAGTTGCTGCAGATTCTTCGTTCAAATCTGCAATGCTACCAACCTGGCGCCCTGATCGCGCCATGGCGGTTGAAAGCGCCGTTGCTTACAACAAGTATATCGATCGTTTAGCAGTGGTTGCCGATATCAACATCAGCACCTTTGATGATTTGATGGCTGCACTGAATAAGCGTCATGATTACTTCCATGAAAATGGTTGCCGTCTTTCAGACCACGGTTTGGAAACAGTTTATGCAGCGGATTACACCGAGGCAGAAATCAAAACTATTTTTGCCAAAATTCGTGGTGGTAATGAGCTGGACGCAACGGAAATTGAAAAATTCCAATCTGCCATGATGGTTGAGTTTGCATTTCAAGATCACGCCAAAGGTTGGGTACAACAATTTCATATTGGTGCGATTCGCAACAACAACCCTCGCCTATTCCGCACATTGGGCGCAGATACCGGTTTCGATTCTATTGGCGACCACAATTACGCAAAACCTTTGGCGAAGTTTTTAGGTCGTTTGGATAACGAAAACCGTTTAGCCAAAACCATTATTTACAATTTGAACCCACGCGATAACGAAATGATTGGCACCATGATTGGAAATTTCCAGGATGGTTCTTCTGCGGGCAAAATCCAATTCGGTAGCGGCTGGTGGTTCCTGGATCAAATGGAAGGTATGACTCGCCAAATTGAAGCGCTTAGTCAATTAGGTTTGTTGAGCCGTTTTGTGGGCATGTTGACCGATAGCCGTAGCTTCCTGAGTTATTCACGCCACGAATATTTCCGCCGCATTCTGTGCGGAATTTTTGGCCGCGATATGGCAAAAGGTTTGGTGCCTAACGATACCAAAATGGTTGGCAAAATGATTCAGGATATTAGCTTTAACAATGCGAAGAATTATTTTCCGTTTAAAGTTCCAGAGTAATGTTTCAGTCATTTAAAAAGTGATTTTTGTTAAGCAATTAAGCCCAGCAATGCTGGGCTTAATTTTTTGTAGTACGTAAACCCATGTATTAAATGTAAATTAATATTTATGAGGGAATCGTGATTATCGACTCACCACTCGCAACACTAAGCTTTGCCTTTTCTGTAACAGCGCCGATTTTTGTAATGCTGGTACTGGGTATTATTTTAAAACGCAAAGCGATGATTACTGATAACTTTATTAAAATCGCATCGCAGCTGGTGTATAACATTGGTTTGCCAGTGATGTTATTTACCACTTGTGCTACTGCGCATTTTGGTGAAATGGCTGATCGAAATGTATTGATAGCGTTTAGCGCAATGACAGCGATTGTGTTTGCAGGAAGCTTATTAACCGCGCATTGGCATTGCGAAGATCCACGTGATCAGGGTGTTTTTATCCAGGGTGCATTTCGCGGAAACCTTGTGATTTTAGGCCTGGCATTTTGTGCAAATGCTTATGGTGAACATGGATTAGCAATTGCAGCTTTACCAGTTGCTATGACAGTAGTTTTTTACAATGTACTTTCGGTTTACGTACTCAACCGCAGTTTGCATCCAGCCAACAGCTCACTCAAACCAACACTTATTGGTATTGCAAAAAATCCATTAATTATTGCGATTTTCCTTGGATTAATTATTAATGCTGTAGCCCTACCTTTACCCAAAGTTTTATTGGACAGCGGAAAATATTTAAGCCAAATGGTATTGCCGCTTGCATTAATTTGTATTGGTGGCGCTTTGGATATTTCACGTTTCCGCACTCTAGATTCCGCAACGCTTAGCGCCACTGCGTGGAAGTTATTTTTATCGCCAATTATTGCGTGCGCGATTGCCATTGTATTGGGTGTTCGCGGTGAAAGTCTTGCGATTCTATTTTTATTAGCAGCATCGCCAACAGCGACAATCAGTTTTGTCATGGTGCAAGCAATGAACGGAAATACAAAGTTGGCAGCCAATATTATTGTGCAAACAACATTGGGCTCTATGCTGACAGTGACGGCGGGATTATGGTTTTTACAAGCAGCTGGATTGATGTAGATTTATTTAAGATCTGATTTCATTTGCATCATTTGAATTAAAGATGCTTCAGCGCGAGAAAGTCCGCAGCGACGTGCAACTTCTTCTGCATCCAAACCCATTTTAAACAGCTGTGCCGCCTGCGAATATGGTTGGAAATCATCGTCGTTATAATAATCAATTTTCTGGTCCGATTTTTTCGGTTCTTCTTGCAGGCGTTTTTCCATTGCTAATAGACGCTGCCCCATACCGACTGAGCCGCTATTAGACATGGCTAAATCACGCGTAAGTTTTTGGATAAGACGCTCAGTATTTTCTTGCTGTGCGCGTGCAACTTTTAATGCTTTGATTGCAACAACCAATGCCACAAGACCGAGAAGGAGACTGACGATAAGCCCGATTTCAAGTGGCGTTAGTGGTAGCATGGGAATCTCTACAAAGTGTGGTTAGGAAACTTGGGTATTAATCATACCTGACCCAGGATTGCGAAATCAAAAAAGTTAAAACCCCGCAGAAGCGGGGTTTCAGAAGATAATTTTTTTGAGGTAGGACGATTATTAAACGTCTTCCAACTCGTTCCACTCTTCGCTAGTCAACAACTTGTTGAGTTCGATCAAAATCAACAGCTCGTTGTTTTTGTGGCAAACGCCCTGGATAAACTTGGCTGATTCCTCGTTACCCACATTCGGAGCCATTTCAATTTCTGATTGGCGCAAGTAAACCACTTCCGCAACGCTATCTACCAAAATACCAATTACATGGCGGTCGGTTTCAATAATCACGATACGAGTGTTGTCGGTAATATCGCCGCTAGGCAAATTAAAGCGGTGACGGGTATCAATTACGGTTACTACGTTACCGCGCAGATTAATAATCCCCAACACATAGGAAGGCGCGCCGGGAACGGGAGCAATTTCGGTATAACGCAGAACTTCTTGCACCTGCATTACGTTGATGCCATAGGTTTCGCCATCTAAACGAAAAGTAACCCACTGGAGGACTGGATCGTCAGTGCTTTTATTCTTTACTACATCATTAGCCATAAAAATTTCCTCAAGAGCGGTGCCCGCTTACAGGTGCAAAGTCCAAAATGTGGATAGTCGCTATAACTATAGCCGAGGCTGCTTGCTCCGCCAGTCCTGTCACTTACTTTTAACCAGACGACTTTGTATCAGGCCCGACTTTTCATAAGGTTCTTGTCAGCATCCATCAACATTTGGCCAATCATGGGAATATCGAGCAAAGCGCACATATGCTCTTTAACCGTTCCCGCCAACCAGGGGCGTTTGCTGCGGTCGCTGCGCCACTTAACCTCATCGGGCATAAGACTAATGGGTTGATTGACGGAATCCACCGCCAAGCCCCAGGGCACGCCGTTAATCGACACCACATATTTTGCGTTCTTTACGAAGTTTTCATCATAGCGCTCGGGCATGACAAATTTGGCTGTGTTTACCGTGCGGATTTTGCCTTGCGGCGTTGGCTGAAATCCCATAAACCAATCGGCTTGACCAAAGAGTGGTGCAAGCTCATCGGTAATTGGTTGGATTTGACCGAGCGAAATCAAAGGCACTGCCAAGGTCAAACCAGAGACTTTAAACAGCAGCACATCAAAACGTGATTGCGCCCACTGCGGCAGGCCGTTAGGCATCCACTCCAAGCCGGGAATTTTAAACGCGGTATCTTCAGCTTCAATAATAGCGGGGGCTTCGATAACTGGCTGAGCTTCAACGATAGGCGCGGCAGTTTCAATCACCCATTCCTGGATTTCATTAGGATCTGCCACAAAAGTTTTAGGTTGGGCGACAACTTCAACAGGAGCGACTTTTACTATGGGCGCAACAGCAATTTTCGGTTGCGCACTACTCAATAGTTTTTGCAGCTTTTCTTTTTGATCGACATCTGGCTCAGCAAATTGCGGCGCTGCTTTGGGCGCAGTTTTACGTGCAGTTGCGCGATGTGCAATCGGCGGCTTAGCCACAGGTTTTGCTGGAGCTTCTGGTGCTGCTACTTGTGTTTTGGGCGTAGGTACTCTCAAGCTCGCCATAGGCTCAAGTTCTTCTGATGGCAATAAGTCATCAAAGTAATCGAGCAGGCTATCAAATGGATTTTTTATATCGCTCACAACCCACCCGCCGCCATACGCGCATCTTCTGCAGAGAATTTTTGCATAAGGAATTTAAACAAGGATTTGTAAGCTTCTACACCGCGCGCGGCTTCATCAAACAAATGCGGAGGAACGCCCACACGGCTGGCATCGCGGAATTTGGTATCCACCGGAATATGACCGGGCCATACCTCTTGCGGATAAGTATTGCGAATGGTGCGCAAACTAGTAACAGAAGCTTGCGTGCGGCGGTCGTACATCAAAGGCAAAATCGTATATTCCAAGGCTTTTTTGCGCGAGCGGCCCATCATTTTGAGCGTATTCACCATGCGCTCTAACCCCTTGAGCGCCAAAAATTCCGTCTGGACAGGAATAACCAAATGCTGACATGCCGCAAGGGCGTTAATCATCAAAACCCCCAACAAGGGAGGCGTATCAATAAACACAAAATCGTAGTCATCGTAAATAAAACCGAGGGCGCGGGCAATGACCAAGCCCATACCATCTTGCCCAATTGCCTGGCGCTCTAAAGTTGCTAAAGCGGTGGCCGATGGAAGTACATCCAGGTTGGGATATTCAGTGGCACGAATTAACCGTTTTACACCGGCAGCGGTTAACTCTTTCCGCTCTTGAAAGAGCGTGTAGGAACTTAATTCTGTCGTGTCGGGATCTTGACGAAAGTAAGTGCTCAATGAGCCGTGCGGATCTATATCAACCAGCAAAACACGATAGCCGAGCGAGGAAGCAATGCCTCCCAGCGATACGCTGGTGGTGGTTTTACCCACGCCACCTTTCTGATTGGCTACCGTAATTACGCGCACTTACAATTCCTCAAAGCGTCAAGCAGATGTCAGTTTAGGCCTGCCAGAGCGAGAAGCAAGCCGATAATCGCTATTCAGCAAAGTTTATGCCGAACCGATTATTAGCACCTTAATTCTTATAAGCTTGCTTGATAAGCTCGCCCACCCGCTTCAAGGCTTTCTCTTTGCGCGGCGTCCACATACCCCCCGAAGACAAGCGTAAGCAGTTCTTATATTTCTGTGTTGTGGTAAAAATTTTACCCGGTGTAATGGCAATTTTTTCGTCGAGCAAACGCAAGGTTAACTCGTAAGTATCAAAGTTCTTTGAGACCAAATTTTCCAGCGGTAACTCAACCCAAAGCACATAACCACCCTGTGGCTGGGTGATACGGGTATTCGCCGGAAAGTAGCGTTCAATCGCCAGGATTAGCTCATGCATGCTTTTCGCTAACTGGATACGCATGCCCCGTAAATGGCGATCATATTTTCCGCTGCCGAGAATATCAGCCAAGGCATATTGGACAATCGTCGGGCAGGCCATGCTGCTCATAAATTTCAATTGGCCTATAACAGGCGCAAGTTGCTTGGATGCCACCCAACCTACCCGCAAACCGGGTGCAAAAGTTTTAGAAAAAGAAGAACAGTAAACCACTTTTTCATCAAAGCGTTTACACACACTGGGCCGCTGGTTACCGAATGCGAGGTCGCCATACAGATCATCCTCTATCAAAGTAACCTTATGTTTACGGCAAAGTGACGTTAGAGCTTTTTTGTTATCGTCCGATATGCTCGCGCCGAGCGGATTGCTAAAGTTGGAAACAACCAAACAAGCTTTAATGGGCCAGTGTTCCATCGCCAGCTGCAAAGCATCCAACGAAATACCTGTGACAGGATCGGTGGGAATTTCTATCGCCTGCAAACCTATATGTTCGATAATTTGCAACAGGCCGTAATAGCTGGGGGATTCAATCGCAATAAAATCACCAGGCGCGGTAATTGCTTTGAGCGACAGCAATAAGGCCTCTTGGCAACCGTTAGTGATGACAATATCGTCAACACTCATTTGGCAGCCTAATTGCGCCATACGCTTGGCAATTTGTTGACGCAATTCAAGATTTCCGCGTGCAAAAGATTCATAAGAACATACATTGGTACGTTCGAGCCGCGCCATTTTCACTATGGCTTTTTCTACCATAACTGAAGGTAAAATTTTAGCATCTGGAACAGCAGCGCCAATATTTACAGCGGATGCACCTTGGGTTTGGTGCAGCAGTTCAAGCACAAGCTGCTGACCAACAATTTCGCGCGGCACCACTTTGTGTTGTGTAATTTGGGGCGATTGAAAATCAGCCGTGAGCAATCCATTCACGTAAAAACCGGAGCGCGGGCGCGATTCAATATAACCACCATTAAGCAATTCATTGTAAGCCGCGACTACTGTAGCGGCGCTAACGCCGCGCTGCGTACTCACCGTGCGCACGCCAGGTAACTTATCACCAACCTTATAAATACCCGATTCAATTTGCGAAATAATTTCAGCAGCAAGTTGGTGATAGAGATTACCCATAGTGTTTGGACCCAAAAAGTAATGTGATTTTTAAAAAGAAAGTCGCACACTCAAGCAGTACAGATTACTCAATCTTTGACCAGTACAGATTTGAAGTTAATAATCTGTACTGGTGTAATTTCAAAATTGTAAATCTGCCCATATTAAATAAGCAAGGCTATTCTACCCTTACGCCGCCGACTGACGAATAGAAGGACTGGCGCTCTCAGCTGCAAGTTGCAGCACAACCTGATGACAGGAGTAGCTATGACGGACAACCAGACTTTGCCTAACCTGCCCTATTTTGTGGTAGATGCATTCACTCACAAACCTTTCAGTGGAAATCCCGCTGCCGTTTGCATTTTGACTGAAGCCAAAGCAGACGACTGGTTGCAAAAGGTTGCAGCTGAATTTAATTTGTCTGAAACCGCATTCTTGTGGCATGAACACAACAACCAATGGAAACTGCGTTGGTTTACTCCCAAGTGCGAAGTAAAACTTTGTGGCCACGCAACGCTTGCATCCGCTCACGTACTTGCGCGCGAATTAAAATTGCAACATGCGGAATTTGTATTTTCTACATTGAGCGGAAAATTAACAGCAAAGGTTGACGAGCAAGCTATTACACTCAACTTTCCCAAAGTAGAACCCAAATTGTTTAGCGGAATTTATTTGCACAACGATAATGTGGGTATCAAAGAACTTAACCTGGATATAGTCGCTGCTTATCAAGCGGGTGAAGACATTATTGTTGAGCTTGCTCATGAAGATGAGGTATTAAACTATTCGCCAGAACTGGATAAGCTCGCCAAAATTGAAACACGCGGTTTAATTATCACCAGTCCAGGTAAAAATGCTGACAGAGATTTTGTATCGCGCTTTTTTGCTCCACGTTACGGGATTAATGAAGACCCGGTTACAGGTTCTGCACATTGCAGCCTGGCAGTGCTGTGGAGCAAAAAATTAGGGAAATCATCTTTACGGGCCGAGCAATTATCTGAGCGTCGCGGTTTTCTTGAATTAGGTGTTTATCACGAACACGTGAGTTTAATTGGAGAAAGCAAGACCTTTTCAAAAGGAAATCTAGCGCAGTAATTTTTTTGCTCCCAGTGTAAGCTGGGAGTAATTTTATAAGGAAAAAGGAATATTTATGATTGAGATATCCTCTGCTGAAATTCAAGACTGCGATGAAATCATTCAACTGCAACGATTAGCCTATGAATCCGAAGCAAAACTTTATCAAGACTGGACTATCCCGCCGTTAAGGCAAACTACCGCAGTTTTACAGCAGGAGTTTCCACAGCTCATTATTTTAAAAGCAACCCATGCAGGAAAAATTGTGGGATCTGTACGCGCGCAATTAATTAACGGCATTTGTCATATAGGCCGCTTGATTGTACACCCGGATTTTCAAAAACAAGGAATTGGTTCTGCGTTATTGCGGAAGATCGAACAAGCTTTTGACCAAGCAAAAACCTATGAGCTATTTACGGGAAGTAAAAGCGAAAGCAATATTCGATTTTATCAAGCTCACGGCTACCATATGAGCCATATAAAAAACATCTCTGATCGTTTGGAACTGATCTACTTAAGCAAAACCAATAAGCTTTAATAATTTACGGGATTTGATTTACTGTAGTTTTAGGTCTATCCATTTTCCGCTTGGCAACCATCACCGCAACGCGACGATTTTGCGCTCGCCCTGCTTCAGTATCGTTTGAAGCTAAGGGTTGAAATTCCCCGTAACCTACAGCAGCTAATCTTTCTGGCGCCACGCCTTTGCTGGCTAAAAATTTCACAATCTCTGTAGCGCGCGCAGATGACAACTCCCAGTTGGTGGGAAAACGTCCATTTTTAATCGGGACATTATCCGTGAAACCTTCAACTTGAATAGGATTTTCATAACTCTTCAAGATGTTCGCAATTTCAGTGAATATCACTTGCGCTTGATTACTGGTTTCCACACCGCCAGATGCAAATAAAATGCTGTCGTTTAATTCAATTTGCAGCCAAAGTTCGTTGCTGGATACTTTAATCATTTGATCATCAATCAATTGCGAAAACTTTTCGTTCACCAAATCTGAAATTTGCGTCAGTTCATCAGCCGTTTGGGTTTTCGCAGTGGTATTTGATTGTGAATTCATTTCCGGCTTGGCCGTATCTTCCACTATAACAATGGGTGGCGGCTGAACATTGTCTTCAGTTGCTGTTTTTCCGAGATCAACTGGCGTTACCGGATCATTAGAGGGGCTTACTTTTTCTTGCGGAAGTGGATTAGCTTTTGAATCGTTAGGCTGATTAAACGCTTCAACAAAAGTTTCAGACAAAACACGATACTTACTTTCATTGACTTGCGAAATCGAATACATAACCACAAAAAACGCAAACAACAGGGTAATGAAGTCAGCATAGGAAACTAACCAACGCTCGTTATTAACATGAATTTCTTGCTGACGACGACGTACCATAATATTTACGCCAAAATATAAAAATAACCAAGGAGATATTTAAGGATGCAGGTAACCGTTCAACTTTATTTCAATTGAGCGAGGGTTTTCGCCATCTGCAATCGCGATAATGCCTTCAATAATTAACTCACGATATTGCGAGCGCTCATTGACGCACATGCGCAGTTTATTAGCGATGGGTAACAAAAATAAATTCGCCAGGGCAACACCGTAAATAGTTGCGACAAATGCGATTGCGATTCCGGGGCCAAGCAAAGCAGGATTGGCCAGGTTATTCATTACATGGATTAACCCCATGACCGCACCTATAACACCAATGGTGGGTGCGTAGCCACCCATGCTTTCGTAAAACTTAACAGCGTCAAAATCACGCTGTTCATCCAAAATTAAATCTGCTTCCAAAATTCGACGAAGTGCTTCTGGCTCGCTACCGTCCACTAAAAGTTGCAAACCTTTTTTGGCGAAGGGATCTTTTTCTTTTTCTGCGATAGCTTCAAGGCCCAACAGTCCATCTTTACGCGCTGCATTTGCCCAACGCACTAATTTTGAAATACCTTCTTTGAATGGAGAATAAGGCGGCTGGAATACCCACTTAAACATTGAGAGAGCGCGCTTCAAACTATTTTTGGGGGTTTGTAAAATCGCAGCGGCTAAAGTGCCACCAAAAACAATGACAGCAGCAGATCCATTTAGCAGAGAATGGATTGAACCACCCTCGGCGAAATTACCACCAATAATGACAGCAAAGCCAAGAATTACACCGACTATGCTGAGGAGATCCATTACACAACCTCACGCGCAAGGCGCGGTCCAATTTCTTTCAAACTTAAAACGCGATCAGTATAACCTGCACGCGCAACCGCCATGGGCATACCATAGATAACACAGCTCGCTTCGTCTTGCGACCAGAGTTGGGAACCCGATTCTTTTAACAGACCTGCACCTTTACAACCATCTGATCCCATACCCGTTAAAACAACGCCCAAGGCTTTGTCTCCGTAACAATTTGCTGCAGAACCAAAAGTAATGTCGAGCGAGGGTTTGTAATTAACACGATCATCGTCCGGCAGTACACGTACACTGCCGCCGTTGCGTTTATCCAGCATAAGTTGTTTGCCGCCAGGAGCCAAAAGCGCGAGGCCCGGCTCTAATAAATCACCATCCACCGCTTCGCGCACGCGAACATTACATTGCTTGTTCAAACGCTCGGCAAATGCTTTGGTAAAATTTTCTGGCATGTGTTGTACTAGTATAATCGGAACAGGAAAGTTCGCAGGCAACGCCATTAGGACTTCTGTTAAAGCAACGGGCCCACCGGTTGAAGCACCAATCACTAAAATTTTTGGCTGGCGTTTTAAACGATAATTTTCAGCGGCTGCTGGTGCCGAAGGTTTTGGTGCTGCGGCTGGCGCAGCACCTGCTGATTTGGCAGCAGTTTGCGCAGCCATTGAAGAAGTTGTTGAACTTAACAGAGAAGTGGCAGCAGCGGTTCCACTGGCAGAAACAGGTGAAGCCGGTTTGGTTGGAGCGCTTGCGACAGGACTTGGCTGCCCGGCACGCGCCAAGGTAATTAAACGTTCATGAAGTTTTTTCTTAAGTACGGCGGAGTTGCGTGATACTTCGGCAAAATCTTTGGGAATAAAATCCAGCGCGCCTGCGGCTAAAGCATCAAGGGTTACTTTAGCACCTTCATAAGTGAGGGAAGAAAACATAATGATGGGCGTTTTACGGCTCGCCATAATATGTTTAACGGCGGTAATGCCATCCATCACCGGCATTTCAAAATCCATGGTGATGATATCGGGCTTCAAGTCTTCGGCTTTTTCAACGGCCTCGCGACCATTGCTTGCAATGCCAACAACTTTTAGATCCGGGTGCTCATTAATAATTTCTTTCAAACGATGCTGAAAGAAACTTGAATCATCAACAACCAACACCCGTAACGGCATGAACTTTACTCCGAGCCAACTATTTACCCGACTGGGCGATTATATTAATGGAATTTGGATGGGATCCTAGGTGTGTCCCCACGAAGCAGATCCCTTCGCATAGCGGCGGAGTAAACTGGGGATATCCAAAATTAACGCAATAGTGCCATCGCCCGTAATAGTTGCACCAGCCATACCTGGTGTACCTTGTAACATTTTACCCAGAGGTTTGATAACCACCTCTTCCTGACCAATTAATTGATCAACCACAAAACCTACGCGGCGCGTGCCTACGGTCACAATAACAACATGTGCAAATTGCTGCCGTGCACCACTACTCGAATTTTTAATCAGCCAATCTTTTAGATAGAACAAAGGAATTGCCTGATCGCGAATGGCAATACAGTCTTGCCCGTCCACCACATGGCTCTTTGATAAATCCATATGGAAAATTTCGTTTACGCTCACGAGTGGCAACGCAAAAGTTTGCTTGCCGATCATAATCATCAGCGTTGGCATAATTGCCAAGGTGAGCGGCACTTTAATAATAAAACGCGTGCCCTTGCCCAGGGTCGATTGAATTTCTACGCTGCCGTTGAGTTGGTTGATTTTGGTTTTCACCACATCCATACCAACGCCGCGACCCGACACATCTGAAATTTCTTTCTTGGTGGAGAAGCCAGGTGCAAAAATTAAATTGAATGCTTCTACATCCGATAAACGCGCGGCTGTATCTTCATCGTACAAACCTTTTTCAACAGCAACACGGCGCAATTTAACCGGGTCCATACCTGCACCGTCATCGCTGATGCACAATAAAATATGGTCGCCTTCTTGCTCGGCTGATAAAACAACCTGACCGGTACGAGATTTACCATTAGCTTCGCGCACATCCGGAAATTCAACACCGTGATCTACCGAGTTGCGCACCAAGTGCACCAGCGGATCTGCAAGCGCCTCTACCAGATTTTTGTCGAGATCAGTTTCTTCACCAACTAATTCAAGATTGATTTCTTTTTTCAGTTGGCGAGCCAAATCGCGTACAACGCGCGGGAAACGCCCGAATACTTTTTTGATGGGCTGCATCCGTGTTTTCATTACGGATGTTTGTAAATCTGCAGTCACCACATCCAAATTTGCTACAGCTTTTACTAAAGCTTCGTTAGTCGAGGTATTACCTAAACGCACCAAACGGTTACGTACCAATACCAATTCGCCAACCATATTCATAATATCGTCGAGACGCTGGGTATCTACACGTACAGTGGTTTCAACAGCAGCAGGCCCTTCTTTATCCGCAGCTGCGGGCGCGGGCGCTGGTGCAGCAGATGGCCTCGGTGCTTCTGCTTTAGGTGCGGCTGGCTGAGGTGTAGCGGGCTTTGGCGCAGCTGGCGAAGGTGTGGCCGGTTTAGGCGCTTCCGCTTTTGGAGCTGGCGCAGCAGCTGGTTTGGCCGCAACGGGTGCAACAGGAGCTGTCGGCTTGGTCGCAGCAACACTTGCTGAAGTTGGCGCTTTGCCTTTGCCGTGCAACTGATCTAACAGCGCTTCGAATTCGTCATCGTTAATTAAATCTGAGCCGCTTGCCGCAGGTGCGGCTGACACAGGTGCGGCTGCAACAGGTTTTTCTGCAGGAGCTTTGGGTGCATCTATACCAGGCCCTTTGCCCTTGCCGTGAAGCTGATCGAGCAAAGCTTCGAATTCATCGTCAGTAATTTCGTCCCCTGCCGATGCTGCGGGAGCAGGTGTGGCGGCTGCAGCAGGGACGCTTGCAACAGGAGTTGGAGCAGCCGCAACTTTTGCGTTGGGTGCTTTTCCTTTGCCATGAAGTTGATCGAGTAACGCATCAAATTCGTCTTCAGTAATTTCATCACTGCTTGCATCTGCTACAGGAGCGGGTGCGGCAGCTTGAACAGGTGGCGTTGTTGAAGGCGTTTGATTTATTGCGTCTAATAACTTTTCAAATTCGTCGTCAGTAATATCACCCTGAGCAGTGCTAACAACAGCTGGGGCTTCTACGTAAACTTCTTGCGGAGCAGCAACTTCTACTTCCGCTGCAGGTTCATTTAAATCTTCGCAGGAAACCAAACGTTCCAGCGCATGGATTAAATGCGGATCAACAGGCGGTAACTCACCGCGTGCAGTTACAATATCAAATTGGTCTTTAACACTATCGAGTGCCTGGAGCACCACATCCATTAATTCAGAGGTAACTTCGCGTTTACCGTTGCGCAAAATATCGAAAAGGTTTTCAGTGAGATGACAGCATTCCACCATAGGTGTGAGCGACAAAAAGCCAGCCCCACCTTTTACAGTGTGAAATCCACGAAAAATCGCGTTTAATAAATTTTTATCATCAGGACGCTGTTCAAGATCAACTAGTTGTTGCGAGAGGCGCTCTAAAATTTCGCCTGCTTCAACTAAAAAGTCCTGAAGAATATCCTCGTCATCACCAAAACTCATTCAGCTATTCCCCAAAAACATTTGGCTCTAGAAACCGAGACTGGATAAAAGGTCATCAACTTCATCCTGACCGGAAACTACGTTCTCACGTTCTTTATTAATTTGTGGGCCTTCAGCCTCGTGCTTACGTTTTTCAATTAAGTCATCGATATTTTGCTCGCCATCCAAGTTATCGACGATGCCGGTGATTTCTTCAACCTGACCAGCCATGCGCACTAAATCGACTAAATCTTTTTCAACGTCTTTGATTAAACCTATAACACGCTTTAATACCTGGCCGGTTAAATCCTGAAAGCCTTGTTCGAGCACAATGTCTTGTAAACTTTTGTTCAAACGCTCGGTGCCTACTTCCATTTGCCCGAGAAAACCATCCATACGCTCGTACAATTCACGGAATTCATCGGCAGACATTTCGCGGCGTTTTAAGCGTGCCCAATCATTTCGCAACAAGCTGGCTTCCTGACCAAGATTTGCTGCAATTGGTGCAGCTTCGTCAACCATATCCATGGTTCTCTCTGCTGCTTTTTGCGTAAGTTCAATAACGTAATTCAAACGATTAGATGCGTCATGAATATCTGAACCTTCAATTTTTGGAGGCTGCTTGCTGAGATCAGCATCTACATTGAAATTCACAATAGCATTGTGCAAACCGCGAGTTAATTTACCCACCGTTTGAAAAATATGGCGATCACGTGATTCAGTAATACTTTGAATAAGCGCAGAAGCTTCTTCAAACTGATTGCCTTGCAATTTTTCCGTTAACAGCTTTGCACATTCTTTGAGTTCGGCAATGAACAATTCGTTGTTAGGATCGACTAATATCTCGGATGCCATGGATATGCCTTATTGTTAGGTTGTGGCAGCAAAACGTTTTTTTGTTAGCCAACACGCTCAAATATTTTTTCAATTTTTTCTTTAAGCGCCTGCGCCGTAAAAGGTTTTACGACGTAACCATTTACCCCGGCTTGTGCTGCCTCAATAATTTGGTCGCGCTTGGCTTCTGCAGTAACCATAAGCACCGGCAAGGTGGCGAGTTTTTCGTCGGCACGCACAGCGCGCAGCAAATCAATACCCGTCATGCCAGGCATGTTCCAATCTGTTACCAAAAACTGGAAGTCACCGCTCTTGAGCATGGGCAATGCTGTCATGCCGTCATCCGCTTCATGGGTATTTGAAAAACCCAAATCTCTCAGCAGATTTTTAATGATCCGCCGCATCGTCGAGAAGTCATCGACAATCAAGATTTTCATGTTCTTATCCAAAGCAACCTCCGTCACACCTACAGGAATTTCGTTTACTGTTAGTCTAGCCAGTGTTGGCGATCTAGCCAGTTTTCTGACGTTAAAAAACTTTTTTAATTACTTATTGAGCTTTATTTGTTCGAAGTGTTTGCATGACAAGCAACCTCCACGGCACCTACTCCTGCGTTGCCGTTGGGGGGTAATGCTTTTAACCCTGCGACTGCCAACCCGCCAAACGCGATTTCAACCGCGAGGCAGCCTGGCTATGAATTTGGCTAACGCGCGATTCGCTCACCCCCAGCACCAACCCAATCTCTTTAAGGTTGAGCTCTTCGTTATAGTAGAGAGCAAGCACCATGCGTTCGCGTTCGGGCAACTGACTAATAGCGGAGGCGAGCGCTTTCTTTAAGCCTTCGCGCTGCAAACCTTCAAAAGGACTGGCGAATGCACTGCTGGTTTCGCTTGCATCTATATTGCTGTCTTCTTCGCCGAAGGTTTCTTCATAGCTGTAAAGACGACTGCAGTTGGAGTCTTGCAGCATGGAGTGATATTCCTCCAGGCTCACCTCAAGCTCGGCAGCAATTTGGGCATCCTGGGCATCGCGACCCGTGCGGGCTTCTACAGCTTTAATGGCTTGGGCAATACGGCGGGAATTGCGGTGAACCGAGCGCGGAGCCCAGTCGCCACGGCGCATTTCATCGACTATGGAACCGCGAATGCGGATACCGGCATAGGTTTCGAAACTGGCGCCTTTGGAGGAATCGTATTTTTGTGCAGCTTCGATCAGGCCAATCATTCCAGCCTGAATAAGATCGTCTACCTGCACGCTGGCAGGCATACGCATCATCATGTGGTAGGCGATGCGCTTCACGAGGGGCGCAAACTCTTCAATGCGCGCGTTGTGAAGGCTTTGCTCCGTTTTATCGTACATGGCTAACCTATCAACTGCGGCCATAAGTCATACTCAGTAGCGGTCATTCGCCGCACGAAGTAAACGTTCTACAAAAAATTCCAGACGCCCGCTAGGACCGCTCGGCAACGGCCACTTGTCCACGGTTTGCGCCAAACCACGAATCGCAACGGCGGCTTTAGAAGTAGGTGCAAACTCCAGCAAGGCTTTTTGTTTGCGTACGGCGTTACGTACTTCTTCATCGAAGGGAACCTGGCCAACGAACTGCAGGGTTACGTCGAGGAAGCGTTCGCACACGGTATTCAGTTTGTTAAACATGCTGGTGCCTTCCGCCGGATTGCGCGTCATATTCGCGATCACGCGGAAGCGTTGCATGTTGTACTCTTTGTTAAGAAGTTTGATGAGCGCGTAGGCGTCTGTAATGGAAGAAGGTTCATCGCAAACGACTACAACAACCTCATTGGCAGCGCGCACAAAGCTGACAACTGTATCTGAAATACCGGCAGCCGTATCTATAATAAGCACATCAACTTGATCGCTTAACTCATTGAAAGCGTTGATTAAACCGGCATGCTCAGCAGCACTTAACTCGGCCATGCGCTGCACGCCGGACGAAGCTGGAACAATCTTGATACCCGCTGGACCATTAACCAAAACATCCATTAATGAATGAGTGCCTGCAAGCACATCAGCGAGTGTATGAGTGGCTTTTAAGCCGAGAAGAACATCGACATTCGCCAACCCGAGGTCGGCATCAAACAGGACTACGCGCCGGCGCATTTCCGCCAGGGCGATACTGAGGTTCACGGAAATATTGCTTTTGCCGACTCCGCCTTTGCCGCCGGACACGGCGATAACTTGTACTGGGCGCATTGATTATTAACTCCAACAACCGGCCTAAATCTAAATTTGTGAACTGAGTATAGATACTGATTTGGATTGTTACTGACTTTTTATAACTGGTTTTGTAATTTCAAAAGCAAAATCCCCCCGCCTGCGGCGACCCCCTTTTCAAAGGGGGTTGATCAGTGCCACAAACACATTAAGGCACTTTTACATCCCCTTTGGAAAAGGGGGACCGAGGGGGATTTGTTTTAAGAAACCGCCGAAGCCGGGTTGGTTTTCAAAAGTGCCACAGCCTTAGCCACCAATTGATGCGCACGCGCTACTTCAATATTTTTAGGGATATCCTGACCATCAGTTGTATACACCACAGGCAAACGATTTTGCGCAACCACCCCTAAGGCTTCACCCATGCTGGCAGTTTCATCTAACTTGGTTAGTACACAACCTTGCAAGCGCGCAGCGCCGTAAGCGTGGACAGAGGCTTTCAACATTTGCTCTTGGCTATTGCAGGAAAGAACTAACAAACTCTTCACTTGTGGCTGATCTGCCAAGGCTTTTAATTGTGCCTTCAGGTGCGGATCCCCATGACGAAAGCCTGCTGTATCAATCAAAATCAATGAACAGTGACGCAAACTGCGCAACAGGCTTTCCAACGAATTACTTTCATCCACTACGCGCACAGGCACTCGCAAAATACGTGCAAGTGAACGCAATTGGTCGTGCGCTGCAATGCGATAAGTATCTGTAGTAATCAAGGCAACTTTGTCAGCGCCGTGCTGCAATACATAACGCGCAGCAAGCTTGCCGATGGTAGTAGTTTTGCCAACGCCGGTTGGGCCGACAAACGCAAACACACCGCCTTGATCAACTATATCGCGGCCAGCAACAGGTAATTGATGAGCCAGGTTTGCCAAAGCATCTGGCCAGGCATCACTCACCGATTTAGTTTTTGTGCAGCGGTTCAATACATTTCCAACCAGAGCCGAAGGCAAACCCAAACGCTCCAAACGACGCCCTACACTGCCCAACACGGGAGAGTTGGCGGCCGGCGTTGTGGTACCGGTTAGGCGATCAAGTTGTTGTTCAAGCAGAAAGCGCATATCCGCGATTTCAGCTTGCAGTTCGTGCAGTTCATTCGCTTGGTTAGCAGCGTAAGCAGGCGCGCGATCAGATTTGCTATTCAAGGAAACCTTATCTTCGTCATCCACCAAAGGATAGCGTTCAGCGGCACTCATAATCGATTTGGCTTTAGCGTCTACTTTAGTCTCTACCGGGGCAGCAACTGCTTTGCGACCTTGTGGGCGACTGGATTTGGTTTCAACTTTGATAACAGCTGCTTGTGGTTGAGTAACAGGGGTTTTAGCGGCGGCAGCGTGTCTTGGGATACTCGCATTCACCACCGTATTTTTGCCTACCAAAAATTCTTTTGCAGACTCTTCAGCTTTTTGACTGGCGAGCATACGCAAACGTGCTTGCTCGATATCATCAACTAATTGCTTGCCAGATTTACCTGAATTACTGCTACCGGATTTGGATGCCGCCAAGGTGGATGCAAAACTGCTATTAACGTGCTGTTTAGCGGCGCGCTCGATAACTTCGGTTTCTGCCCAAGCACCATCGCTCATCATTGGAGATGCACTGGCCAAGGCCATTCTGCCTAACGGCTGTTGTTGCAGTTGCGCAAGTTCGCTGTCTGAACCTGTAGTTGTCAGCAGCTCCACACCTTCCGGCACGCGGCCACTCGAGAGAATAATTGCATCTGGGCCCAGCTCTTGGCGGACCAGTTCTAACGCACGGCGCATATCAGCGGCTACGAAACGTTTAACTTGCATATTCAGCTCCTGCCTTTCGGCTACTTCAGGTAGTGAGTCGGGTTCTTAACCTAGCGGTCTGCACCCACACTCGCATCAATCGTAATTTGTTTGTTGTCCGGGATTTCGGTGTAAGCCAGTACGCGCATATCGGGAAGGCTGTGACGCAGGAAGCGCGACATCATCATCCGCAGTGGCGCTGCCACCAGTAACACCAAGGGTTTCCCCGCCATCTCTTGCTTTTGCGCCGCTTGAATCAAGGACTCTTGCAGGCGATCAGCCAAGCCGGGCTCAATAAACGCGCCGTCATCAGCGCCAGCTTTTTGTGCCTGCTGAACGGTACTCAGCAATAACTGTTCCAAGCTCGGATCAATCGTTACAACAGGCAGGTTTTGCTCGTTTCCAATGATGTTTTGGACAATTTGACGGCAGAGCGCAACACGGGCCAGAGCAGTCAAAGCGACGGGATCTTGACTCTTGCCACTAGCACCCGCCAAAGCTTCAGCGATGGAGCGAATATCGCGGATAGGTACACGTTCGCGCAGCAAGGTTTGCAAGACTTTTAAGAGTACGTTGAGGCTGATAGTGCCAGGTACCAATTCCTCCACAAGCTTGGGCGAAGTCTTGGCCAGCATGTCCAACAGCTTCTGCACATCTTCGTGGCCGAGCAATTCATGGGTGTGGTTTTGCAGGATTTGATTGAGGTGGGTCGCTACCACAGTACTCGGGTCAACCACGGTATAACCCAAGGTCTGCGCCTGTTCTTTCTGGCTGGAACTAATCCAGACAGCATCTAACCCAAACGCGGGATCTTTAGTTTTCACACCATCCAGATTGCCGAATACTTGCCCAGGATTAATCGCCAATTCGCGGTCGGGATAAACCTCTGCTTCTGCAATAGCTACGCCCATTAAACTAATGCGATATCCAGTTGGCATTAAGTCAAGGTTATCGCGGATGTGTACGGATGGAATTAAAAAGCCCATTTCTTGTGAGAGCTTTTTACGGACACCTTTGATTCGGCCAAGCAATTCACCGCCCTGGTTTTTGTCCACCATTGGGATGAGGCGATAGCCAACTTCAAGACCTATGACATCTACAGGCTGTACATCATCCCAGCCCAACTCAGGTGTTTCTGGGGCGGAGCCCTGGGGCAAGGCTGGTGGCGTACGCTGTGGAGCCAAGGTAGCACCGCCACCACCCATATTGGTGGGTTGGTTAGCGTTATTAAGCTCCTGTGCCAAGCGGCTGCCGGAGGGAATAAATGAACCTTCATCTACCGCGGCAGGCTGTTCTTTTTTCCAATAGATGTAGTAAGCAATAGCCGCGCACACCAAGCCCAACCCGAGGAATGCAACGTGGGGCATGCCGGGAATCAGACCCATCACAATCAAGATACCGGCAGACACAGCCAAGGCTTTGGGCGATGCAAAAAGTTGATCAACAACCTGCTTACCCATGTCCTGCGCAGTGTTTACACGAGTCACCAAAATCGCAGAGGCAACAGAAAGTAAAAGACCAGGAATTTGCGCTACCAGGCCGTCACCAATGGTCAACAGCGTGTACTTTTGCAGCGCTTCCATAAACGGCAAATCGTGCTGCAAAATCCCCACGGCCAAGCCGCCAAAAATATTGATCAGCATGATCATGATGCCCGCAATGGCATCGCCTTTTACGAACTTGCTCGCACCATCCATTGCGCCGTAGAAATCTGCTTCCGCGGCAACTTCCTGACGGCGATGACGCGCTTGGTCTTGATCGATCAAACCGGCGTTCAAGTCTGCATCGATCGCCATTTGCTTACCGGGCATTGCGTCCAGGGTGAAGCGCGCACTTACTTCAGAAATACGGCCAGCACCCTTGGTGACCACCACAAAGTTGATGATCATCAAAATGATAAATACCACCAAACCTACGGTGTAATTACCGCCAATCACCACCTCACCGAAAGACTCAATTACCTTACCGGCGGCGTGGCCGCCTTCATGACCATTAATCAAAATCACACGGGTCGAGGCCACGTTCATACCCAAACGCAGCAAGGTCGCAATCAGCAAAATAGTCGGGAAAGCAGCAAAATCCAGCGGGCGCTGGGCGTATACACTGACGAGCAAAACCACGAGGGAAAGTGCGATGTTAAACGAGAAAAAGGCATCTAATAACAGCGGCGGAATCGGCAGCACCAACATGGCCAGCAAGATCATGAGCATGATCGGAATACCGAATGCGCCCTTGCCTATTCCACGGAAAGAATCGAGGGCTGATCTGCCGCCGACATTGTTCAACTGACTAAACGTTGGTATGGCCATAATTCACGGATTCTTGACACTTAAGAATGATGTGAGGTGCTATCGCAAGAGCCGTGCCTATTTGAATCCTAACGAAAAACTTCTTTCGCCCCCTCGGCCAGGTTTAAAGTTTCTGGAGTTATTGCCGATACCAAGTCCATACCTAAAGCAGGATTTGAGGAGGCTCAGGGTGCAAATTACTGCCAATCCAACGTCATTCACACCAAATAACTCGCTACTAGAGATTACTAAAAATGTGGATGAACCCAAGCTGCCGGATACCAGCACTGCGAACCCGCCTTCCGCAATCGTTACATTTACCGGTCCTTCCAAACCTTCAGATACCTACGAACCGCCCAGGCTCGTTAATGTGGTCCAGATTCGCAGCGCCCAAGCTAAAGGCGTCGCGAGTGTTGCCGTCAACCAGTCGCTAATATCTGAGCTAAGCAGCCTGAGCACTAGCCGAAGCCCCTTTTCCACCAGCAGTTTTTTCAATCAGATCGGTGCCCTCAGCCGCGAAACCAACCAATACAGAAACGACGCCCGCAGCCAACAAATGGCCAGCACCAAAGCGACCGACAAACTTAAGTTGGACTTTGAAGCTTACGAAGGCAAGCCCAAGTCCACCGTGACCCTGCGTATCCGCACCAAAGATGGCGACAACATCGACGTGAAAATCCAGCATAGCTCCGGTTTACTGGGGGACAGCCTGGAGTTTTCGTTCAATGTAGAGGGGAAGTTATCGAAGGATGAACAGGACGCATTGGAAAAACTCGCCCGCAAACTTGGCGACATTGCCGACGATTTTTTCCGTACCGGTACGACCCAGCTACACGGGTTGAAAGAGTTCGACCAAGCTCAACTAAAAGATTTCAAAATCGAATTCAGCAAAGCCAAGACCATTGATACCTATACCACCGCGAGTTACGAATATTCGGTGGACGAAGCAAAGCAAACCCAAACCTTGCGCGCAAAGGATGGCGATGGTTACAGCTTTGATATCACGGCAGATTTGCAAAGTTTATTGGGTGAAGCGAATTCATCGTTTCACCAAGCGCTGGAAAGTTATCTGGAGGTTATTCGCAAAACGCTTAACGAACACCAACCATTGCAACAAGAGCATTTCAACTCCGCCAGCTTGCGTTTTGTTATAGATGGATTAACCAGTTTACTCGCACCCAAAACTGCAGCCGACAAGACTCCCGCCGATTCACCTGCGGAAAAAGCCATAGCTGCTTTTGATACCGGATTACCCGATTTCACCGCCGTTATTAGCGCGCCTTTGCTCATGCTGTACAAACCAGAACACCAATTAATCATTCCCGAATCTATGACCCTGCGTCTGGAACAACGCACCGAAACCGCCCTTAATGACAAGGGCGGTTTATTGATAAAACAAGTGAACTCGTTTGAACGTCAGAGCCGTGAAATTGAGGGTGTTGTGGGCACGGACAATGGTGATTTAACACGCGGCAATTTCACCTACAAAACCATTCATGAAAAGCAGGAGATGTCGCGCATTTTGGATGTGATGGAAAGCGGAATGAAAAGTATGATTGAAGATTTTAACAGCAGCATGGATACCAAAATCGAAACCTATGCGAATTTCTATTTGGTTGATGTAAAAACAGATCCTAAACAAGAGCGAAAGTTAACGCAATTAGTCAACGACATTCAAAATCATAATCAATTACAACAAGAACTCAACACGCTAAAAGCGCTGAGTGAAACCAAGCAAAATTTATTTCATTGACGAATCCATTAAGGCTGCGTACCAAAAGAGGAAGACGGTGACGAATTGTTTGAACTTTTTTCAGCAACATTATTAGCCCGCAATTTTTTAGCGCGGCTTTCAAGAATGAGATAAGTAATCGTTGCAACTCCCAAAGGAATTAAGAAATAAATAACACGGTAGCCTATAAGTGCGGCAATAATCGAGCCGTGCGACAATTTGTGTTGTAGCATGGCTACGAACACCGCCTCCAACACCCCTAAGCCTGCAGGAATATGCGCAATAGCGCCCGCCAAACTACTGATCAATAAAGTGCTTAATACCGTAAGATAATCAACTTTCGCTGGTAGCAAAATATAAACAAGCAAAGCCATTAAAGACCAATTAATAGCAGCCAGAGTTGCTTGGGTGAGAGCAAGAGTGAACGCAGGTAAATTAATTTCGTGCTTCCTGAACTTCCATGAGCGCCGCCGCGAAAATTTGCACGCTAACAAATAAGTTGAAGCAATCAACAGCAACACAACGCCAACGAGCTGCAAGCCCGTTTCACCGATTTTCCAATTCTCGGGCAAATCCGGCAATCGCAACGAGAAAATAATTCCCGCAAGCAGCGTGTAACCCAGCCAATTAGTAATCACACTCAGGGAGAAAACTTTGGTGATTGTAGGGGTGTCCAAACCCAACCGGGAATACAAGCGAAACCGCAACGCAAAGCCGCCCACCCAATAACTCAAATTTAAAGTAAAGGCATAGCACACTTGCGCCACACACAATATCTGGCGAATAGGAAGAGAATGTCCGGCGTATTTTCGCCCTAGCACATCATAACTGCCGTACACGTTGTAACTTATTAAAGCGACCAGCAAGCCGAGGAGTAAACTCGTTGGTTTTAAATTTTGCAGGGCTTCTTTGACTTCATGCCAATCAACATGTTTGATCAGCATAAATAAAAAAATGGGAACAAGGATAAAAAAAAACAGTGTTAAAACGCGTTTTGTCCACTTCCAGAGCTTCTCTCGGCTCATGATATTTTCTCGGCGTCGCGCACAGAGTTTTCCCAAGCCGTTTTATCAGCGGTAGATTTTTTCTCCGGCGTTGCTTTTTTCACAGATTTTACGGGTGTTGATGGCGAATCGGGAGAAAGTAATTGCACCTCTGGTGAATGTGTCGGAAACCAGCCAGCAATTTTGGGAAAGCTGCGCAGAAAGTGAAAGCTCAAAAATATCAATGGCAAGCGCCACCAATAACCGTGCTCCGCTATTTTCACATCTATGGGTTTGCAATGGGCTTTAGCTAAACCTTGCAAATGTTTGTAAAGCCGCTGATTAAAAGCCCTATCTTCAATCACCAAATTGGCTTCTAAATTCAACGCAAGACTTAATGGATCCAAATTACTGGAGCCAATCGTAGCCCATTCATCGTCAGCCAAAGCAACTTTGCCGTGCAAAGGTCGCTGGCAGTACTCGTGAATAACAATTCCCTCTTTCAATAAATAGCTATAGAGCAAACGTGTGCACATAGACACCCAGGCCATATCGGGGCGGCCTTGCAAAATCAACGTAACTTCAACGCCTCGGCGTGCAGCTCTGCGTAAAGCACGCAACAAACGATAGCCTGGAAAGAAATAGGCGTTAGCAATTAATAATCTGTGCCGAGCCCCGTGGATAGCGCGCAAATAATGCCGCTCAATATCTCTGGTGTGCCAAACGTTATCGCGTACTGCTAGTAACATTTTACTGTTGCCCGCGAGATCTATTGCAGGGGTTAACTTGGTATCTTCTAAATGTTTTTTCTTACGGGGGGATCCCTGCCTCAATAATTTCAAACAAGCTTCGTGGATATCCAGAACAATAGGCCCACGTACGTGCACGGCATAATCCTGTTTTGCCGTTGGGCCAAAAGAAGCCAGGTGATCTGCTGAATAATTAATTCCACCTACAAATGCATCTTCTGCATCAACCACCACAATTTTCCTGTGCAAACGACGAAACATATTAACGCGCACGCCTAACAAACGTGGCGTTGGATCAAACACATGCAATTTAACGCCAGCATTAAGCATGTCATTAATAAATTCCGTGCTTAAATCGGCAGTGCCGTAATCATCCACAGTCACTTCAACCCGTACACCGCGTTTCGCTGTGCTGATCAGTACCTGTTGTAATTCCTTGCCAATTTTATCTTCGTTTAAAATAAAGGTTTCAAGTAAAACCTCGCGCTTGGCTTTACTAATACATTCAAAGACACGGGGAAAAAATTCTTCGCCATTAATTAATAAATCGATACTGTTTCCTTCACGCCAATGATCACTCATAACCTTATCTCCACTGCCAGAGGAACATGGTCCGATAGATGCGACCAAGGACGTTTGTGCAAAACAACGGGATCATGGGTAGTGGCGTTGCGAACATAAACCCGATCCAGACATAACAAGGGTAAGCGTGCAGGAAAGCTTCGTGCTGGCGAACCAAACTCATTAACAAAAGCTTCTTTCATGCCAAAAGGCGCGAGCATTGAATCTGCTCGCTTTCGCCAATCGTTAAAGTCACCCGCGATAATTACGGGTGCATCTGCGGGCAAACTATCCAATAATTTTCCTAGCAACTCCAATTGTTGACGGCGATGAGATTCACGCAATCCCAAATGCACGCAAATAGCATGAACTTCTTTTTGCCCCGGCACGTAGAGCACCGAATGCAAAAGCCCACGCTGTTCTATAGTTCCCACCGACACATTAATATTCTCGTAACGGATAATAGGAAATTTGGAAAGCAGCGCATTGCCATGATCTCCGTGCGGATAAACTGCGTTGCGCCCGTAGGAAAAATCTGACCACATACTATCTGCCAAAAATTCGTATTGCGGAGCTACCGGCCAATTGGGGTAACGCTCCGGATGTTGCGTGTTAGTACCAAGTACTTCCTGGAGGAAAACCACATCTGTTGACATTTGCCTGACCGCTTCGCGCAATTCAGGCAAAATAAAGCGGCGATTAAACGTAGTAAAACCTTTGTGCGTATTAAGCGTTAAAATACGCAGCGAATGAACAGTTTGTAATTCAGGCCATTCTGCCTTAACACCAGGATTAATAATTGATGTCATCGTGAAATCCTTAATTTGTTCACGTCAAAATTTACTTGGATACGCTCGCTATATTTTTTCAAAAAAACAACTCTCTGTATAAGAGAGTTGTTTTTATTCACACACTTTCCTGCCTCACCATTTATTTAAAAACGGTAAACCCCACCGGCAAACAATCCTTTTACATCGTCCTTATGTCCTGGCTGATCTGACAGGTCTGAATAGTTTTGATATTCAAGGCGCAACGCAAATTGTTCACTTGCATTGAATTTAATACCCGCACCCCAAACCGGTGTATTACCGTGCTCATCTTTAAGTGCTACACCTTCAACAACACCTGAGTTATTTGTGTCATAGCGGGCATAACCTACACGGCCATAGATACCAAAATATTGGCCGATGGGTACATTACCCAACACACTTAAGGTTATTGCATTAGACTCCTGCTTAATTTGTACTGAATTGTCATTAGTATCGAAAATAGTACCAAAACTGGTATAGCCCAATTCAACTCCAAAAGTTTTGTTAAATTCATATCCTATTTCAATTTTTGGACCCTTATCCGTGTCGTCGCAGCTCACAATATTATCGCAATATTTTTTTGCTTCGGTTTTCCCATAATCAATACCAAAGGTAAAACCATGGTCTTCCGCAGCAAAAGTATTTGACGACATACCAATCAAACTTGCTAACAACGTACTTACTAAAATTTTTTGTTTAGTCATGATAACTCCTCCACTTGAAATATTGCGTCAGAATTGATCGCAATTTTTATTCGTCAAAAAGCTAAAGCCTAATGACTGAATCTAATGAGAAAACGAGTTTCCATATAGTTCTGTATTGATTTCAGAATAGTTTGGGGAGGATTAAATGTATGTGCGACAGCGAACTAAGAAAAGCGACGCCATAAAGCAACACTTGATAAAAATTTTGATTTGGTTTTTCTGACAACAAAGAAAATAAATTGTGTTTTTTTACAGTAGAAAGTCGCTTTGAAAAATCGCAGAAATAAACGATTAAGTACTAAGTAAGGCTGCTCATAATATTTTCCCAAGGGGAAATAAAACTTGAAGCATTCCGCTGCGGAGGATTGCGGAGCAAGGCGATGTAAAGGATAGATATACCTGACCCCAGATTATATTTTTGGCCGCGTTTGCATGTTAAAATTTGCCGTTTTGGTATACCCTTGCCGCCCTTATTATTTGCCTGAACATCCAGCTTTATGCGCCGTCAAGATTTCTTCTACGATTTGCCAGATTCGCTGATTGCCCGCGCTCCTACTGCCGAGCGCCGGGGTAGCCGTTTATTACATTTGGATGGACCGACCGGTGCCTTAACACACCGTCAATTTCCCGAATTACTGGACCTTATCAATCCCGGCGACTTAATGGTGTTTAACGATACCCGCGTAATCCCTGCCCGTATTTTTGGTCAAAAAGAGTCCGGTGGTCAGGTTGAGATTCTGGTGGAGCGCGTGCTCGACACGCATCGTGTACTTACCCATACGCGTGCCAGCAAAGCACCCCGCCCAGGCACCTACGTGATTTTAGAAGATGGCACCCGCTTGAAGATGGTTGCCCGCCACGACGCTTTATTTGAATGGCAGTTTGAAACTGAAGAAACCGCGCTTTCGGTGTTGGACCGTATCGGCCATATGCCTCTGCCTCCCTATATAGACCGGGAAGACGCGGCGAGTGATCGTGAGCGATACCAAACTGTTTACGGCAAAAATCAGGGTGCAGTGGCGGCTCCGACTGCCGGGCTTCATTTTGATGAATTAATGTTGGAACAATTGCGTTCCAAAGGTGTACAGATCGCGTTTGTTACCCTGCATGTGGGTGCCGGTACTTTTCAGCCCGTTCGCGCGAATGACATCTCGGAACACCATATGCATTCCGAAGTAATGGATTTATCTGAAGAGGTTGCCGAGCTCGTTCGAAAAACCAAAGCGGCTGGCAACAGAGTTATAGCCGTGGGAACAACCAGCGTGCGCTGCCTAGAGTCAGCCGCTCAGGGTTTCAACAATCCAGAGCACAAAGGCCAGATCCATCCCTACCAGGGTGAAACGGAAATCTTTATTTTCCCAAGCTACCAATTTCAGGTAGTGGATGCCCTCATAACCAACTTCCACTTGCCCGAATCCACCTTATTGATGTTGGTGTCTGCTTTCGCCGGCTATTCACATACCATGAATGCCTACAAAGAAGCAGTTGCCAACCAATACCGTTTTTTCAGTTACGGCGATGCCATGTTTGTGACGAAGAATCCAGATGCGGTAATGGAAACTCCGTAAGCCCCTGTTATATAAGCTCTTACTAAATTTATATCTATTAGAGAAATCCCCTGTGACAACATCCGATAACAGCAATGACTGCCTGATGCAATTTGAACTCGATGCGCCTGTGAACGATCAAGGCGGCCGAGCGCGCCGTGGCCGTATGACCTTTCCGCGCGGAGTCGTTGAAACACCTGCCTTTATGCCCGTGGGAACCTACGGCACGGTAAAAGGCATGACACCGAAAGATATAGAAGACATAGGTGCGCAGATTATTCTCGGCAACACCTTTCATCTTATGCTGCGCCCTGGTACCGAAGTGGTTAAAGCCCACGGTGACCTCCACGACTTTATGCAATGGAAAGGCCCAATCCTCACGGATTCCGGCGGGTTCCAGGTATTTAGCCTGGGCAAAATGCGCAAAATCACCGAGGAAGGTGTAACTTTCAAATCGCCCATCAATGGCAGCAAGGTGCTCCTCGACCCCGAAATCTCCATGCAGGTACAGCGAGACCTCGGCTCAGATATCGTCATGATTTTTGACGAATGCACGCCCTACCCTGCAACCGAGAAGCAAGCACGCGATTCTATGGAGCTCTCCAAGCGCTGGGCGGCGCGGTCGAAGGCTGCGCATCAAGGCAATCCGTCTGCGTTGTTCGGAATTGTGCAAGGCGGCATGTATGAACACCTGCGTACCGAATCTTTAAATGGCCTGACAGAAATTGGTTTTGATGGTTATGCCATTGGCGGTTTATCTGTGGGCGAGCCGAAAGAAGACATGATTCGCATCCTTGACCATTTGCCACCGCAAATGCCGGCCGATAAGCCGCGCTATTTAATGGGCGTGGGCAAGCCCGGTGATTTGGTCGAGGCAGTACGTCGCGGTATAGATATGTTCGACTGCGTTATGCCTACCCGTAACGCGCGCAACTCCCATATTTTTGTAACCGAGGGCGTCCTCAAACTGCGCAACGCCAAGTACCGCAATGACACCAGCCCCTTGGATGCCAACTGTGATTGCTATACCTGCAAAAACTTTAGCCGCAGCTATTTACACCACTTGGACAAATGCAACGAGATGCTGGGTGCTCAACTCAACACCATTCACAACCTGCGTTTCTATCAAAATTTGATGGCCAGAATGCGTAAAGCCCTGAGTGAAGGCACTTTTGCAGCCTTTCTTACAGACTTTTACGGTGCCCAAGGGTTGGAAGTACCAGAAGCGCCCCCACAATAGAACATCAGGCGCCAAAACCCGGCCCTAATCATTGTTGTGGCTGGGTAAATAGGTATAATCCGGCGCTTTCATCTGTCGCCACCCGCCACAGTTTAAATATGAATCGAACCGGCAAGACCACTATAACCGCCGCTCGATGAGTCAACGCCAACAGTAAAAAGCTTCATACATTCGTCACGGGAATTTTTATGTTAAACCGCTACCCGCTTTGGAAATATATCCTGCTTGTCGTTACGACCCTGCTGTCGTTACTTTATGCAGTGCCTAACTTTTATATTCCCGACCCAGCTGTCCAAATATCCGGCAGCTCAAGTGGAACTACCATTGACGCAGCAGTGCTCACTAAAGTTGAAACTGCGCTCAAGGACGCCAAAATCGAATATTTCGGCGCTGAAGCTAATGGTAAGTCGGCTCTCGTTCGCTTATATAAGGATGAAGACCAACCCACCGCTCGCAGACGCATCCAACAAAGCCTGGGCGATGACTATATTGTTGCGCTTAACCGTGCATCTACCACCCCAAAATGGTTGAGCAACCTTGGCGCCGTGCCAATGAAATTAGGTTTGGACCTGGCTGGCGGTGTGCATTTCTTGTTAGAAGTGGATACAGCCTCTGCCGTTGAAAAACGTCAAACCATTACCGCTGACGACTTTAAAGAAAAACTGCGCAAAGAAAAAATTCGTTACACCTCGATTGTTAATACACCTAATAACGTGATTGTTGCGCGTTTTAAAACGGCCGAATTCCGCGATCAAGCTATGGCTGAATTGCGCAAAACTTTACAACAATATTTGTTCACTAAAGTTGATAGCCAAAATGCTGAAGAATTTGTTTTCAATGCAGCATTGAGCGAAGCCGCTGTTAAAGAAATCGAAGACTATGCGATCAGCCAGAACTTACAGACTTTGCGTAACCGCGTAAATGAATTGGGCGTATCTGAACCTATTGTTCAAAAGCAAGGTCGCAACCGCATTATTGTTGAGCTTGCCGGCGTACAAGATCCTGCTGAAGCAAAACGTGTAATCGGTAAAACAGCAAACCTTGAATTCCACATGGAAGCCTTGCCCGACGCAATGATTTCCAGCAAAGAACAATTTAACTGGCGCAATGAAAACGAGCAGCGTCGTCGCGGCGCCGCTTGGTTGGAAAAACAAATCATCGTTACCGGCGACCAGGTTTCTGATGCACGCAGTGGCTATGATCCTGAAACCAGCGGCCAGCAAGTAAACATTACGCTCGACAGCGTGGGCGGCGTAAAAATGAACCATGCAACCAAAAATGCCATTGGTCGCAAAATGGGCATTTTGTTTATCGAATACAAAAACCACACTGAATTTGTGACCAACGAAAAAGGTGAGCAAATTGAGAAAAATACGCAATACATTGAACGTAAAATTATCAGCCTGGCTACAGTGCAATCTGCTTTGGGTTATTCATTCCGTATTACCGGTTTGGATGCACCGGGCGAAGCCTCTGAACTTGCGTTGCTTTTGCGCGCTGGTGCGCTCGCAGCGCCTATGCACTTCGTAGAAGAACGCACTATTGGTCCATCACTCGGTAAAGAAAACATTAAGAAAGGTGTTACATCTTGCTTGTGGGGCTTGGCAGTAGTTTCTCTGTTTATGCTCGCGGTTTATCGCGTGTTTGGTTTATTCGCAAACGTAGCTTTGACCGTTAACCTGTTTATGTTGCTCACCATTTTATCGCTGTTTGGTGCAACGCTTACCTTGCCTGGTATTGCCGGTATCGTTTTAACATTGGGTATCGCAGTAGACGCCAACGTACTGATTTATTCGCGGATTCGCGAAGAACTCAAAAATGGCGTGTCTCCGCAACAAGCTATACATATTGGTTATGAGCGCGCGTTTATCACCATTCTCGATGCTAACGTCACCACCTTTATTATGGGTGTAATTTTGTTTGCGATAGGTACAGGTGCAGTAAAAGGTTTTGCCATCACGCTGTGTATTGGCCTTGTGACCTCCATGTTTACCTCAATCATGATTAGCCGTGCATTGGCTAACTTGTTCTACGGTAAACGCAAAAACTTACAACACGTTTCAGTTTAAGGGGAGCGCACAATAATGGCTTACGAATTAAAAACAATTAACTTTATGGGAATCCGGAAATATACTTCTGGTTTCTCTATTATCCTCACCCTGATTGCCGTATTCTCCATTGGCTTCCACGGCTTTAATTTTGGTTTGGACTTTACCGGTGGATCGCAGCTTGAGTTATTGCTGAATAAACCTGCAGATATTCCAAAAATCCACAAAGTGTTGGAAGAAGAACATCTGCGTAGCCCGGTTGCAATTGTGTTCGGCGAAAGCAACGACATTATGGTTCGCACCAAAGATGAATTAAAAACTAAAGGTCGCGATCTCATTGCTACTGAAATTACCAAACTCGGTAACGGTGCAGAAATTAAAAATGTGGGTAACCCGCCGCGCGATGTTGAAGGTTATGCAGAGACAATCGTGGTTGTGAATGCAACCGAAGCACAATTGTCAGCATCTAACATTTTCACCCCTGAACGTTTCGGCAAAGTGATTTACAACACCGAAAAAGATAACAGTGTTTCTGTTATTGTCGCCAACCCTCTTAGTGCGGTTTACAGCAATTATTTGAAAGCTAAGATTGAAGAAGCTACAGATTCAAAAATTAAAATCCTGAGCAGTGAAACCGTAGGTTCACAGGTTGGTGAGGAGTTAATGAATAATGGTGGCCTCGGTATTATTTGCGCATTCGCGTTGGTATTTTTATACGTTGCCATTCAGTTCCAATGGAAGTTTTCAGTAGGCGCGATTGTTTCATTGGTTCACGTAACACTAGTGACCTTGGGTTGCTTCTCCTTCTTCCAATGGGATTTTGATTTAACTGTACTCGCAGCAATTATTGCGCTGATTGGTTACTCCATTAACGACACCATCGTTATCTTTGACCGTATCCGCGAAAATTTCCGTAAGCTGCGCAAAATAGATCCAATTGAAATCGTGAACATATCCATGACCCAAACCTTGGGTCGTTCGATTATGACGCACGTCACCGTGTTCCTGGTGATGACCGTATTGTTCTTCTTCGGTGGCGAAATTCTGGTAGGTTTCTCCAAGGCCATGATGATCGGCGTAGTATTCGGCACCTACTCTTCTATCTACATTGCCGCAAACGCTACGGTAGCACTGGGTATTGGCAAAGAAGACTTAATGCCCCGCGCCAAAGAAGGTGACGGCAGCGAAGCAGATATGGCTCCGTAATAATTGCCAAGTTTCTCGTCATAAAAAAACAGCGCCTTGCGCTGTTTTTTTGTTTTAGGGGAAGTAGTTTTAGTTAGCGCCGGTTTAATTTTGCAATTGTCATGCGGCTGGTTTATCTTCCTTGCACATAAAACCAAACCATAACATCAGAATCCACTCTCAACCTGTGAAAATCTATGAATAACCCCGACATCCAAATTCGCGCTGATCTATCAGACTGCACTGATATTCACGTACTGCGAGAAACGGTTGCACGCTTCCAACGTATTTTCAGTGGAAGTGGATATGGATTCTGGGAGTGGAATTTGGTAACCCAACGTATCGATTGGTCTGGTGGTTTTTGGGAGCGTATGGGCTATACACCTGAGGACGAGGTGCACATCAATAATGCCAACAATATTTGGATGTACATCCATCCCGATGATCACCAAGCCAGCACGGATAGCATGCACGAACATTTTCGCACAGGGAAACCTTTCAGCAGTTTTTATCGCGTGCGCATGAAAAACGGCGAATATATTTGGACACAGGTTCGCGCGGATTCTATTCGCGATGAACAAGGCCGCGTCATCATTATGTCGGGCGTAAGTTTTGACGTAACTGCATTGAAACAGGCAGAAGAGGCCTTGCGCGAATCTGAAGCACGCCAGGAGCGCATCATCCAATCATCCAACGACGGAATTTGGGAATGGTACGCCCAAAAAGGCGGCTTCCACTTTTCCAGTCGCTGTTGGGAATTAATTGGCTTTGATGCCAATGACGATGAAATTACCCAGGGCGAAGATAAAATAGTGGTATGGCGTAAACATATTCACCCACAAGACCTGGCCAAGTTCGACCAAGCGCTTGCAGATCATTTGGCAGGCAAAGGTCCGTTTGATCTTGAGTACCGTTTAATCGGTAAAGACAAAGCACTGCATTGGGTACGCGGACGAGGTCGCGCAAGTTTTAATGCAGAGGGCAAACCTGTTCGCATGTCCGGCGCCAATATGGACATGACACAAATTAAACTCGCAGAAGAAAAAGTTATTCAAGCAAAAGTCGCTGCAGAAAAAGCGAATCAGGCTAAATCAGAATTTCTTTCAAGCATGAGTCACGAGTTACGCACACCCTTGAATGCAATTTTGGGTTACGCGCAATTATTTGAATACGATTTAAATTTAACCCAACAACAAATGACCAACATGCGCGAAATTCGCAAAGCGGGCGATCACTTGTTGCAGTTGATTAATGACGTACTCGATCTCGCAAAAATTGAATCGGGAAAAATGACCGTATCGCTCGAACCCGTGCTAGTTTCGCGCATCATCAACGAAGCTTTCACATTAGTGCAACCGCAAGCAGATGCTCGCGGAATACGCCTTTATTCCACCACCCAGAGTTTCGATGGCCATTACGTTGTTGCCGATAACGTACGCTACAAACAAGCGCTGATCAACCTACTTAGCAATGCCATTAAGTACAACAACATGGGTGGAGAAGTTGAAGTCAAATTGCAGCTGCTCGACAGCAAAACCTTGCGGTTGTGCGTACGCGACAACGGTAAAGGCATACCCGCGAATCGCCAGGCAGAGGTTTTCCAACCATTCAATCGTCTCAATGCAGAATTCAGCAAAATTGAAGGTTCAGGCGTAGGTTTGGTAATCACCAAGCAATTGGTAGAGATGATGAACGGCCGCCTGGACTTTCAAAGCAGCGAAGGTGTAGGCACCGAATTCTGGATTGATTTACCGCTCGCCAGCGAATGGAACCAACAACAAACTGAAATTATTAAATCTGTAGATTACGCACCAACGCAACTTGCATTCGCAAACCACAAACATGTTTTGTATATTGAAGACAACCCTACCAACATACGTTTGATGCAACAATTTTTTGAGCGCCATAGCTGTTTAAGTTTGGATGTAGCAGAAGAACCGTTTATCGGGATTTACAAAGCTCGCAGCAGTCAGCCTGATTTAATTATTCTTGATATTAATTTACCGGGAATGGATGGTTTTGAAGCGCTAACCGTTTTAAAAAATGATTCTATGACAAAACATATTCCAGTGGTGGGCTTATCGGCAAACGCCATGCCCTATGATATTGAACGCGGAATTAAATCAGGATTTTTTGAATATCTCACCAAACCGGTTGATATGAATCGGTTGATTGAGACTTTGAACAGGATTTTTTTGGGGTGATAATTACAAATATGAATCAAAAAAAACGAGGCTTTGTGCCTCGTTTTTTTTGTGTAGCTATTTGAAAAAACTTATTTCAAATAACCCAAGTTTTTCTGAACAATCTGCAATACAGGTTTAAACACTTTCGGTGAACCGCAAACAATATGGCCAGACTCTAAATAATCTGCACCGCCATTAAAATCACTCACCAAACCGCCAGCTTCAGTCACCAACAAAATACCTGCTGCAATATCCCACTGGTTTAAATTCATTTCCCAGAAGGCATCAAAGCGGCCAGCAGCCACATAAGCTAAATCCAATGCAGCAGAACCGCAACGGCGAATACCAGAAGTTTCACCAGCAATTTCTTTTACAGTTTCCAAATAAGGGCCAATGTGTTCCAAGGCATAACCGCTGAACGGAATGCCGGTGCCAATCAATGCGCCTTCAAAACCACGTCTTGGAGAAACGCGAATACGGCGATCATTCAACATGGCGCCACGGCCACGGCTCGCGGTAAATTCTTCGCGCTTGATAGGATCAATAACAACGGCGTGCTCAAGCTGTCCTTTGTATTTGCATGCGATGGAAATAGAGAAATGCGGCAAACCGTGGATGAAGTTGGTTGTGCCATCAAGCGGATCAATAATCCACTCGTAATCGGAGTTTTTGCCTTCCTGGAATCCACCCTCTTCGCCACGGAAACTGTGGTCTGGGTAGGCCTTACGGAGATGATAAATAATTTCTTTTTCAGCGGCCTTGTCGACTTCGGTCACGTAGTCGTTGCGGCTCTTTGCTTCAACCGGGATTAAATCAACACGTTCGAATGCACGTTCAATCAATTCAGCTGCTTTGCGGCCTGCGCGCAAGGCAATAGTTAACATGGGTTCCATAGAGCACCAGATAAGAGGGAGTGGATTGTGAAAGAGCGTGGCCGCAGGCTGCACATTGAAGAGCGCCTCTCGCCGAGGGCGCGCAGTATAACACCTCACCCCGCTTTGCTCTAGGGAACCTCTAAAAATTACCTGCGTTGACTGCACGGCGTCAAAATCACACTCAAAATGCTCATTTATTGAATATAAACTCCGCTCTTTCGTGTGTTTTTTCCTTGCGCTGTCTGCCTCGCAAACATTTTTAAAGCTTCCCTTCGTTTTTTACTCGGACTCGCCCAAACGCCAAAATTGCCAGCGCGATGATCAACAAATTCACCACAAACACTTGGTGATAGCCATAAACATCCGCCACCACGGCCACCAACAAACTGCTGATTAGATTACCCATATGCGAGGTATTGGTATAGAGCGCCGATGCTGCACCCGAACGCCCCGGCATCAAATCCTGAATCACTGATACCCCTAAGCCAGCCAAAATACCTATAAACATGGCGTTAAATATCTGCAACGCGAAGAATTGCCAAAGCGCGCTGGCGAAATATACGCCCATGTAAAGAACCAAGGCCGCCAAGCCTGCTAGCTTCACCAGGTTCATGATATTCACACGCGCCGCATAATGCCCGGCTAACAACATGAACGGAATCTCCAGCCCCGCGCAGGTGCCCATGATCCAACCGACATATTCAGTACCTATTCCCAAACCGTCCTTCAAATGCAGCGGCAAGCTGATGAGATAAGCATTATTGGCGCCCCACATGAGCGAAAAGCCGATAACGCTTAGAAGCAAAGCGCGCTTTTGCCCTGTAGTCAGGGGCAAGACATCTGCCTTCTCAATATGGTCCAGGTGATGGGGATGGGAATCCAAATGTGGCAAGAGCCTTAAGGTCATCACCCCGATAAAGACAAACATCCCCGCCGCAATCAGGTACATGGTGGTAAAGCCGAAATAGCTTGCCAGCAAGAAGCCTGCTGGCGGCCCGGCAACCCAGGCAATAGCAATTTGTGCACGCACTATGGCGTTAAACAGGGGAACGCGTTCAGCCGGAACATTGCGCTCGGCGTAATCCAGGCTGTAAGCCAGCATTTGGGAGAAAGACACCAGCGCCAAGCTCAATAGCAGAATCACCACACTCGCCACAATCCAGTAATTGCGCGAATAAGCGAGCAAAGCACACACCACTGCCCCAACCAAACAGAAACCAGCAATAAGCGGGCGGCGATCAGATAACTTATCCGACCATCCACCAATCACCTGGTTGTACAACATACTGGTCAATGCAATACCCGCAAAAGGCACACCTACCAGAAACGGACGAACGCCAATTTCTTTAGCCAGAAACAAGCTGAGCGTCGGCAAGACTAGGGCGCAGACAACACCGGCGAGCAGGAATAAGGTGTAGATACCAAGCGCAAGGGGGCGAAATAGTGGAGACACGGGATCAACCAGGAAATGAAACGAGTAGAACTAAAGGAGTTGCGCTAGAATAGCCGAAATTTATTTTTTCCAACATCGACTCGGGCGGGTTTTACTTTTCCCAACACTCCCGGAGCGATTAGCTTGAGTCTTATCATGCAATCCATCAGCATCCAAATCCAGCCAGAATTTTTAGCCGATTTTGATCGCACCGCGTTTTTAACGCAGGTGCGCGCGGTAGGCCGCGCACCTGAAATCGATGAGTTTAGCGAGAAAGGCAAAACTTACCTAACCTACACTTTTTTTACCGAATTCCCAAAAAAGCTCTGGCAGGATTTACAAGCAGCACTTTATTCGCACGTTGAATATGCAAAAACAATTTCACCCATTTCCATTGCCGCTTATGAAGATGAAACACTGCCACAAGGTTATTTGATTTTGCATCACTTTGATCCAGCGGAAAAAGTTAGTCAGATTTAATTTATTACTTAAACATACTGCACCGCATTAAAAATGGGAGTCGTCATCCTCGCGTAGCGGGGATGACGATGAACTTCGAAAGTTATTTTAGTAATTACTGCAGCAACAAACATTTATCACAGAGAATTTATGTCAGTCATCAATTGGTTCCCAGGCCACATGCACAAAGCCCGCAAAGAAATTGCGGAAGTTATGCCCCATGTGGATGTCATTATCGAAATGCTGGATGCACGCGTGCCCTTTTCCAGCGAAAACCCTTTGGTGCCTGCTTTGCGCGGCACAACGCCGTGCATTAAATTATTAAACAAAGCTGATTTGGCCGACCCTGCAATTACCGAACTGTGGATTGCGGAATTAGAGAAAACCCAGGGCGTAAAAGCCCTGCCCGTAAGCCAGCAAAACCCCGAGCAAATTCGTCAACTGCTGCAAATGTGCGAATCGCTCGCACCAGAAAAAAATGCTTCTATCCACCCTGCCCGCGCCATGATTATGGGAATTCCCAATGTGGGTAAATCCACGCTGATCAATACACTGGTTGGTCGCGTGGTAGCAAAAACCGGCAATGAGGCGGGCATCACCAAATCGCAACAAAAAATTAAATTGGACAATGGATTTTTGCTAACCGATACGCCCGGATTTTTGTGGCCGAAATTAACACCGCCCTCCTGCGGCTATCGTTTAGCAATTACTGGAGCGATTAAAGATACAGTTTTTGATTATGCCGATATTGCACTCTACGCAGCCGAATATCTATTAAAGGCCTACCCCGAATCATTAAAAGAGCGCTACAAATTAGAATCGCTGCCGGAAAGCGATATTGAATTGCTCGAAGCCATTGGTGTTAAACGTGGCTGCACCAGTAAAGGTGGCGGTGTGGATATCCAAAAAGTATCTTCACTCTTAATCAATGAAATACGCACCGGCTTGTTGGGTAGAATCACCTTCGAAACACCGGAGATAACAACACAAGAAGTCATTGACGCAAAAATTGCAGACGAAATTAAGGCCAAAGAAAAAGAAGAAGCTGATCGCATTCGACGCTTAAAAACGCGCAAGAATCGTCGCTAGCTCTACCTCTTCATTTTCTATTCAAGAAATTTCGAAGATGCAAATGAAGATTTACAAACAAAAAAGCCGTACTTGAGTACGGCTTTTTTGTTTTATTACTATCGATTAGATTTTATTTGCTTAATGCGTGCCGTTTAAAACTCCACGCACAAAATTAACCAATTCTTCGCTACCTAATGTTGCGGGTACAGATGCGGGCAAGCTGCGTGTATGCCATCTTACTTCCCAATCCAAATGTTCGCCGGGCGCTAATTTAGTCATCACACCTTGCTGGTCTACTTCCCAAAAGGTTTTTTCAACGTTGGCGAACAATTCTATCTCGCCTTCACCAGCCACAATTAATTCAACCGGAACATCGGCAAATTCTTTAACTAAAATTTTTCCTGCATTGGCATAAGCAACCCAACCTTCTTTGCCATCTGTCATCAGTTTGTGATGATTTTGCAAAATATGTTCAGGGCGATAATTTGCCCAGGTTATATCTCCCATATGTTCAACCACCAGGGGATAAAAAATTCCACTATTACTTTCAGTGTTACCTTGCGGAAAGAAAGTCATGCCTGTGGGACGAAAACGAGTAACTTCCCAACCCGCCACATTTTTTTCAACATTGGATTTGTTATAAATGGAATAGATAATACTGATGCATTTTTTTTCAGCGTTTATGCCGTAGCTTTTAATAAACTGGTATCCCGTGCCAGGATCTGTTTTGCTGGTAAATACAATGCGATCATCAACTACGCTGAGACTATAAGGAGCGGCATCGAGCACATCTATAGGTGGCCAACTCCATTCACTTTGTGGACTAGACCAAAAAGTGCTGCCCCAAATGGTGTTGCCCGCTTTATCTGCAGTTAGCAGCATCTCTACACCGTCCACTTTTAAGGAACTGATTCGTCCCCCAATGCCGGCGTTGATATCAAGACGAGTTTGCCCCTGAGTAATGGTATATACGTTACCTTTTTGTGCAACAAATGCGGGCAACTCGCTGGAGTTAACTGCACTTTTGCGAGAGTCGCATGCTGACAGCAGGCAACCTAAGGCCAAAAGCACAATTAATTGGCAGAATAACTTCATTTAACCCTCAAAAAACTAATGAGACTCTGGAAGCAGTTTATCCAGGCCCTAATGGAGCGGAATAGGTCCAAACCAATCGCGCATCCAACAAAGTGGTAGTTTACCGAGGTTTAATACACTTAACTATTTATCGCCCTGCGAAAACTAGTAAAGCAACGTAAATAATTTGCGTTGAAACTCAATGGCGAGCGGATCGCCCTTGCCTAAAGCCGCCAATATATCCATAAATGTCTTTTTCGCAGCACCTTCGCCAAAATTCCGCTCTTTGCGCAGGATTTCTATCAATAACTCCAGCGCCGGGCGATGTGTTGCTTCAGCGTGATATTGAATGGCTAATTCATAAGCAATCTGTAAGTTGTTTGGCTCATTCGCATGAGCGGCCTCAAGCGCCACCAGCTCAGGTGTTTTAGCAGCTTGCTTTTTTAATTCTATTTGCGCTTTTAATTGTTCGTAATGTGCATCCTGATCCGCCATTTTTACTGAAGCCAAAATCGCTTCTGCATTGTCAAGACGGTTTAATTCCAAATGGCATTGCGCTAGCAGACAAGCTATCGCAGCGTCTTGTTGAGAGTCTTCGTATGCTTGGCGCAATAGCGGCAAAGCCGAATTAAAATCTCCGCTCATGATGAACGCCTGCGCCTCATTGACAAACTTTTCCCAAGGCTTTGGCAAATGTTTTTCAAGCAACTCACGCACCTGCTTTTCGGGCAATGCGCCGGCAAAACCATCAATGGGCTGGCCATCTTTCATCAACATAACCGTTGGCAAACTGCGCACACCAAATTGCGATGAAATCATATTCATTTCATCAGCATTTACCTTTGCCAATAAAAACGCACCCGCATATTCATTAGCGAGCTTTTCCAAAATCGGCATTAAACTTTTACAAGGTGCGCACCAATCTGCCCAAAAATCAATTAACACAGGACGAGCAAATGATTCTTCAATCAAATACTGTTGGGCATTTTCCAAATTAATTTCAACAACGTTCATTAGAGTGCATCCATCTCATGCAAGGTCACGGCAACATTATCGGTGGCATTAGCAACGTAAGCGATATTTTCTGTAATCGTCACCGTCAAACTCATGGTTTTATCGGCGAGCGCACATAGAGCTTGTAGTTCGTCGGCATCAAAATAATTAATGGTAACTTTGGGTAAAGACTTAATCGCCGCTGCGTTAGTTTTCCACCACACTTCAAGGCCACGTCCATAACTAAAAACTTTAACAGCAACTGATTGGCTGCAGCCTTTTTTAAGCCGATCTGGTGCTGGCTGCCCAACTTCTATCCACTCTAAAATGGTGCCGTTGTCGTGTTTTAGCCACAATTCAGGCTCTTCCGTTGCGGACAAACCGCGAGTAAAGGTTAAATTTTCCGCAGCGCGATAACAAAAGGCTAGAATACGCACCATCATACGTTCAATGGTTTCTGACGGATGCAATGCGATGGTTAGATTGTAATCACCATAGACATTGCTATCCATATTGGACAAGGTAAGGTTTAACTTATGAATGGTTGGCTTTTCTGCCACAATTTTTCTCACTTGATGTTAATTACTGACTGATATTTTCAATGACCGACAGCGCCTTCGAAATACCGCAAAAATACGAATTCACCGTAACCAAACCCGAGCAAACTGCGTTGGATTTATTAGCGGAGGGAACTGGCCTTTCCAAGCAACGCATTAAAGATGCAATGAATAAAGGCGCAGTTTGGTGGACGCTAAAAGGCAAAACCTTGCGGTTGCGCCGCGCCACTAAAGTGTTGCTTAAAGGTTCAGTCATTCAATTCTTTTATGACGAACAAGTGCTTGCGCGCAAACCTGAAAACGCCACGTTAATTCACGATGCCAAACATTACAGCATCTGGTACAAACCTGCAGGTATGCTTGCACAAGGGTCCCAATGGGGCGATCACTGTAGCATTTTACGTTGGGTTGAAGTGAATGGCGATTATCAAATCGGCAAAAGCAAACGCGATTGTTTTTTAGTGCATCGTTTGGATGCAGATGCAGCCGGTCTTATGATTATCGCTCACGACAGTCAAAGCGCTGGAAAATTATCGGTGCTTTTTCAGGGCCGCGACATCAAGAAATATTATCAAGCCTGGGTGGTGGATGACTGCGAACTACCTGCGCAAGGCATGACACTCACCTATGAATTAGACGGCAAATCCGCCATTACCCACATCAAAAAAATCGGCCTAACCGCTAAGGGCACATTGCTAGATGTGCATATTGAAACCGGTCGCAAACATCAAATCCGCCGCCACTTGGCCAATATAGGTCACCCGATCATCGGCGATAAATTGTACGGCACCAAAGCAAAATGCGGTTTGCAATTATTGGCTTATCGGTTGGAATTTACTTGCCCCTTTACCGGACAGAATCTTCTGGTCGAACTGGCAAAAGAACTGCAATTTTCTGCCGAAACCTGACTGCATCGTTCCAGTTTTTAGCAGGCGATAAAAAGTTAAAAAATGTTTTTAGTGATATAAAAGATTGCGTCCCGTCATTTTTGCCCCCTATAGTGCGCTGACTACAGCGAACAGAATGGGTTGAAAATGCCGCACAACATCAGTCTGATTACTACCATAGCCGCGGGTCTGGGCTTGGCCATGATCCTGGGTTTTCTTGCAGCCCGCCTGCGTATGCCCCCCTTGGTGGGCTATTTAGTCGCAGGCATAATCGCCGCTCCCACGACGCCCGGTTTTGTGGCGGATGTCGGGCTCGCCAGTCAGTTAGCCGAAATTGGCGTCATGTTGTTAATGTTTGGCGTGGGGCTTCACTTTTCTGTTGCCGATCTCCTGTCTGTAAAACGCATCGCCATTCCTGGCGCACTCGCACAAATTTTGTTAGCCACCCTCATGGGTGCTGTTGCCGGTATTTTCTGGGATTTAACCTTTGGCGAAGCGCTGGTCTTCGGCCTGGCACTTTCGGTCGCCAGCACCGTGGTGCTCCTGAAAGCCCTGGAAGCGCGCGGTGTTCTGGACAGCATTAACGGGCGTATCGCCGTGGGTTGGCTGGTAGTTGAAGATCTGGTTATGGTGTTGGTACTAGTACTTTTGCCTCCTCTAGCCGGGCTTTTAGGGGGACAGAGCGCCGCAGACCTACATCACACCAGCGAACACAGTTTAGGTGTAACCCTCGCGATTACTTTCGGTAAGGTCGCAGCATTCATCGCCTTTATGTTAATCGTCGGCAAGCGGCTGCTACCCAAATTACTATGGGCAGTGGCTGGTACAGGTTCGCGCGAACTCTTCAGTCTGTGCGTTATAGCTACCGCAGTAGGCGTTGCCTATGGTTCGGCTATGTTGTTTGACGTTTCCTTCGCCCTGGGTGCGTTTTTCGCAGGCATGATGTTGCGCGAATCCGAGTTTAGCCACCGAGCGGCCGAGGATTCCCTACCCCTGCGCGATGCCTTTGCCGTATTGTTTTTCGTATCCGTTGGCATGCTGTTCGATCCGCATATTCTGGTGGAGGAGCCGCTCAAGGTACTAGCGGTTATCGGCATCATCATGTTCGGCAAAACCCTCGTAGCAGTTGCCCTGGTATTAGCCTTCCGCTACCCCTTGAATACCGCTCTGGTGGTGGGGGCCAGCCTTGCCCAAATTGGTGAGTTCTCCTTTATTCTCGCGGGACTGAGCATTGATTTGGGCTTGATGGACACCAAAACCCAAAACTTGATTTTGGCGGGAGCCCTGGCGTCGATTGCACTCAACTCGCTACTTTTCGGTGCCATCAACCCCCTGCAAAAATGGATTGGCAAACATTCCGAACTCGCTCGCACACTCGCCTCACGCACCGATCCACTAGCGGTATTACCCGACACCACCCATGAATCCTATCTTTCAGGTCAGGTGGTCCTGGTCGGTTACGGACGAGTCGGCAAGCGAATTGCCCAAACCCTCACCGAGAGCAAGATTCCATTCGTGGTTGTCGAGACCAATCGGGAGATTGTCGAAAGATTGCGTGCCGAAAATATTCCTGCCGTTTGTGGTGATGCCGCCGATGCCGATGTGCTTATCCAGGCTCACATCACCCACGCGAGCTTGTTAGTTGCGGCAACGTCAAATACATTTCACGTGCGCAATATGATTGAAATTGCGCGCAAACTTAATCCCAACATCGAAACCATTATTCGCACCCATAACGAGGAAGAGGCGAAACTCTGGGAGAAGGAGCAAATAGGTAAAATCTTCCTCAGCGAAAAGCAACTTGCAGAAGGAATGGCAAACCACGTTCTGGCCCGTATGGGCAAAGTGGAACATCATTAAAGCGAGTTGAATCTATAGGCTTCCCGAGCCAAGTGCCCTATAATGCGCGCCTCTTTTTTGTATAGTTTTTAAGCAGGCGCGTTTCATGTCCACCACCATCGAAAAACCCACCAAAAAGCTTTATATCAAAACTCACGGTTGCCAGATGAACGAGTACGATTCGTCGCGCATGCGTGATTTGCTGGGCGAATCCCACAACATGGTGGCCACCGAAGATCCGGAAGATGCAGACGTAATCCTGATCAACACCTGTTCTATTCGTGAAAAGGCGCAAGAGCGCTTGTTCCACGAGCTTGGCCGCTGGAAAACGCTCAAGAAGAAAAATCCGGAACTGGTCATTGGCGTTGGCGGCTGCGTGGCAAGTCAGGAAGGCGAAGCTATTGCCAAGCGCGCCCCGCACGTGGATTTAATTTTCGGCCCGCAAACCTTGCACCGCCTGCCAGAGATGATGGAAACCAAACGTGCTAACGGTGCGGTCGTGGTGGATATCAGCTTTCCTGAGGTGGAAAAATTTGATCGCTTACCGCAGCCTGACGCAGATGGCGTAAGCGCTTTCGTGTCGATTATGGAAGGCTGCTCCAAATACTGTACTTTCTGCGTTGTGCCTTATACACGCGGCGAAGAAGTTAGCCGCCCCGTTGCTGACGTACTCACTGAAATCGCCCACCTTGCCAAACAAGGCGTACGCGAAGTTAATCTGCTCGGCCAAAACGTAAACGCCTTCCGCGGTGATAATGGCGATGGTACGGTAATGGATTTGGCGGAACTGATCACCTGCGTAGCCGCTATTGATGGTATCGACCGCATCCGCTTCACTACCTCGCATCCTGTTGAGTTTACTGATGCCTTGATTGATGTTTACAACGACGTGCCCGAACTTGTAAGCCATCTTCACCTGCCGGTTCAAAGCGGATCTGACCGTATTTTGATGGCCATGAAACGCGGCCACACAGTCTTGGAATACAAATCCAAGCTGCGCAAAATCAAGAAAAACCGTCCTAACATCAGCTTCTCATCTGACTTTATCATCGGCTTCCCTGGTGAAACAGAGGCTGATTTTGAAGCAACTATGAAGTTGATCCAGGAGATGGATTTCGATACATCCTACAGTTTCGTCTACAGCCCACGCCCAGGCACGCCAGCGGCGGATTTACCCGACGACACTGATGAAGAAACCAAGAAAATGCGTTTAAAGATCCTGCAAGATCGCTTGATTCAGCAGGCCATGGCTATTAGCCGCCGCATGGTAGGTAATACCGAGCGTATTCTGGTAACTGGCTACTCGAAGAAAGATCCTGGCCAACTTTCAGGGCGTACCGAAAATAATCGCGTCGTTAACTTCCGTGCCGACAACACTGACCTGATTGGTAAGTTTGCCGATATAGTGATTGAAGAAGCGCTGACTAACTCCCTGCGCGGGGTATTGATTGCCTCTGAGTTGGATGAGGACTGGATTAAGTAAATAAATGAAAAGTCGGCAGCCAAGCGCCTGTTTAGCTGCCATTCACGCTCGCATTACCATTTTTTTGCTTTATCCGCTCGGCGTTATGGTTTAGTCTTGGTTTATCCCAGCCACACGAGTTTATCGAACACTTTGAACAGCCCCATAAGCAGCTCTGGACAGGGTAGCCCTAACGAGACTACTGCCAAACCCGTCCAGTTAACGCTGGAACCTAATGACAGCCGTCGCCTTGCCAATCTCTGTGGCCTTCTTGGTCAACACCTGCACCAGATTGAAAAGCACTTTGGAATTGAAATCCGTAACCGCGGCAACGAATTTGTCCTGCTCGGCGCCTCCACGCCTGCCAGCACAGCGGCTGAACTTTTACGCCATCTCTATGCCGAAACGGCATCTACAGAATTAACGCCCGACGAAATTCATCTCGCCCTGCAAACCTCCGGTATTGAAGCCCTTATGGAAAAATTGAACACCCCGTTTGAAAACGCTCGTGAACTTGAGCTTGATGCAACTGAATCTAACGGCGTAACCCTGATCCGCACTAAAAAATGTACGATTAAACCGCGTGGCGGCAATCAGCTGAATTATGTGCGCGCAGTGCAAAGTAACGATATTAATTTCGGTATTGGCCCGGCCGGTACTGGCAAAACTTACCTCGCGGTTGCCTGTGCGGTTGAAGCACTGTTGAAAGACCAAATCGAACGCATTTTGCTGGTGCGCCCGGCAGTAGAAGCCGGTGAAAAGTTAGGTTTTTTGCCGGGTGATCTCGCGCAGAAAGTCGACCCTTATTTACGCCCCTTATACGACGCTCTATTCGAAATGTTGGGCTTTGATACGGTTGGAAAATTAATGGAGCGCGGCGTTATTGAAGTTGCTCCACTCGCGTTTATGCGTGGCCGCACACTCAATAATTCTTTTGTGATTTTGGATGAAAGCCAGAACACTACGCGCGAACAAATGAAAATGTTTTTAACGCGCATCGGTTTTGGTACTACAGCGATTATTACTGGCGACCCAACCCAAATCGATTTACCGCGCGGACAAGCATCTGGCCTGCGTCATGCTATTGAAGTTTTGGATAATATTCCCGGCATCAGCTTTACCCATTTCACATCCAAAGATGTGGTGCGCCACCCTATTGTGCAGCGCATTGTTGAAGCATATGAAGCCTTCGAAAAATCCAATCCAAATAATAATCAGGCGAGCTAATCATGTCGTACCGAATTGATGTTGAAGTGAATAGCTCCAGCACAAAAATTCCCAGCATTGAAAAAATTGAACTTTGGATCAGTGCCGCTTTGCAAAGCGACGAACTCAATGAAGCCGAAGTAAGCGTTTATATTGTGGACGAACAAGAAAGCCAGGAACTTAATTTTCAATACCGCGAAAAAGACAAACCTACCAATGTGCTTTCGTTTCCTGCTGATATTCCCGACGAAGTGGGCGTACCCTTGCTGGGTGATTTGGTGGTGTGCGCACCCGTGGTTGAACGCGAAGCGCAAGAGCAAGGCAAAACCCTGGACGCACATTGGGCGCACATGCTGGTGCACGGCACCTTGCATTTGCTCGGTTACGACCATATTGAAGACGATGAAGCGGATGTAATGGAAGCGCTGGAAACACGTTTGATTACCCAATTGAAATTTCCCGCGCCTTATACTGAAACAATCGAAAGTTAAGCTTTATTTTCTAATAAGTGATCATTGCTCCACGAACACATTTTTAAATCAGGTAGAACCAAAATGTCGGAAGACTACAGCAGCCACACAGAAAAACATGAAAAATCCTGGCTGGATAAATTGCTGCACGCATTCAGTGATGAACCGCGCTCGCGCGACGAGCTTTTAGAAATCATTAAAGATGCGGCTGATAACAAACTGCTCGACCAGGATGCACTTAGCATCATCGAAGGTGCGCTGGATGTTTCCTCGCTGCAAGCGCGCGAAATCATGGTGCCCCGCTCGCAAATTACTGCCATTCGCCTTGATGATTCCCCACAGGATTTTCTACCGCAAGTGATTGAATCGGGCCACTCGCGCTTTCCTGTGATTGGCGAAACGCTGGATGATATTAAAGGCATTTTGCTCGCCAAAGATTTGTTGCCCCTCGCCTTAAATGGAACAGAAAATTTTAATCTCGAAAGTATTTTGCGCACCGCCAATATTGTGCCGGAAAGTAAACGCGTAAATGTGTTGTTGCGTGAGTTCCGCGAAAACCGCTACCACATGGCGCTGGTGATGGACGAATACGGCGGTATTTCTGGCTTGCTAACTATTGAAGATATTCTGGAAGAAATCGTTGGCGAAATTGAAGACGAAACTGACGAAGAAGAAAACGATAATTACATTAAACGTATGAGCGACAGTGATTTCATTATCAAAGCGCTCACTCCTATCGAAGAATTTAATGAGCATTTCAAAGCCGAATTGAGCAACGAAGATTTCGATACCATTGGCGGAATTTTAATGCAAGAATTTGGGCATATCCCAAAGCGCAATGAAGTCGCCGTGATTGAAAATTTCCAATTCCGCGTGCTCTATTCCGATAACCGCCAAATCCATTTATTGCGTTTGACGGTTTTATAAACTCCAATTATCTTGAACTTGTAGCAAATCAAAAACATTAATAAAGTTTTTACTGCAGTTTGAGATAACCGGAAAATACAAAACAATAAACCAATTAAATTAGGGAGTCGTCATCCCCATAGGGGATCCAGCGACTGATATTCCAAAAAAACAAAGTCACTGGATGCCCTGCGGGCATGACGGCAACACCAGGATTTATTTTCTACATGACCCCATCCAACTTCATCCAACGACTTCTCGAATTACCAAACCGAATTCAATTTCTAATCGCTTTTCTAGCAGGCTGTTTAGTTCCATTCAGTTTTGCACCTTTCAATATCTGGCCACTCGGCATTCTTGCACTCAGCATTTTCGCGTTGCTCATCAACAACCAATCATTAAAAACCGTTTGGTGGCGCTCTTGGTGGTTTGGTGTGGGCATGTATGCCGTGGGTGTCTCGTGGATTTATGTCAGCATCAACGGTTTTGGTGGCGCACCTGCTCCACTCGCCGCGTTTCTCGTGATTATTTTTGTATTTTTTATGGCAGCATTTTTTAGCTTGCCGTTCTACGCATTTGGTCGCTGGCTAAGCCGTCATCCCTTAAGTTTATTTATTGCTTTTCCCGCATGCTGGTTAATCAGTGAATGGTTGCGCACCTGGTTGCTTACAGGCTTTCCCTGGTTGTTTATCGGCTACGGTGATTTGACTAATTGGCTTTCAGGTTGGGCTCCTGTTGTTGGGGTGATGGGGTTAAGTTTACTCAGCGCTTTTACTGCCGCATTTATCGCGCAGCTTATTTACCAACCAAAAAAATCTCTTAGCCTGGTTTTGGGCGGTGTTGCAGTTATTGGAATTTGGGGCGCAGGTTTTGCCTTACAAAACGCTGAGTGGACTCAAGTATCCAGCAAGCCAACCAGCGTTGCCATTGTGCAACCCAATATTGATCAGGAAGATAAATGGCAAACTGATTTCCGCGATATCACTTTGGATGTTTTGCGCGAAAAAACTGAACCCTTGTGGGGCCGTAAAATTATTATTTGGCCGGAAGCGGCAATCACTCGTGTTTACAGCGATGCCCTACCCTTTTTAAATGAAGTTAACCGAAAGGCATCTGACAGCGAATCGGGTTTGATTACCGGAATTATTTTTGATGATCAAGAAAAGGATATTTACTACAACTCTGTCGCAACTTTTGGTAAAGCTATCGGCATTCATCACAAACGCCGCTTGGTGCCTTTCGGTGAATATGTACCCATTGAAGCTTTACGCAACCTTATCGAATTTTTTAATTTACCTACATCAGTTATCAGCCTTGGGCCAGAAGAGCAACACGGGTTAAAAGTAGACGACTTAATGATTTCACCGTCAGTCTGTTATGAAGTCGCTTTCCCTGATTTGATTGCAAAAAATGCTGTAGATTCCCAACTGCTGATTTCTGTAAGCAACTTGGGTTGGTTCGGCGATTCATTAGGCCGCCACCAATTTATGCAAATGGCACAAATGCGCGCGCTTGAAACGCAACACTATTATGCCTACAGCACTAACAACGGCCCCAGCGCTATTTTTGATCGCAAAGGTAATATCACTGCGCAAACCAAAGCCTTTGAACAAACTACCTTAAGCAGCGAAATTTATGCAGTAGACGGCTCAACACCATTTATGCGCTTCGGTAGTTTACCTGTCGTTGTGTTGAGTTTTTTTGCATTAATGCTGCTACAAATTTTTGGCAAAAAAAATCCAGACTAGTGTCTGGATTTTTGAATTCTTCTGCGACTGTATTACGCAGTAGCCACTTGTAAGCCACCGTGAATATTCAATAAGGTCAACATTTGATTGTGTTGGCTGTGCGAACTTATCAATTCACATTTTGGTGATAAAGGTGAGTTACCAACCCACTCAAACCGCCAGCGCCAAAATTGCGGATTCATAGGATCACCACGCAATTCCACCATTTCAAAACGACGCGCATCTAAATTAAAACGCTCTCGCAATTGAAAGGCAAAATGTTCTGCATTTTTTGCTACAAGACTGGACGCATGTTGGGCGAGCGGAGCAACAAAAACATATTCACGACCAAATGCCTGTGTGTGGCAAACGGCAAGCTCCAGAGCTTGACCTAAACGGTTCGCTAATGAATATTGGGTAAAAGAACTGGGTAATGTCATCAGGCATTCCTTCTTGTTATGTCGTTCAATTCAGACAACCTTTATCCACTAAAATTCCATTGGCTTTTAAATTTCCACAAGACTATGTGGCGACAAGGAGCTTTAGCTAACACAGCCTCTTGGCTGTGCGGGAGGCAGTCTACGTGGAATTTATGACAGTTAAAATCTATTTCTGGCCTTGATGCATTTTGATATAAAAAAATGCGTACCCTTTAAAACATGAGCAAAAAACAATCAACTTATGTTTCTTTTAGTGGCTATTGAAGTGGTATCAGGTAACAAGTCATAAAGGCTTATTACCCACTATTTATCAGATAAACGAAGGGATGATCTAGAGAATATCGCTCGCATCTAAAAACTGAACTATACCCTTATTAGGTGTAAAAGTTTCAACAGTTGCGCATGAATCAGACTCTGTTTCTACAGGTGAATTTTTATCCGCCCGTAAATCAGTGAAATTAAATAATGCGGTATCAGCCAATTGCGAAGGCGTTACATTTTTAATTGCGGAAAACAAAGTTTCAGTACGACCTGGATATTGCTTCTCCCAAGTGTGCAGCATGTCTTTGATAACCTGACGCTGCAAATTCTCCTGAGAGCCGCAAAGATTACAAGGAATAATCGGGAAGCCTTTCAACTCAGCAAACTCAATGATGTCTGCTTCGCTGCAATAAGCCAAAGGCCGAATTAAAATGTTGCGTTTGTTGTCGGCCAAAAGTTTCGGGGGCATTGCCTTGAGCTTGCCGCCGTAAAACATATTTAAGAATAGGGTTTCGATAATGTCGTCGCGATGATGGCCCAACGCAATTTTGGTCGCCCCTATCTCGTCGGCAAAACTGTAAAGAGTACCGCGACGCAAACGCGAACAAAGTCCGCAAGTGGTTTTGCCTTCGGGGATAATTTCTTTAACGATACTGTAAGTATCCTTTTCAATAATATGAAAGGGGACGCCCAGTGCAGTCAGGTATTCCGGCAATACATGTTCGGGAAAACCAGGTTGTTTTTGATCCATATTGACCGCAACAATTTCAAAACTGATGGGCGCGGTTTTCTGCAAGCTCAACAGAATATCCAACATGGTGTAAGAGTCTTTTCCACCCGAAAGGCAAACCATAACCTTATCGCCATCTTCAATCATGTTGTAATCAACAATCGCAGTGCCTACCAAGCGGCGCAGGCGCTTTTGCAACTTGTTGAATTCCAGACGATCCTGGCGTTCGTGTAGCTCTTTCATAGGTTTGGACTCTGACAAAAACAGGGGCTTCAGCATTCACCGAAAAGGCGCGCATTGTACGGATTTTGCGCATTGGGCACCAGCAGAATTGACGAGCAAAGTAACACCAGCGGCAGAACCTAACGGCAAACAAACGGCCATAGCTGCGCTGATATTTTCAGGGAGCGGAAAAGCTTTGCCACCCAGGTTTACAAACGGCACTTAACTTGTCTAAAAAGCATCCATCGGCCAAGCTTTTTGTCCTTATTTCGCCCACCTTGCCCATGGCATAGGCTTTGCTCTTAGCTAATTAGAGGCAAGCGCATTGGTTTGCAGTTTGAATTTTTAGCAGGGTAAATGTATGGCAAGTTTGCGTTCTATGTGGCAGAGATTGGCGGGTAAAACCGCGGAGACAAAACCTGCGGTGATCGCTCCAAACTCCACTACTGCCGGTGTCATGGCCAAGGTAATGCATATTCCCAAAGCCAATAGAGAGTTGGTTCCAGACCAATATTTGCCACTGTGGCAGCTGCTCAACCAACGCCAGATTATCGAAGTGAAAGTGGAAGGCAGCTCACTGGCCTACCAGACTCTGGTGTTGGCAATCGATATCCAACGCGGTCTCTTGTGGTTAGATGATCTTTTTCCCAGCCAACATGTGTTGGAAGTAGGTGATCGTATTACCCTCCGTCACCACCGCAATGGCGAACAATTAAGTTTTAGCTCCCCAATCCTGGCTTGGGGTAGCAGTTACGGTGCTACGGGTTTAGCCATCATGTTGCCCGAGCAGCCATGCTATGTGCCCCGCCGCCAACTTGATCGTGCCAACGTCAGTAATAAACCAAGCTTGAGCGTAAAAGTTCGGCCTATCGGGCAAGACATAAGCTACGGCAGCGTTTTGGATGTTTCCAGTGGAGGCCTGCGCGCCAGCATCCCCGGCAATCTTCTTGGACAACTTCGCCACGGTGCTTTACTCCCCTTGTGCGAACTAACCCTGAGCGATGAGCTGACCATTCGCTGCAGCGCCCGTGTTCGCAGCTTCCGCCTATTGCGCTCCCCCCATCGCCATACCCAAATCAGCCTTGAATTTGTGGATTTGGCGCACGAGCGCGCGCAACAACTCCAGCAATTTATTAACAATCTGATTTACCTGCAGCACGCGGATGAGATGCCGGAGCTACGCAGCGCTTAAACCAACACCTACTGCAAGACAAATATTTTGGACTAATCTCTAACATATTGAGCTTATGTCTTACCCCTATGAAGCTCAGGATCAAACTGCATAACCGTTACTAAGTAGGAAAATAACCATGAGGAACAACGGCGCTGTTACCGGACGCGAAGTAAACATTGCCCACAACGAGGAAATCGTTTCTTCGTCGGATTTGAAAGGCACAATTCTTTTTTGCAACGACACTTTTTGCAAAGTCTCTGGCTACACTCGCGACGAGCTACTCGGCCAACCCCACAATATTTTACGCAACCCCCATATGCCTGCCCCCGTTTTTGCTGGCTTTTGGCAGACACTAAAAGCCGATAAGCCCTGGATGGGGATCGTCAAAAATCGCTGCAAAAATGGCGATCACTATTGGGTGGATGCCTATGTCACGCCTGTTCACGACCACGGGCAAGCAGTGGGTTACGAATCTGTTCGTATAAGAGCGGATCAGGAACGTATTCGGCGCGCAGAACTCGTCTATGCGCGCATCCAACAAGGCCAGCCCATTTATCCTTTGTGGGAAAAAGTGTGGAGCCAGTGGGGCAACGCGCTTATTGTTGCACTCATCAGTTTTGTTGTGATGACGCTGATTACTTTTGTAGCCAGCTCACCTTCGCTTGGATTTATTCTCGGGCTGGCTTTGGCTTCAGTAGCTATTGGTTTTAGCGCACACCAGGTGCATTTAAGCAGCTTGTCCCATGCCTTGGACGAAGCGCACAAAGTGATTAACGATCCGACAGCGGCTTACATTTATACCGGACGCTGCGATATCCAGGGCGAAATTTTGCTGGCACAAATTGCAAGTAAAGCACGTTTACGTACGGCTCTGGGTCGCTTCGGAGAGTCAGCCTACGAGATGTTTTTAAAATCCAAAGCTGCACATGAGCAAGCGCAAAAAACTTACAAGGGAATAGCAGCGCAACAGCAAGAAACTGCCAGTGTCGCGAATGCCATGCAACAAATGTCTATTGCAGTACAAGAAGTTGCCCTTGGCGCAACCAAAACCTCTTCTGCGACCAGCATGGCAATTACCGAGGTTGAACAAGGTAAACAGGTAATTTCAGTTGCCAACAACGCTATTTCTAACCTCTCTGGCACAGTGGCCGACCTTGGCCAAGTGTTGGGCAAGCTAAGTGAGGACAGCAGTAAAATTGCGAGTGTTGTGGATGTAATTCGCAGCATCGCCGAGCAAACTAACCTACTCGCACTTAACGCCGCCATTGAAGCCGCACGCGCAGGCGAACAAGGGCGCGGTTTCGCGGTAGTGGCGGATGAAGTTCGCCACTTGGCGCAACGCACACAAGAATCAACTGGCCATATTCAGGAAATTATTGGGAACCTTGGTAAAGCAACCGCCGATGCCAGCACCAACATGGATAATTGCCGGGCGCTTGCAGACCGCAGCGTGGATGAAATGGGCAACGTTCGTAACGCACTCAGCGCTATTGCAAGCTCAGTTAACTCGATTGATCTGATGTCGCACCAAATTGCCACGGCAGCAGAAGAGCAATCTGCCATGGCTCGCGAGATTGAACAAAACACCAATAAAATCTCACACATTTCCGACCAGTCCCAAGCGCAAATCAATGAAGCAGATCGCCTCAATCACGAAATGGCTGAGCTGTCACAAAAACAAAAGGATTTAATTACCCGCTTCAATTAATTTCAGTGAGTAGCGCCAACGACAAACGTTGGCGTTACTCATGAAACTTCAAAAAAACATTTTTTCTGGCACCAGATTCCAATAATTCATAACCTAGTCGCTCGCTTAAATCTATAATAACAACAGGGTTTGCGTTTTCGCATACCAGCCGATTCTTGAACGAGTACGCTATGCTATCTACTACACAGTTAACCGAATTTGACCGCGAATATCTTTGGCATCCCTATACATCTTTCACCAATCCATCCCCTGTTTTCCCCGTGCGCCGTGCGCAAGGTGTTCATATTGAACTCGCAGATGGAAAAAAATTAATCGATGGTATGTCGTCCTGGTGGAGCGTTTTACACGGCTACAACCACCCCGCAATAAATAAAGCAATTACCGATCAACTGCATCAGGTTGCCCACGTGATGTTTGCAGGCTTCACTCACGAGCCAGCCGCAAAGCTTGCCAAAACACTGGTGGAAATTACACCAACCGGGCTCAATAAAGTTTTCTTTTCTGACTCGGGTTCAGTTGCGGTTGAAGTCGCCATGAAAATGGCGATTCAATATTGGTATTCCCAGGGACAAGCACAGCGCACCACTTTTTTAGCGCTTAAACAGGGTTACCACGGCGACACTTTTGGAGCCATGTCGGTATGCGATCCTCACTCTGGAATGCACCATTTATTTCACCAAAGCCTGACGCATCATTTATTTGCAGAAGCACCTAGCTGCAAATTTGACGAAAAGTTTGATGAGCGCAGCTTCGCTAATTTCTCACAATTATTGCAGCGCAATCGCCAAAAAATTGCAGCGGTTATTCTGGAGCCGATTGTACAGGGTGCAGGTGGAATGCATTTTTACTCGCCCGTTTTTTTACAGCGTGTGCGCGAGCTATGTAATCAACTAGACGTGTTACTAATTGCTGACGAAATCGCAACCGGCTTCGGCCGTACCGGAAAATTATTTGCCTGCGAATTCGCCAATATCAGCCCGGATATTATGTGTATTGGAAAAGCACTAACCGGTGGTTATATCACTCTCGCCGCCACGCTCTGCAACGACAAAGTGAGCGATGGCATTTCAAACGGAAAAAGCAGCGTCTTTATGCACGGCCCAACCTTTATGGCAAACCCGCTGGCATGCGCTGCTGCAAATGCCAGTATTGATTTGTTAATAAAAACTGATTGGCAGAAAAAAGTTGCTCGCATCGAAACCCAATTAAAACAAGAGCTGGAAGACTGCCGCACGCTCGCGGCGGTGGCAGACGTACGCGTTTTAGGTGCAATTGGTGTAGTCGAATTAAAAGAGGCTGCTAATGTAGCTGAATTACAACCTAAATTTGTTGAGCTGGGAATTTGGGTGCGGCCATTTGGAAAGCTGGTGTATTTAATGCCGCCGTTTATTATCAATGAACAAGAATTACGGCAATTAACAAGTGGTATAAAAACCGTTCTTGCTCCGATGGCTTAATTTTTGAGTTTCCAAAAATTTCGTATAAAACTGTTTAGCAATAAATAAAAAAAGCCCGTCGCCTTTACCAAGCAACGGGCTTTTTTATTGGATGAATATTTACTGGATTTTTTTAATGCCTACCGCAGCACGCACCTTTTCTAAAAAGGGCTTGCTATGTGCGCGCGCTTTCTCTGCACCTGCCTGTAAAATTTCTTCGATGTGTGCCGGGTTAGCAAGCAGCGCTTCATACTTTTCGCGAGCTTCACCAACCTGCGCATTAATCAATTCAAACAATTGTTTTTTGGCCTCACCCCAGGCAATACCTTCCGCAAATGCTTGACGCATATCTGCAGTTTGTTGCGGGGTTGCAAAGGCTTGCCAAATTTGAAACACGGTTGAAGTGTCAGCATCTTTTGGTTGGCCGGGCTCTAACAAATTCGTCACAATTTTATTGATGGATTTTTTCAATTGTTTTTCAGGTAAAAACAACGGAATTGTGTTGCCGTAACTTTTACTCATCTTGCGGCCATCCAAACCTTGCAAGACCGCAACATTGTCATCCACCACGGCTTCAGGTAACACAAAGTGCTCGCCGTAATGGTGATTGAAACGTGCCGCTATATCGCGAGCCATTTCTATATGTTGGATTTGGTCTTTACCTACGGGTACTTTGTTGGCGTTGAACATTAAAATGTCAGCGGCCATTAAAATGGGGTAGGAATACAAACCCATAGTAATGCCAAAGTCCGCGTCATCGCCTGCAGCCAGGTTTGCATCAACAGATGCTTTATAAGCATGGGCGCGGTTCATCAAACCTTTGGCCGCCATGCAGGTGAGCATCCAACAGAGTTCGGGAATTTCCGGCACATCTGATTGGCGATAAAAAATTGCGTTGTCCGTATTCAAACCCAAGGCTAACCAGGTAGCGGCAATTTCACGTGTAGATTGGTGAACCAATGCAGGATCATGGCATTTAATCAGCGCATGAAAATCGGCAAGAAAATAAAAAGATTGCACATCTGCACTTTCACTTGCGTTAATTGCTGGGCGAATGGCACCTACATAGTTACCTAAATGCGGCGTTCCGGTCGTAGTAATGCCGGTGAGAACACGTTGCTTGCTCATGTTTGTACTTCTACATTTTAATAGGAATGGATTGATTCAAAACGAAAGGCGCCATTATACAGATAAGCGCCTGTTGTTAGCTGGAAAAAATGAATTGGCTGGAGAATCAATTAGCAGCCTGATGCAGGCTCGCCTCTTGCAAAATGAGGGTTTCGTAGCCAGCTTGATTTAATAGCTGAGCAGCAACATCGGCGCGGCGGCCAGCATCGTCGGTCACAACATAGACTTGTGACGCATCCAGACTGGGGAGGTTTTTACGCAATTGGCTGAGCGGAATATTGCGGCTCTGTGGCACTGATTGAAAACGCCGTTCTAATGGCAAGCGCACATCTATTATTTGATACCGATTTTGCGTATCCGCGATGAGCTCATCGTAAGTAATAAAACGACGTACCGGCTCTTGCAACAAGGTTAGAAAATCGCTTTTCTCAAGACACATCAACTTACCCGGTGTGAGCATCTGCACTGTTGCATTACGCGTTGTATCGCCAACCAATGCTTCTTCACCAAAATAATCACCAGGGCGTAAGGCCGCCAAAATATGGCCCTGTTTATCAACCACTTTTGCACTGCCAGCTTCTAATACATAAAAAAATTCGCCGCGCTCGCCCTCTTTAATAATGGCTTCATCGGCGGCAACCTTTTGTGTTTTAAAACGCAAGAATAATTGGCGGATATTGCCGGGTGGAATTTTATTAAAGAATGGCGACTGCAAAAGACTCGACATCCAATCGCCTTCCTCCGCCGATTCAAATTCAGATTCATCTCCTACTTGTTCATCTGCGTGCTCACTTCCACTTTCACTCCACGCCAAAACCAGATCAGAGAAATCACTCTCAACGGATAAAATGACCACATCAGATTTAGCGACAGCAGATACTTTGGTTGGGGACGTACTATTGAGGCGAACCTTATGGGATTCATCTTCACTGGTAATTGAGGTAACGGCAAACTGCGAATCAATTAAATCAATATTGCCATCCACCAAATAAAGTGACTCGCTTAAATCGCGCCCGCGCTTAAAAATAATTGTCCCTTTCGTATATTCCTTGATAGTCGCCTTCTCAATAACTTTGGATAAGTATTCGTAGGCAAGGGTATTAAAGGGCGAAAATCTCGCCAGGAGTTCGTGTGAAAGATTCATAGTGACGCCTATCAATAGGAGATAAAGGCCGTGTTCGCTGCGTCATGCATAGGCCCTGTATTCAATGCGCAAATTATAGCCAGCTATCATTGGAAACAGTGTGGCGACTTACCCAGTCTTAGCGCTAAGTCACACTCAATTCGGACAAAAGCCCCAAAGCAAAGTTCAGGGCTTGGATAATGCAAACAATTGGACTAAGACCCAGCACAGTAACTCGAGGGCCTGTCGCAAATATCACTTAAACAAAGCGAATCGCTTCGGGATATTGGTAAAAAGCGGTAGCAGCTTGGTAGAGGTAATGAGCGTCAGCCACACCCGCCAATTCGCGAATGGAATGCATAGCAAATGTAGGAACGCCCACATCAATCGTTTTTACACCAACTTCAGAGGAGACAATTGGACCTATAGTACTGCCGCAACCCATGTCGGTTCGCGCAACAAAAACCTGTACAGGGACTTGTTGCTGCTCGCACAACCAATGAAAGAATCCACTCGTTTCACTGGTAGTTGCATAGCGTTGATTGGCGTTAATTTTGATTACCGGCCCACGGTTTAATAACGGACCATGGTTTTCGTCGTGACGATCCATAAAATTCGGGTGTACGCCGTGAGCATTGTCGGCAGATATCATTAACGAATGTTCAATTACGCGAATACGGGTTTCGGTATCAGGAATCAAACGCTCTAAAAATTGTTGCAACATAGGGCCCTTCGCGCCGCAACAAGACGTGCTGCCAACTTCTTCGTGATCCGTGCAAATTAATAAACTGGATACATCATCATTCGCCTGCAAAATTGCTTGCAAGCCTACAAAACAACTCAACAAATTATCGAGCCGCGCGCTCGCAATAAAATCCTGTTGCAAGCCCACCAAAGCCGGAGCCTGGGTATCGTACAAGCTGATTTCAAAATCGAGAATTTGCGATGCGGTAATGTGCGGAGATTGCTGTTTTAATTGTGCTAGTAAAATAGATTTAAAATTTGGCGATAAGGTTTGTTCCTGCGCAAACTGCAACAATACTGGCACTATGTCCCGCTGCGCGTTAATGCTGCGGCTATTGTTAACTTCACGATCCAAATGAATCGCCAAGCTGGGGACAATGACGACCGGCAATTTAAAATCGATTAATGCGCTGGCAATTTTGTTATCTGTAGTTTTATAAGTCACACGCCCGGCAAGCGATAAATCGCGATCAAACCAGGGGGCTAATAAAGCGCCACCGTAAACTTCCACACCGAGTTGCATATAGCCTTTTCGATTTAATTCCGGTTGTGGTTTTACTTTTAAACAGGGGCTATCTGTGTGTGCACCCAACATGCGAATACCAGTATCGAGCAGCTCTTTCTTACCGTATACAAACGCAATAATGGATGAATCATTACGTTTAATAAAATAGCGTTTGCCTGTTTCCAAATCCCACGCAGCAGCTTCATCCAATTCCACAAAACCTGCGGCTGATAAATATTCAGCAATTGTTTGCGTTGCATGAAAAGGTGTGGGGGAAGCCTGGAGAAAATTTAATAATTGCTGATTGAATTCTGCTTGCGCCAATAATTGGGACATGTGCTTTTACCTGCAATTTTTGCAATTCAAAGGGATTGAGTACGAATACGTTGGCGTTTTTGCCAGGAAACTGAATCGCGCAAATAAACTGGCTGCGCATCAAAAATAGACTGGGTTTCACCTTTATCAAAAGCATCCAACGCGATAGGAAGCATGAAACGCGCATCAGGATGTACATCCTGAATAAGGACCTCAGGAACAATATTTTGTAAATCGGCGTAATGCCAGCCAGGGCCTATAGCAATAAATTGTTTTTCCAGATTTGCAATAAGATGTTGCTCGCCAACTTTAGCTGGCTTCATCACATGCTCTGTACCTAATAAATTCGGAATGTTATCAGCGCTAAATAAACCCCAATAAATTTCATCCATGCGTGCATCCAAAGCAACCAGTAACGGCAAATCTGCGTTTTGATTTTGTGCAACAAAACCTTGCGCCATGGCTTGCAATGTTGAAACAGGAATTACGGGTAAATTGGCACCGAAAGCCAAGCCTTGAACAATACCTATGCAAATACGCAAACCTGTAAATGAACCAGGGCCGCGACCAAATGCAATTGCGTCCAAATCGTGTAGCGTGCAATTAGCGGCGCGTAAAATTTCATCCACCATGGGGAGCAAACGCTGGGTGTGGCTTTTTGCAGCAAGTTCAAAAATATGAGTCGTCTCACCGTTGAGAGACAAGGCAACGGAGCAAGCGTCGGTAGAAGCATCGAGCGCTAAAATCTTAGTCATGAATAATCAGTTCTTTCAAAAAATCGCGATAAAAAAATAGGCTCACTGGGAGCCTATTCATTTTTACATGTTCGTAAACTTTAAGGAACTACTGAAAAATGTTTGCGGCGTAGAACTGGCAAGGCAAATTCGGATAAACAAGCGCAGTTTACACGCAGTAAAACACTCACAACATCCATGTGGTTCGCCATTTGGGCAGTTTCACTGTGTAAATTATTGCTCCTGCAATTTATGAGCATTTTTATCTGAATTTAACGCAGCCAGGACAAGCAAGGTAATTTTTCAGTGGTTCCTTTAGCTCAATACAGAAAGCAATTGTTTGCGAATTGAATCCACACTACCAACACCGTTAATACGAGTGTACACGGGAGCGTTTTTGTTGCCCTCCGCTGCCAAGTTTTGGTAGAAACCAACGAGCGGTTTGGTTTGTGCGTGGTAAACGTTTAAACGCTTACGAACAGTTTCTTCGTGATCATCAAGACGCTGAACCAATGGCTCGCCAGTGATGTCATCGTGACCTTCCACTTTCGGAGCATTGTGCAAAATGTGATAAACGCGACCAGATGCCTCATGCACACGGCGGCCACTCAAACGTGCAACGATTTCCTCGTCTGCCACATCAATTTCAATGACATGGTCAATACTTACACCGGCTTCAAGCAGCGCTTCTGCTTGCGGAATAGTGCGCGGAAAACCGTCAAACAAAAATCCATTATTGCAATCGCTTTGAAGAATGCGTTCTTTAACAAGGGCAATAATCAAATCATCTGAAACCAAACCACCAGCTTCCATAATGCCTTTAGCTTGCAGACCCAATGGGGTGCCTGCTTTAACAGCCGCGCGTAACATATCACCGGTAGAAATCTGGGGAATCCCAAACTTCTCCATAATCAGCTGCGCCTGGGTACCCTTGCCTGCACCAGGTGCGCCTAACAAAATCACTCTCATTACGGATTGCTCCTCAAAATTATTCGAGCGCCAACAGCCGGGTTTCCCGCACCTGTGGAACCATCTTATAAATGCCAACGCGCGCACAAAAAAGTGCTGGTAAAAAAGGCGTTACGATACACGGCCAAGCGGCCAATCACAACCTTAAGCGGGTTTTAGGCGCGAATCCACAGTGGTCTACACACCCTACATGGGCAGCGGTAACAACTCTGTGCAATATTTAAACATAGGCAGACTCGCCATCTAAATTTATCCTCTTTCTGTTGTATTAATAGATGCCTCATCCTACAATCGCCGCAATAAATACAATTGAAAGGGTATCAACGATGTTTTCCAAGGTAGAACTCGACGAATATGATCGCAAGATTTTGCGTGCCTTGCAGGAGAATGCAGATTTCTCTATGGCGGATTTGGGCAATCTGATCGGCTTATCCCATACGCCTTGCTGGCGTCGCCTCAAACGCCTGGAAACTGAGGGTGTCATTCGCGGGAAAGTAACCTTGCTGGACGCCAAAAAAATTGATTTGGGTGTCAGAGTCCACGCTTTCGTTACCGCTAAAAATCATGATGAGGAGGCGCTTAGCGCGTTCGAAGCTGCGGTTCAGTCGATTCCTGAAATTGTGGAGTGCTATTCGACGAGTGGCGATAAAGACTATGTGTTGCAGATAGTTATAAACAGCGTGGAAGAATATGAGCAACTGCTGCGTAAGACGCTACTGAAGCTACCTAACGTGGGAAGTATCCATTCAACTTTCTCGCTCAAGCAGATCAAGTACACGACCCAACTGCCTATTTAATTCATCCTTAATACATGCCAAAAGAAAAAGCCCCTTGATGCGAGCACCAAGGGGCTTTTTTATATTACTTAAACAGTGAATCGTCGCAGAGTATCGCGCAGGCTGGCAGATAACTGGCTCAATTTTTGGCTTGCGTCTGCGGTACGTGCGGCACCATCAGAGTTGGTCATGGCCAACTCGTTAATTTCAACAAGGTTCCTGTCTATCTCGGCAGTCACGCTACTTTGCTCTTCAACAGCTGTGGCAATCTGGATTGCCATATTGGTAATCTCCTGCACTGCAGAACCTATACCCGATAGTGAAGTCACCACATCACTCGCAGAAGTCACCGCTTCGTTAGTCATAAGGGCACTGGAATTCATCCCTTCAACCGCTTTTTGAACACCTTGTTGCAATTGGCTTAGCATGCCCTGGATGTCTGCGGTGGACTGCTGGGTTCGACTTGCAAGTGTACGTACTTCATCTGCCACCACCGCGAACCCTCTCCCCTGTTCGCCTGCGCGCGCTGCCTCAATAGCAGCATTCAAAGCCAACAGATTAGTCTGCTCAGCAACGCCACGAATAACATCAATCACAGAGGTAACATTTTTAGCTTCGTCTTCCAGCTTGGCCATGTCCGCAGCAGTTTGGGTTACATGGGTCGACAAACCTCGTACATGATTGACCGCCAATCGAATACGATCTTGCCCCTGCTCGGCAATGTGATTGGCGTCTTTAGTACTTTGGGCAGTGTTGCTGGTATTACGCGCAACTTCCTGAATGGCCATGGTGAGTTCATTAACAGCTGTAACTACCATCGTGATTGCATGGCATTGGTTATCAGCTGCACGTTGGCTGTTGCTCGATACTTCCAGCAATCCCTCTGCAGCTGCCGAAACCTCATTGGTATTGCTACGAACATCGCGAATTAAATTTTGCAGTTGATCCATAAAACGATTTACGTGTGTCGCCAACTCACCCAATTCATCATCGCGGTCGACGTGGATACGAATCGTTAAATCGCCATCACCGGCAGCGATATTTTTTATGCGATCGGTAATTTTTTGCAGCGGAACAGTAACCAGCATTGGCAAGAAAAAGGCCGCCGCGAGTGTTATTAGCGTTCCTAACACTAAAAGCACTAACAACTGATGCGCAATGGAGTCGCTGGTTTCGTCGATATCACCGGTAAATTCATCCACGTGCGCTAAACGTTTTTCTTCCAGCTCATCCAGAAATGTGCGCGCTTTTGAAAACGCTTGAAAACTTTCGCCCAAGGATCGCGCAATTAAACTCGCGCGCGTTGCCTCATCTGCATCGCTAGAGCCTTTCACAATAGCTTCAGAAATAGTTTGCCAAGCTTGCAAATAGCTTAAAAATTGCTCTTTTTCTGCCTGCGTTGAGGTGTCAGATGTTTCTATAGATTTGATGGTGCGATCACGCGCCTGCTTGAGATTATCAGCATGCTCTTTAAGGAACGTAGAGATTTGTTGTTGGGTTAAATTTGGTGATAAAAGCGCGCGCTCTGCAGTGAGCGCTTGATACATATCGCGATCAGCCTGAATCAATAATTGAATTTCAGGCAAGCTGACTTTTGCGATAGTTTTTGCGTTCTTCGCCAGAAGCCCGCTGGAGTAAACTGAATAGAGCCCTACATACAAAAATAAGAGCACCAGAACTGTTAGTGGAATTCCAAGCTTCCATCTAAACGAGAGATTTGTGTACCAAGCCATTTGAGTCGCTCCCATCCTTTCTTATTGGATATTAAAATCTTCCCTGAAAGCTTAGTACAGATTACGCAGTTTGCATGAATGCAGGCATTTGCCGCCGCCACAAATCCCTCAAATTATTTATGCAGTTTTAAGCTCACTTTTAACAAACGCTGGTTGCGCATGGACAACACCACAAACTCCACCTGACCGAGCGTTACACGGTCGCCCACCACCGGTTGGCGATACTTGCTGAGAATATAGCGAGCGATACTCCAGTTGGCCATTTCCGGCGGTACGGGAAAATTGTAAACCATACTCAAATCTGACAGCTTTGCTCGCGACGTCAACACAAACTCACCAAAGAACGCCTGAGCTGACAAGCGCTCATTTTCCTGCATGCCAACCAACATTTTATCGAGCAATTCCAATTCGCTTGGCAAACTCAGGAAGAAAATATGGTCATCGGCCTGGAATTTCTGCTCTGGCGATAAAGCGACAGGCTGGCCTTCGCGCAGTAAACAAACAAGCTGAACCTTATTGGGTAAATTCAAATTGCCTACAGTGCGACGCAATGCCGGGCTGCCATCGGCCAACTTGTAGCCCACAAATTCATGCCCGACTTGTCCGGGCACACCTAGCTCGACCCGCTGTACCCGCGAGCTGGCAGTGGGGACATGGAGCTTCAACCACTTAGCGATGGGACCAACAGTCCAGCCCTGCACCAGGAGAGATATCAATACAATAAAGAACGCGATGTTAAAAAAGAAATTCCACTCGGGCACGCCAGCCAACCACGGGAACATGGCCAGCACAATTGGAACCGCGCCGCGCAACCCTACCCAACTGATAAAGGTTTTTTCTTGCCACGAAAATTGAAATGGCAACAAACATAACCACACCGCTAAGGGACGCGCGACAAACATCAGCAATACACCAACCAGAAGCGCGCTGGATGCGTATTCCACTAAGCGATGTGGCGAAACCAATAAGCCCAACATGAGGAACAGACTGATTTGTGCGAGCCACGCAATACCGTCATGGAAACGCTGAATATTAAAGAGCCCACGCGATACTCGATTGCCTACCATCAAGCCTGCGAGGTAAACCGCAAGGAAGCCGCTGGCGTGCATAACCGCCGCCAAACCAAAAATAAACACGCCACCAAAAAGCGCTAATAGCGGATAAAGACCCGGGCTAAGCTGCAAACGCTCTACGGCATAGGCCAAAATTCGGCCACCGACAATACCAACCACCGAACCCGCACCCATTTCCCAGACAAAATCACCCAGCATCAACCAACTAAAATTGGCTTGTTTGGTGACCATTAACTCCACCAGCATAATGGTGAGGAAAACAGCCATAGGATCATTGAGACCCGACTCAATTTCAAGGGTCGCACCCACGCGGGATTTAAGCGCAAGCCCCTGCATTGTCAGTACTGAAAATACGGCTGCCGCATCGGTGGAACCAACAATCGCCCCAAGCAGCAAACCATGCACCCAGGAGAGACCAAGAATCCACGCCGCCAAGGCGCCGCAGACGCCCACCGTGATAACAACACCTATGGTTGCCAGAGAAAGTGCCGGCCGCAAACCGACCCGGAAGAGATGAATTTCAGTACGCAGACCACCGTCAAACAAAATAACGGCAAGCGCCAGGGTGCCCATAAAATAGGCGGCTTTAACATTTTGGAATTGAATACCTAAAAAACCATCTTCACCGGCCAACATACCGATGATCAAAAACACCAACAGCAATGGCATACCCATGCGTGGTGAAAGCGTGCTGGCAAGAATGCTGATAATAAACAGCGCACCGCCAAACATCATGAGCTGGTTTAATACTTCCATTCAATAAAACCTGTAAAAACAATCAATTAATCAAAGCCTTCTGAGATATTACTACAATCATAGCCTATAGCGCCCAACCAATTTAGATAAATCGTGCCAAGTCTAAAAGACCGGCCGACAAGCCAGCCTTGTTCTGGCGCCCCTTAAATACTGTTATGATTCCCAACATTATTTTCTCTATTAAGTTGTCCTCATGCTCAATAATTCCGCCCTGCAACAATTAGCTCAATTAAAGACCACCTTAGTCGCCCAAAAAGATATAGCCCAAGGTTCAGTGCGCAGCACCACCAAACGTTTCGGCTTTGTGATTTTGGATGATGGTCGTGAAGCGTTCCTCGACCCCGAGCAAATGTTGCGCGTTTTACCTGATGACCGCGTGCAGGTTGAGGTGACTACCAACAGTAAAGATCAGCTGGAAGCGAAACTGGAAAAGCTGATCAGCAGCCCTTTCAAAGAATTTGTGGGGCGCTACGTCAGCAAAGGCAATAACTTTTTTGTCGAACCCGATGTCAATAATTTCAATCGCTGGCTATTTGTACCGCCGCAAGATCGAAAAGGTTTGAATGTCGATGATCTGGTGCGCTGCACTATCACTCGTCACCCTTTTAATGATGGCAAAGCCCAGGTAAAAATCATTGGCCGCCTGGGCACTGCGGATGAACCCGGTATAGAAAATCGTTACACCGTAGCGAAATTCCAACTGCCTAATGAATGGATCGTGCCAGCACAAAATCATGCCAGCAGCATTAATTGGTCACCATTGGTTTTTGAAAATGGCGAACTTGATTTAACCCATTTGCCCTTCGTTACCATAGATGCCGAAAATACTCGCGATATGGATGATGCGATTTACATAAAGGCAACAGAGAACGGCTGGGAATTAATTACCGCCATTGCAGATCCTAGCAAACAAATTGATATTGGTAGCCCGCTGGAATTGGCTGCACGTGAGCGCGCCAGCACCGTCTATTTGCTCGGCCAATCCATCACCATGCTACCGCCGGAGTTGTCTCACGACACCTATTCGCTGGTGCCAGAAAAAAAGCGCCCTGCACTTATTTGCAAAATTCAAATTGCCAAAAATGGTGAAATCACTCACTACGAATTTGCGGAAGCACAAATTCGATCGCAACATAAATTAAGTTACCAAGCCGTGGCCGATCATTTAAACAATGTTAAGTCGCTTGCGGATGCCGGCTACAACGTGAGCGATGACATCAACAACATGCTTACGGTTATTCAGGAGTTCGCTCAAGTACGCGCCGATTACCGGTTGGAACACGCGTTGGTAATGGATGAAAAAGCAGATTACTTTTTTATTCTTAATGACCAGAAAAAAATTGATCACGTGGATAAACGCGAACGCAATGTTGCCCATCGCATGATTGAAGAAGCCATGCTGGCGACTAACATTTGTGCCGGTGAGTTATTTGTAAAAAATCCGGGTTATGGAATTTTTTCTACCCACGTCGGCTTTCGTCCCGAGCGTTTGAACGATGCGATTAGTTTAATTACTGAAGATCGCCCCGATCTAATTGAGGCAGGTTTAACCGCAACCGGGTTAACCAAACTCGACAAGTTCCAGAAGCTTATTAAAGAGTTGCGCGTCAATCCAAACAACAATCCAAAAAATGGCCCACTCTTGTCGCTATTGCAACGTATGTTACAAGCAGGCTCATTATCCTTTGAGCACATTCCACATTTCGGTTTGGGTTTTAACGCTTATGCGATGGTGACCTCACCTATTCGTCGCTATAACGATTTTTACAATCATCTCGCTATTAAAAGAATTTTACGTGGCGAGCCTGCTATAGAAATTAATACCCAAGAGCTATCAACACAATTGCAAGAGCAACTTAATAGCAGCCGCCAAGCGTGCCGTTATTTAGAGCTGTGGTTGCAAAGCCAATTTATGTTGCAACATATTGATACCTTGCACACAGGGACCATCGCGTTGGTTAATTCCAATGGCATAGGCGTACGTTTGGATGACTTAGGTATTGAAGGTTACGCGCTACTCGCCCCGCGCGATGGTGAAGTAAAAGCGCAATTTGATTCTCGTCGCTTAAGCTTGACCATTGAAGGAAAAACTTATCGTTTAGATGAAAAAGTGCACGTGTTAGTAAAAGAAGTTGATGTAGCCAAACGCAAGATAGCTTTTGAAGTTGTTGATCAAGCAACGGCCGACCGTTTGAGCGCATGGCTATAAACAATTAAATAAAAAGGAATTAGCATACAGGTAGTAAAGCATCAGGTAGCGTCTATGGAAATGAACGGAATTATTCTGGGAGCAGGAATTGCAGGCTTGAGCACAGCAATTGCGCTGCGTCAACGCAACATTTCGGTAAAAATATTTGAAGCAGCTAAAGAAATACAGCCCGTTGGGGCTGGCATTCTTATCCCACCAAATGCTATGGCGATTTTAGAAAGGTATGGGCTATCTAATTTAATTACAAACGCGGGCAAAACTATTGAGTCAATGAAGCTCGTCGATATTAAAGGACGTTTGCTAACACACAGTCCCGCTCATTTTTCCAATAACGGAATACCTAATTCAACTATTGCCATTCATCGTGCAACACTTCAAAAAATTCTATTAGATGCTATCGAACCCGAAACTCTTTTCACGAGCAAAACTTGTCGAACATTAAATAATCACCCGGATAAAGTAGAACTTTGTTTTGAAGACCAAACAACCGCAACCGGAAATTTTTTAATAGCCGCTGACGGAATTCATTCCAATACTCGCAGAACACTCTTTCCCACAAGTTCCTTGCACTATTCGGGACAGATTTGCTGGCGAGGAATCACCACCATAACACTTCCCTACCAAATGCAAACACAACTAACCGAAGTGTGGGGGCTCGGGCAACGATTTGGTTTTGTGCCAATCAACAACGAACAGGTTTATTGGTACGCGACCATCACTGATACGGACCAAGGCGTAAAAAACAATACAGCAACCAAAGACAACAGCGACAGCAGCCGACAACAACTTTCTAATCTTTATAAAAATTTTCCAGATCCAGTTCAAGAAATAATCCACACAACCAGACCGCAATCGATCCGCTGCGACAAGCTTTACGATTTGAATATTTTAAACCAATGGCATTCAGGCGCTTGTGTTTTGATTGGCGATGCAGCGCATGCCACAACACCAAATTTGGGCCAAGGCGGCGCACAAGCCATAGAAGACTCATGGGTGTTGGCAGAAAAAATTACGGAATCAAAAACGCTCGAGCAAGCATTCACCGACTTCCAAAACCTGCGCATTGCAAGAGCAAAAAAAATTGTAGAGTTGTCTCGTCAAATAGGTAGAATTTCTAATCTGTCTAACCCGGTAGCATGTGCCATACGAAATACCTGTATGCGTTGGACTCCATCAAACCTAACGAATAAGCAATCGCAGCAACTTTACAAATTGCCCTATTGAGATCAAGAATCTCCAAAGCAGAGCCACATGAGGACCAATTATGAGTAAACATTACTGGTTATTTAAAGCAGAACCTCATATTTACGGAATTGATCATCTCAATGCCGCACCAAAAAAAATTGGTCGTTGGGACGGCATCCGCAATTACCAGGCACGAAACTTTTTACGTGACCAAGTAGCAATTGACGATGAAGTTTTTATTTACCACAGCAGCTGCAAAAATGTTGGTATAGTCGGCACCGCAAAAGTGGTGAAGACCGCCTACCCAGACCCAACACAATTTGATCCAGAAAGCGATTACTACGACCCTAAATCCACGCAAGAAAATCCGCGTTGGGTATCCGTAGATATTCAAGTCACCCAAACTTTCCCACGTATTATTCCACTCGCTGAAATTAAAGCCCAACCAAAACTGGAAAACATGGTATTGATAAAACAAAGCCGTTTATCAACACAGCCCGTCACAAAGGCAGAATGGGATTACATTTTAAAAATGGTTTGAGGGAACAATAATTTATGAAATTTATTAACTGCACTTATGACGCTCACGCATCTGCAATCCTCGCCATTTTCAACCATTCCATCGCAACATCCACTGCGCTTTACGATTATGAGCCACGCACGTTAGAAACCGTAAAAAATTGGTTTGATGCAAAAACCCGTTTAGATTTTCCCGTAATTGGAATAACTGATGACACAGATCAATTTATGGGATTTGCCACCTACGGAGCCTTTCGCGCTGGCGCAGGTTTCAAATACAGCGTTGAACATTCAGTTTATTTAGACCCAGCACATTTGGGTAAAGGTTTGGGCAAGATATTAATGCTCGAATTAATTCGCCTCGCAAAAGCTCAAGGTTTACACACATTGATAGGCATCATCGATATGGAAAATACTGGCAGCATTGCCCTGCATGAAAAGTTAGGATTCATTCACGCAGGCACAATCAAACAAGCGGGTTACAAATTTGGAGATTGGCGGGATTGTGGGTATTACCAACTCTTGCTGGAAACACCTGACACTCCTAACGAAGATTAAGTTTTATATAAAAATTTTCTACGAAACAAATAACTAAACCTAAATACAGCGGGTAATAAAAAGCCGGTAATCTATACCGGCTTTAGCGAACAAATAATAATTACTATATTACTTGCGGAAACGTCTCATACCCAGTGCCAACAGACCTAAAGCAATTAGCGCAAGACCAGAAGATTCATCAACACTAACAGTAGACTTGATGCGAACATCGTCAATGGCAAAAGCGTCATTAGATACTGAGCTATCAACACTAACCCATTTCAAAGTGGCCAGGTTAGTAAAGCCAACAAATGATCCTGAGCTTACAATAAAAGATTCCAGCAGTGTATTGCTGGAGTTGTAAGCCTTGATACTATATTGACCAAGAGGAGAAGTGTCGCCAAGCCAGAATTCAATACCTGAACCTGAGTTAACTAACGATAATACAAGCCCTGCAACGGTAGGGTATGGAGCGCCCCCATTGGTTGAACCTGTCAACACGCCAGTACCCGAACTAGCATTGTAACCATATAAAAAAGGCAAGTTATCGATCTGAGGTGTGCCGCTATCTACCTGAGAGAAGATCACTCCAGAACCAGCATATTGATTACTGATAATTGTGCCTTCTACTTGGCCTTCAAAATCGATAGCGGCGCCACCGAAGGTAGAAGTAGCGGAAGAAATTAGGCTTGCATGTGTGGCTTGACTCAAGCAAGCAGTGAGAAGAAAGACACCGGCAGCAAATTTAAATAATTTCATGTAATTTTCCTTAAAGATTAATGTGGATAGCAATTCAACTAATTGCATAATTTGTACCACTTAAAATATTTATTAAAATCAATAAGATACAATAATCCCGTCGCATTTTTTATACGTATTGTAAAAAATATCGACAACCGATGTGAAAATTATTAAGAAAGCTGATGTTTAAAATCAACCATACAAAAAAATTGGGTCACCCAAATAAAAAAAGCCGATCATTTGATCGGCTTTTTTTATTTGATTAAATCAGGGAAAGTTATTCCCACTCAATCGTCGCTGGTGGTTTGCTCGATACATCGTAACAAACGCGTGACACGTCAGAAATTTCGTTAATAATTCGGCCAGACACTTTCTCTAACAACTCGTAAGGTAAATGCGCCCAGCGTGCAGTCATAAAATCGATGGTTTCTACGGCACGCAATGAAATGACCCAAGAGTAACGGCGGCCATCACCTACTACACCAACAGATTTAACTGGCAAGAAAACCGCGAAGGCTTGTGAGGTTTTGTGGTACCAACCGGACGCGTGTAATTCTTCTAAAAAGATTGCATCTGCTTCGCGCAGAATATCCGCATATTCTTTTTTCACTTCGCCGAGAATACGCACACCCAAACCTGGGCCTGGGAATGGATGACGGTAAACCATGTCGTAAGGTAAACCCAATTCCAAACCAATTTTACGTACTTCGTCTTTAAACAATTCACGCAGCGGTTCAACAAGTTTGAATGCCATATCTTCCGGCAAACCACCTACGTTGTGATGCGATTTAATTACGTGTGCTTTACCGGTTTTCGCGGCAGCAGATTCGATAACGTCTGGATAAATGGTGCCTTGCGCGAGCCATTTAACATCTTTCAACTTGGTAGCTTCTGCATCGAACACATCTATAAAAGTGCCACCAATAATTTTGCGCTTTTTCTCAGGATCGTTTTCGCCTTTCAATTTCGTTAGGAATTGATCTTGCGCATCAGCACGGATAACCGTTACGCCCATATTTTTGGCGAACATATCCATCACTTGATCACCTTCGTTTTTACGCAACAATCCGTTATCAACAAATACGCAGGTAAGTTGTTTGCCGATGGCTTTATGCAAAAGCGCAGCAACTACGGATGAATCAACACCACCAGACAGGCCGAGCAATACTTTGTCTGTACCGACTTGTTCGCGAACTTTTTTGATAGCATCTTCAACAATATTTGCCGGCGTCCACAAAGGCTCGCAGCCGCAAATATTTAAAATAAAGTGTTCGTAAATGCGCTGGCCTTGGAGTGTGTGAGTTACTTCTGGATGGAATTGTACGCCGTAGAATTTTTTAGCTTCGTTGTACATACCTGCAATTGGACATGATGGTGTAGATGCAAGAATCTCAAAGCCCGCTGGCATTTTGGTCACTTTATCGCCGTGACTCATCCATACATCCAATAATGCACTACCATCGTGATCAACATGATCTTTAATATCTTTGAAGATCGCACTATCACCTAAGACTTTAACTTGCGCGTAACCAAACTCACGAATATTTGAACCTTCAACCGCGCCGCCCATTTGTTCAGCCATGGTTTGCATGCCGTAGCAAATACCAAACACGGGCACGCCCAAATCAAACACAGCTTGCGGCGCTCGCGGTGAATTAGCTTCATGAACAGATTCAGGGCCACCAGCGAGAATAATACCTTTTGGATTGTACGCGCGAATTTCTTCATCGCTCATATCCCAGGCGCGGATTTCAGAGAAAACACCAATCTCACGCACACGACGTGCAATTAATTGAGTGTATTGCGAACCGAAATCCAGAATAAGAATTCGCTGTGCGTGAATGTCGTGAGTCATGCTGATTCCTGAAAATAAATAAAATGAAATTCTTTAAACGAAAAACTCGGGCGTACCCGAGTTTTTACTTCAACCGTGTGTGAAGAAAATTATCTTCCACCAATCGGGTAATTCGGCGCTTCTTTCGTAATCTGAACATCATGCACGTGACTCTCACCCATACCCGCAGATGTCACACGTACAAACTCAGGCTTGGTACGCATGGTTTCCAAATCCGGGCAGCCGGTGTAACCCATGGCTGAACGTACGCCGCCCATCATTTGGTGAATGATGGCTGTCAAAGCGCCTTTATAGGGAACACGGCCTTCAATGCCTTCTGGAACCAACTTCTCTGCACCAGCGCTGGCGTCCTGGAAGTAACGGTCAGATGAACCCTGGGTTTGCGCCATTGCACCGAGTGAACCCATGCCACGGTAAGCCTTGTATGTACGGCCTTGATACAACTCAACTTCGCCCGGTGCTTCTTCAGTACCCGCAAACATAGAGCCCATCATTACCGCGTGAGCACCTGCAACGATTGCTTTAGCAATGTCGCCAGAATAACGAATACCACCGTCAGCAATCGCTGGTACACCAGTACCTTTAAGCGCAGCAACTACGTTGGCAATCGCGGAAATTTGCGGAACACCCACACCACTTACGATACGGGTAGTACAAATTGAACCTGGGCCGATACCGACTTTAACAGCATCTGCACCTGCAGCAACCAAGGCGAGCGCAGCAGCGCCCGTGGCGATGTTGCCACCAATCACTTGCACATCGGGGTATTTGGTTTTGATCGCTTTTACGCGGTCGAGAACATTTTTGGAATGACCGTGAGCGGTATCAACTACCAATACATCCACACCCGCTTCAACCAAAGCATCCACGCGCGCATCTGTATCGCGGCTGGTACCAACGCTCGCGCCTACGCGCAAACGACCTTCCGGGTCTTTACAGGCATTGGGGTATTTTTCGGCTTTATTGATGTCTTTTACGGTAATCAAACCGCGCAATTCAAAGTCGTCGTTCACCACAAGAACTTTTTCGATGCGGTGTTTGTGCAAAAGATTACGCACTTCTTCAGCAGAAACACCTTCTTTTACCGTCACGAGTTGAGACTTTGGAGTCATGATGCTGGATACGCTGGCATCCAGATTGGTTTCAAAGCGAACGTCGCGACCAGTAACAATACCGACCAGATTGCCGTCTTGCATAACAGGTACGCCGGAAATATTGTTTTTGCGAGTTAAAGCGATCAGTTCGCGAATCGTCGCACTGGCATCAATAGTGATAGGGTCTTTAACCACGCCAGCTTCAAACTTCTTAACAGCGCGCACTTCTGCAGCCTGTTCTTCGATTGACATGCTTTTATGGATAATGCCAATGCCGCCGTCTTGGGCAATAGCAATCGCAAGGCGCGCTTCAGTTACGGTATCCATGGCCGCAGAAATAAGGGGGATGTTCAACTGAATTTTGCGCGTCAGCTGGGTTTTAAGCGATACGTCTTTTGGGGTTACATCGGAAAAACCGGGCACCAACAAGACATCATCAAACGTGAGGGCTTCTTCAGCAATTCGCAACATACCAACCAACCTCAACCCGAACGGGCACACCAGAGAAAATAAACGCGGAATTATAACGACTTAGGCAAGTTGGGTAAACCCAAAACACAATAGCTAGTAGTAATCGCCCTGGTAAATTCAAGCTATCCGATTTTACCGGCATCCTCTAAAATGCTGACTATGACAACATCAGACCTCTTTAATTCGCCCCCTGAGCGAGTCGGGTTGCCTGAGCGCGAAATCATCAGCGTCAGCCAGCTCAACCGCCGTGCCAAGCAGCTGTTGGAAACCCATTTGCCCTTACTTTGGGTCGAAGGAGAACTTTCCAATGTCTCCGTGCCCTCATCCGGCCACTGGTATTTCACGCTAAAAGATAGCGATGCCCAAGTGCGCTGCGCCATGTTCCGTAACCGCAATATGATGGTGAAGTTCCGCCCGCAACAAGGCCAACATGTTCTTGTGCGCGCACGCGTCAGCCTCTATGAAGGCCGCGGTGACTACCAAATTATTGCCGAACATATGGAAGAAGCCGGCGCGGGTGCCCTCCAACGCGCGTTCGATGAACTTAAAACAAAGTTAGCCCACGAAGGCTTGTTTGATCCGCAATACAAAAAGAACGTACCTTTATTACCCAAACATATTGCGGTGATTACCTCCCCTACGGGCGCGGCCATTCGCGACATTATTAATGTGCTTGAGCGACGCTTTCCGAGCATTCCGGTCACAGTAATTCCAGTTGCGGTGCAAGGCAAAGAAGCTGCGCCACAAATTGTAAAAGCTATTAGCCTCGCCAATCGCGCAGGCTTGTTTGATGTGGTTATTCTGGGGCGAGGTGGTGGCTCACTCGAAGATTTATGGCCATTTAATGAAGAAATTGTTGCACGTGCGATTTTTGCTAGCGATCTTCCGATTGTCAGCGCCGTTGGCCACGAAGTAGATTTCACCATCGCCGATTTTGTCGCAGACTTGCGTGCGCCTACCCCGTCGGCAGCAGCCGAATTAATCACTCCTGACGGCGAGGATTGGCTAGATAAATTTATTGGTTTTGAAGTGCTGCTGGAAGAAGCCATGCAAAGGAGCCTCAACCACTGGCAACAGAAACTCCAGTGGCTGCGCTCACGTTTGCGCCACCCGAAAGATAAGCTGGAACAGCAAGCACAGCGTTGCGACACTTTGGAAATCCGTCTGAAAAATGCCATCCAAAAAGCGCTTACGCATTCGCAAAACCGACTCAACACCTTAGTTCTTCGCCAAAAAGCACAGCACCCTCAAACACGTTTGTTACAACTTACTCATAGGTTTCAACTAGCGAGGCAAAATCTGATTAAAGCCCAATCGCAAATTTTTATTCAAAAGCGTCAAGGGTTTAATGAAGCTGTGCGAATGTTAAATACGTTGAGCCCCCTCAAAACACTTGAGCGTGGCTATTCGTTAACAACACTAGCAGAATCGCAAACACCTATTACAAGCAGTCAGCAACTCAAGCCGGGTGACAAAGTAAAAACCCAGATCGCCAAAGGCGAGTTTGTTGCTGTGGTGGAAAGTATTAACCAGTAAGACAGATTGCTTTAGGTCGCCCAGCTCAGTATATTGGCGACTTTCTTGTCGGAGCGCCTCGGTGTCCTTGTAAATGGACATACGGAGGCTGAGATGGGTTCGGCCCAATCCGTAGAACCTGATCAGGTTGAGACCTGCGGAGGGAACAAGGTATTCATGGGCACTACCCCGACCTCGTTCTAAATCCCCTGCCTCAACGCGACATCCCGAGGCGCAATGACCAACTCAAGTCCACATCATATTGCAATTCCCGGCGCTGGTTTGCTGGGGCGTTTGCTCGCGTGGCAACTTTTGCAGTCGGGCTGCAAAGTCACTTTATTTGAAGCAGGAAGTTTTACACCCAATCAACCGCAAACAGATCGTGCCGCCGCATTTACGGCAGCGGGAATGATTGCCCCCCTAAGTGAAGCCGTTGTTTCTGATGAAGGCGTGTATCGCATGGGCCAATTTGCACTTACACAATGGCCGCAATGGCTGGCGACATTAAACGCACCTGCTTCATTATTTTTTCAACGCGGCAGTTTGGTTATTGCGCACCCGCAAGATCTTAGCGAACTGGAACAATTCGAACGCGAATTGAAATTTGTTATTCCGCAGTGCAAAAGCTATCACCGTCTTAACCAACAACAAATTCAGGAATTGGAACCTGATTTAAATCCCAACTTTGCGCAGGGACTTTTTCTCGCTGAAGAAGGCCATATAAATAATCGCGAGCTGCTCACCGCTATTGGACATGAAATTATTGCGCTTGGCGTAAATCTGCGTGAATTCACCAAAGTGAATGTCGCTGCACATAAAATTATCACTGAAAACAGCGAAGAAAATTTTGACCTGGTAATTGATTGCCGCGGCTTTGGCGCCAAATCACAAGACACTAAACTGCGCGGTGTTCGCGGCGAGACATTGCATGTTGAAACCAAAGAAATTCAACTGAGTCGCCCTGTGCGCTTAATGCATCCGCGCTATCAACTTTACATTGTACCTAAACCAAATCACCGTTTTATGATTGGCGCCACGCAAATTGAAAGCGAAGATCGTTCACCAATTACCTTGCAATCTTCGCTGGAGTTAAGCAGTGCACTTTATACTTTGTCGCCTGCATTTGCCGAAGCGCGAATTATCGAGATGGATACCAATTTGCGCCCCGCTTATATGGATAACTTACCGCGAGTGAAAATTCAAAATGGGTTAATTACCGCGAACGGATTATTTCGGCACGGGTATTTATTAGCGCCTGCGGTCGTAGAGAATATTTTGGCGCATATCCTAAAAAAACCTGAACTCGTTTTTACCGAACTATTAAATTAAAAGAAATACAAATGATCAAGATCAGCTTAAACAACGAATCTAAAACAATTGCGACAAACACTTTGCTTAGTGATGCGCTCTTAGACTGGGGATTCGAGGGCGTAAAAATTGCCGTTGCAATCAATGGTGAGTTTGTTCCTCGTTCAACCTACACAGAACGTGAGCTTAAGGATGGCGATCAAATCGATATAGTAAAGCCTGTTGGAGGCGGTTAACCATGACTTACACACCCACACTACCTGCAAAAAATTTCACGCTTTACGGTGAAACTTTTTCCAGCCGGTTTTTATTAGGCACCGCGCTTTATGCATCGCCACAATTAATGCGTGACTCCATTATTCAATCACGCGCGGAAATTGTAACACTGGGTTTACGGCGGCAAAATCCGGAAGATCGTTCCGGTGATGCCATCTGGAAGTTTATTCAGGAAAGTGGTTGTCGTTTATTACCAAATACTGCTGGGTGTAAGTCGGTAAAAGAGGCTGTAACCCTGGCAGAAATGTCACGCGAAATTTTTGATACGGATTGGATCAAGCTCGAAGTAGTTGGTGATGACTACAACCTGCAACCTGATCCTTTTGGTCTGGTAGAAGCATCCGATATTTTAATTAAAAAAGGCTTCAAAGTTTTACCTTATTGCACCGACGATTTAATTCTTTGCAAACGTTTGCTGGATGTGGGTTGCGAAGTGTTGATGCCGTGGGGTGCACCTATTGGCACAGGCCAAGGTTTATTAAACCGCTATAACCTACGCACCTTGCGCGAGAGAATTAAAGATGTACCTATGATTATTGATGCAGGTTTAGGAGCACCGTCGCAAGCTGCTGAAGCTATGGAGATGGGGTTCGATGGAATTTTATTAAATACCGCCGTGGCAAAAGCGCACAATCCGCCACTCATGGCAGAAGCTTTTGCAGATGCAATTGATGCTGGAAGAAAAGCCTATCAAGCAGGTCTGATGCAAAAGCGCCAAACCGCTAGCCCAAGCACACCTACTATCGGCCAACCTTTTTGGCACCAGTAGTATGGCGTCAACAAATAGCAAATGCGCTTAACGGGAAAGCTTATCTATTCGCTCGAGCGCATTTGCTAACACCTCTTTAATTTTCATCGGCTTAAAGTCATCCGAATCAATATACAATTGCATCATGCGATTGAGTCGCTGCAAATGAAATATTATTTCTTGCTGTTGCACATGGGCTTTTTCAATTTTTCGATAAGCGTCCTTATCCCTCTGCAAATCTGAGCTTTGCAACCAATCGCTTTCATCAGCATCAAAAATACCAGAGCCTTTTACGGAGCTTGATAGATGCAACATGACATTTTGTAACGCGTGTAGATGGCGATCACCATGTGTAAAGCCCAATGACACCAGGCTTTCCTTCAATATCTCAAACCAGGCATTTAAGTATTCTCTTTCACGCACAAGCTCGGTTAGAAATTCTGGTAGACGATCTCCCTGCACAACATTTTTAAAAGGCATTTCACTGCGGCGCCAAATCACAGCAAGAATTTCATCGTGACGAAAAAAATAAGCCGGGGCATTCATTTGAATAACGGGAATGACATCGCGCCATGACCGTTGTTGATTCTTAAAACGATTGTGATAAATCGCGATAATTGAATCGGCTAAACCTACAATTTTACCCGCATAACTTAATTCACTTTCCACTGACTCTGTGGGATACCCCGTACCATCACAACGTTCATGATGTTCATAGACTGCTTCAATAACCGTATGCGGCATATTGGGCATTTGACGTAATAGCGATGCGCCAATGTATACATGCTCTTGAATATGACGCCAATCTTCAGGTGACAAGGAACTTTTTTTATCTAAAACAAAAATATCCAGATGCAACATACCTATATCATGGCTCAAGGCGGCCAAAAATACTTCCAGGCAGCCCAGCTCACTAAAACGCATCTCTTTTGCAATTAAAAGCGAAAACCAGGTGCAATAAATGGTACGTGCAAACAATTCAGGCATGGCAAAAGCCATCACTGTCAGTTTTTGTTTTAACAGAGGAAATTTTTCGTAATGAATAAAATAAGGTTTAATGATCGATACAATATCCTGATGCTCATTCACTGCAATTAATAATTCATCTTGCTGCAAAATAGAAATAAAATTCTGCTCTAACTGAGTGGCCGTTATTTCAGCTTCAAGATAAATAGATTGTTCCAGCTGCTTTTGCAAAGGGTGAGGAAGAATCACCGCTGCAAGCTCAGGAGTAATTAACGAATTTTTGGGCGCCAGCAGAACATTTTGCGCACTGTAGATATCATCTTCAGAAAAAATTCCGCATTGTTGACTGACCGATGCCAAACGTAATAAATAGGCATCGGGAATTAGAGGATCATATGCATGTGATTTATTATTAGTTATGAGTCGTAGCATTTATTACCCACAATTACTGATTATATAAACTGCCTCCATGCCCAAACTGTCGCCAGCGACAGCAATAAACTGTAACCCACCAAGCTTGATGCCAGGCGCGGTGCCAATTGGTAATTAATCGCCAACACACCTGCTGAAATCATTGCAGGCATAGCCGCCTCCAAAATAACAACTTGTGCGGCAAGATTATTAATTCCCATTAAATGCAAAATTATCCAAGCCAATAGCGGAGTGAGAAATAAAGTCGCCACCAAACCCACAGTCAATGGCGCAATTAAGTCCCGCTCAAGGCGCAAACGCCATTGCATTCCTACGGCAACCATTACAACAGGTACAAGTGTAGATGAGATTCTCTGTAATACACCTGAAAGCCAGTCAGGGAATTGTAAAAAAAGTGTAACAAAGGCCACTACCAAAGCAATAAATGGGGGAAAGCTAAGGATAGTTTTAGCGAGTTTTTTCCATGAGACCACACCACCACTGTAATAAGCAGCTACAAAACTGCCCAAGGTGTTCAGAGCTACAAAGGTACCAAACTGATCGTAAAGAATAGCGTAAGGAACGGCATCACTTCCCAAGAGGGCTTCAACTAGAGGAATTCCCACAAACCCCGTATTGCCCAAAGGCACAGTGAGCATCAGCGCTCCGGTAACGGATCGTGACCAACCTGCCCTTCTGGCGACAAACCAAATAAACAAAGCGCTTGAAAACATCATGAGCCATGCAAATGCCACTGGTAGAAGAGCGCGCGAATCCAGAGTCAAATGGGGAATTTCAAACAGGATTAACGCAGGTAAGGCGACATAGATTACGTATGTATTCAGGGATAGCGCAAAGGAATCAGGTAAGCGGCGATTTTTTTGCAGAAGCAAGCCAATCGTTAGACAAACCAGAATGACTAAAAGATTACTCATAATAAAAGCGAGGGGAAAGAGCAGGCAAAATATAAAACTCGCAAATTTGATTTGCGAGTTTTGGTTGATTTACTTTTTACGCGAATGCGCATTTTCCAAACGGCGCTTTTTAATAAAGTCACGCTGCGTAACTTTCTTTTTCTTCTCCGCAAAAGGGTTTTCGCTAGTGCGGTACTCAATACGAATGGGGGTACCGTGCAAATCCATTACGCGCCTGAAGGTTTTTTCCAAGTATTTGGTGTAATGGCTGGGAATATCTCCCGTTTGATTACCATGAATTACAACAATCGGTGGATTGTGCCCACCCGGGTGCGCATAACGCAATTTAATACGGCGCCCTTGAATCATAGGTGGTTGATGTTCACGCACAGCATCTTCAAGAATTCTTGTTAAATAATTAGTAGAAAATTTATCCGTTGCAGATTGGTAGGCTTCTTCAATCGATTTATAAAGATTACCTACACCAGTACCATGCAATGCGGAAATAAAATGAATTGTCGCAAAATCCACAAAACGTAAACGGCGCTCAATTTCATTTTTAACATATTGCTTATGGGAATCATCCAGACCATCCCACTTATTTAACGCAATTACCAGCGCACGGCCTGCTTCAATGGTGGAACCCATCAAATGCAAATCTTGCTCAACAACACCTTCACTAGCGTCCATCACCAATATCACCACATTGGCATCGCTAATAGCTTGCATGGTTTTTACGATAGAAAATTTTTCTACCATCAAATCAATATTTTTACGGCGGCGCACACCCGCGGTATCAATAATGGTGTAATTTTTTCCAAAGCGCTCGTAGTTGATATAAATACTGTCACGCGTGGTTCCCGGTTGATCATAAACAACTACGCGCTCTTCCCCTAGCAAACGATTTACCAGCGTTGATTTTCCAACATTAGGGCGGCCAACAACGGCCATTTTTATTCCTTTGGCAACTTCTACTTCTTCGCCCTCGGTAAACTCTGGGATATCCGCGAGAACCTCTTCCATCATGGACTTAACACCACGGCCATGAGTGGCGGTGGTGGCGAAAATTTCGCCCATACCTAACTCATAGAAAGGTGCGAGCGCAACATCAGGGTCCATACCATCAATTTTATTCGCAACGAGATAAGTTTTTTTATTATGAACACGCAAATGTTTTGCGATCATATGATCCGCTGGATGCACACCAGTGCGGCTATCCAAAATAAAGAAAACAATGTCGGCTTCTTCAATTGCCATCAAAGATTGGCCCGCCATCATGCTGTCTATGCCCTCTTCTTCACCGCTGATACCACCTGTGTCAATCACGATGAAGCGACGCTCTTCAAAAGTACCCTCGCCGTATTTTCGATCACGTGTTAAGCCCGGATAATCTGCAACCAACGCATCACGACTGCGCGTGAGACGATTGAAGAGTGTGGATTTTCCGACGTTAGGACGACCGACGAGTGCAATTACAGGAATCATAATGAGTACATCAATTAATTAAATCAGCGAAGCATGCGACCAATTCGTTTAAATATAAAATAACTTAGACGAAAACCAACACGCCACAAAAAAATCAACCACTTAAAGGCCTTTCCTATTGGTTAGGCCTTAAGTGGTTCGAATCAATAACCGGTTTAAACGTTTATTTTTTAGCGTTAGCGGTAAACGCCATCAGGCTTCCGCCATTGCCATAAACATAAAGCGTTTTTCCATCGGTCAACATAGGTGCACGCGCGCCATTGCGATCAACGCGATCACGCGCAGCTAATTCACCTGTAGATTGTTTTAAAACGTGCATGTAGCCTTCAAAATCTACTACCGCAACATAATCACCAAACACTTGTGGCCCACTCAAACGGCGACGCAACAATTTTTCGTTTTGCCAAACTTGTTCACCTGAAGTCAGGCTGTATGCCACGACTTTACCATCGCTCAAGCTCACAAATAATTTGTCATCAGACGCAGCAAGAATTTCGCTGGTGGAGCCATCAATTCCCCACACATTACCACCAGTACCACGCGCCACCGCTGCTATACGACCTTGGTATGTGCCCACATACAAAATGCCATCTTTTAACAACGGACTAGCATGTATATCTACCATGCGGTCTAATTCTGAACGACCTTTTGGCAGCGCCATACGTTGTTCCCACAAAATCAAACCGTTGCTTGGGTTAAACGCCATCAAACGGCCGTTTGCAAAACCAGCATAAATTGCAGTATCCATAACAACCGGAGCAGCTGAACCGCGAAGAGTTAAAAGCGGTGGTGGATTTTCAAAAAACCACATATCTGCGCCAGATTTTGCATCCAACACAAATAATTTTCCGTTCATGGTTTGTACGGCAACAACTTGACCATTGCTTTGCGGAACAGATGAAATTTCACCTTTAACTTGCTTACGCCAAACTTCTTTACCATTAGTTGCAGAAAGTGCAATGACTTCACCCGCGTAATTACCAATGTAAAGCAAACCATCTGCGTAACTAATGCCGCCAGTTACGTCATTATTTAAATCTTTTTCTTTAAAGAAATGCACAACTTGACCGCTGATTCCGGTTAAACCTTTGCTCACATTTTTTGACCAAAGTTTTTTACCATTCTGACGGTTCAATGCAGTCACTATACCTTCGTGATCAACGGTATAAATTTTATCAGCATCAATTGCAGGAGTGAGTTGCGTTAAGCCAATGCCTTGGCCGTCACCTACACCAGTGCTCCAAACCTCTTTGAGATTGGCGGTTTCTTTAAAGCTTTCCAATTCCATTGGCTCTTGGCCAGTTTTTTTGGAGAACCATGAACAGCTGGACATCAAAAGGGCACAGAGCAATAAGCCCCATTTCAAGTGCCTCATTGCGCTTTCTCCTGAGTGGCTGGCGTAGCAGGAGCTACATCGGCAGATTTCAATTCATCAGCTTTCATTTGTAGAACCATAGCGCGCTCTTGCTGCTGAGGATCAGTAGTTTCCAGTGCCTTTTTATAAGCGGTTGCGGCAGCATCTTTATTACCTTGGGCTTTTAAAATATCGCCACGCACTTCAGCATATTCTGACGCAAATGCTTTGCTCGGCTCTTCAGATAATTGCGCCAAGGCTTCAGGATAAGCGCCCTTAGCAACATAAACGCGAGCCAAACGTGCATGCGCTAATTGCGCAGTTGCGATGTCAGGCTTGGATGCAAGAATCCATTGCAATTCAGTAACTGCTTTATCCAAATTACCTGCGTCAACTGCTGATTTCGCGAGATAAAATGCAGCACCTTGAGCATACAACGTCTTACCATTCTTCTCTTTCAATTCATTGGCAATGTGCTCGGCATTGGCTTTGTCGGCCTCAGAAAGTGTCTTGCCTTGCTCAACATTTAAAATTTTGATTAATTCTTCATAGTGAGCTGATGCAGATTCTGCTTTATTGCGTTGTTTTTCCTGCCAGGTTGTCCACGCAAAATAAAGTGCAACAGCCGCTACAATTCCGGTGATCACTGTTTTGCCGTAATCTTTCCACCAGCGCTTTAATACTTCTAATTGTTCTTCTTCGGTTAAATGTACGCTCACAATGAACTCCTAATAATTCACATCAATTTAAAATTTTATACAAGATTTTTTAAAAATTTAATAATTTCGCTTGAAGCAATAATTTGCTGCGGTTGATCTTCGCGCAAGAACTTTACGGCAACCACTGATTTTTGGACTTCATCTTCACCTAAAATCAAAGCTACTTTAGCAGTGCTTTTATCGGCCTTTTTTAGTTGATTTTTAAAATTTCCACCGCCGCAATTATTAATCAAACGCAAGTTGGGGATTTCATTACGTAAGAGCTCCGCTAAATGCAACGCCTCTTTTTGCACATCACCTACCGCGACCAAATAAATATCCGCGATTTGATTAATGCCTTCAGGAATTGCCTGAACTTCCTGAAGCAGTAACACCAAACGCTCCAAGCCCATACCAAAACCAACTGCTGGAGTTGCTCGTCCTCCCAGTTGTTCGACCAAGCCGTCGTAACGTCCACCGCCACAAACAGTGCTCTGTGCGCCTAATTTATCCGTAACCCATTCAAATGCAGTTTTGCCATAATAATCCAGACCACGCACGAGTCGTTGGTTAACTTCGTATTTAATACCTGCAGCATCCAGCAAAATTTTTAACTGCTCAAAATGCGCGCGCGAAGCCTCGTCCAAATAATCCCACAATACAGGGGCATTATTCAAAAGCGCCTGGGTGCTTGCCTCTTTACTATCAAGGATACGCATTGGATTAGTGGTAAGGCGACGTTGGCTATCTTCATCCAACTGATCTTTATGCGCTTCAAGATGCGCTACAAGAGCGGCCTTGTAACTATTACGCGATGCAGCATCACCGATAGAATTAATCTGCAGTGTGACAAAATCTGCCGCGCCAAGTTCACGCAAAATACGAGCACTTAATAATAAAATTTCTGCGTCAATATCTGGCCCTTCCATGCCAAAGGCTTCAACCCCTACCTGATGGAACTGGCGATAACGTCCTTTTTGTGGACGCTCGTGGCGGAACATAGGCCCCATGTACCAAAGGCGCTGGGTTTGGTTATAAAGCAATCCATGCTCTTCGCAGGCGCGAACACAACAAGCAGTGCCTTCGGGGCGCAAAGTAAGACTATCGCCGTTGCGGTCTTCAAAGGTATACATTTCTTTTTCAACAATATCGGTGACTTCACCAATAGAGCGTTTAAACAAATCCGTAGATTCCATAATGGGAAAACGGATTTCCTGATAAGCATAGCGCTGCAAAATGCTTTTAATAGTGTTTTCTACGTATTGCCAAATGGCCGAATCGCCAGGCAATAAATCATTCATTCCGCGGATAGCTTGAATCTTTTTCAAAATAATATTCCAGTGTCGATCCTGCCCTGCTTATGCGCGGGCAATAATATTTTTTTCATCTTCAGCCATTTGAATGGCTTTTTGCGCAACTTTTGCGCGGATAAGTTTTTCTAAATTATCCACTAAATTTTCATTGCCAATTTTATGGTTTGGTTCGCCATCAACATAAACCAAATTGTTAGGTGTGCCGCCGGTTAAACCCAAATCAGCCTCTTTCGCTTCACCTGGGCCATTTACGATACAACCAATAACCGCAACATCAATCGGCGTAGTTATATCTTCTACACGAGCTTCAAGTTCATTCATGGTTTTGATCACATCAAAATTTTGACGCGAGCAACTCGGGCAAGCGATAAAATTCACACCTTTACTACGCAGCTTCAAACTACGTAACAAATCCCAGCCCACCTTAATTTCTTCAACCGGATCAGCAGCAAGCGAAATACGAATCGTATCGCCAATGCCATCCATCAATAAGGCGCCCAAACCAACAGCGGATTTAACCGTGCCCGCACGCAACACGCCAGCTTCAGTAATACCCAAATGCAAAGGTTGCTCAATTTGAGTGGCTAATTTACGGTAGGCCGCAACAGCCATAAAAACATCTGATGCTTTTACGCTCACTTTAAAATTATGGAAATTTAGTGCATCCAGAATTTCAACATGGCGCAATGCCGATTCAACCAGGGCATCCGGTGTCGGCTCACCGTATTTCTTTTGCAAATCTTTTTCGAGTGAACCCGCATTTACACCAATGCGAATTGGAATATTTAAATCACGCGCTTTATCTACTACCGCGCGAACTCGATCTTCACGACCAATATTGCCTGGATTGATACGCAAACAATCCACACCTAAATCAGCAACACGTAATGCAATTTTGTAATCGAAATGAATATCTGCAACCAACGGAATGTTTACTTGTTTGCGAATTTCACCGAAGGCTTCCGCTGCATCCATAGAAGGAACTGATACGCGAACAATATCTGCGCCTGCCAATTGGATGCGCTGAATTTGCGCAACGGTAGCAGCTACATCCGTCGTTTCCGTGTTAGTCATACTTTGCACAGAAATCGGAGCATCGCCACCCACTGGGACATTACCAACCATAATCTGACGCGACTTGCGGCGCTTAATCGGTGATTCACAATGCATAAAATTACCCTAGCAAGATCGCAATAACTTAATTGCCAATCTTCATTATCAATACGTTAGATCCCATCAAGGGAATCACATCAATTTTTTTACCATTCAGCTGTATATCAACGACAGGCGCATTACCTAATTTCACATCAAAAGGTGCCATACCTATTAATCGAATCTTACTGCCAGTCGGCTCCAATTCTGTCGCCAATACATCGCCTCTTGAATCACTTACTTCCAACCAGGACTCACCGCGAAAAGAAAAACTTAATTCATCCAAGCTTGTCTTTTTGCTGCTGGCAGAACTACTGCTTTGTACAGCGCTAGCACTGCTCGTAGACTGCGCAACGCTCGACGCTTGTGTAACCAATTGCGTAGTAGATTTAACTGAACTAGCACTCTCTGCAACAATGCCCGCGGCCGTTTTTGCCTCACTGCTCACGGCAACAGAGCTTGATGCACTGGAAGCACTAGTTGCAATCAAGGATGAAACAGCTGCCGATTTTTTCGTCGGTGCCACTGACGACAAGCTATCAGTAGCAATAACGTACTGCGCTTCACTATGGTTATCAAAAAACCATACTGAAATTAACCAGAGCCCAATAAAAAACGCTCCAATCACAGCCAAAAACTGCCAGGCACCGCGATGAGTATTTTCTGTTGCAGCAACCTGCTTTTGCACAACGGGTTGCGGCCTAAGCTCATCCAACAACCTGTCGTAGGCTGCCAAAACTGCAACTACATCTACTTTTACTAAATTTGCGTATGCACGAATGTAGCCACGCGCAAAAGTATCCGAATTCAAACGCTTGTAATCATCAGTCTCCAGGGCTTTTACCTTGTAGACTGTCATATACAACTCTTTTGCAACTTGCTCCTGGGTCAACCCTGCCTGTAATCGACCTTGGAGTAACATCTCACCAGGAGATAATGCCTTGTTTGGCTGTGGGTCTTCCACATCGATCCCCTCACTAACCATAAGAGGAACCTCAGTTAAAATTCTTTTGTTTGTACTCCAAATATTCTTTGGAGTATGGGAAATTATTTTTCAAAATCAGCGCCAGACTTGCTTCTTTGTCTTTATTGCCAAAGACTCTTTCCAACTGGATTCCAAGCATTAAACTGCGCGCTGTATGGTTGGCCAAAAAAACGAACATATCCAGATTTTTTTTGGCATCAGCGTATTCCTGATTTTGTAAATTAATATCCGCCAATTCAATAAATGCATCCGCATTTTTACGATCCAAAATGCAGGCATGCTCAAATGCCGATTGCGCACGAGCCTTGTTATTTAATTTCAATGCTGCACGCCCAACGTTTGTTAAAGCTTGCGAACGATTGAGATAAGCCAAATCTGCTGCAGCTAATTCAAACTGTGTAAAGGCCTCCTGATAACGCTTTTGGTTAAACAGAAAAATACCGTAGTTGTTGTGTGCGACAGTTAAATGTTTATCGCGCTTAATTGCTAATTTAAATTGCTCTTCAGCGAGCGGAAGTTCGCCTTCCAACTGATACAACATCGCCATAGCGTTTGTGGCCGCTGCAGAATCGCTGTCGAGTTCGAAGGCTTTACTCAAATGATGACGAGCGGATTCCCGATTGCCCTTTTCTACATATCCCAGCGCCATTTGAATATGTAATTCAAGCGACTTGCCTTTATCTTGTGGAACCTTTTTTTCTTTACCTGCAGTTTGCTCGGACACACAGCCCAACAGAAATATACCCATTAATACGCAAATCAATACACTTTTGAAACCTAACAACAACTTATTATTCTGCATTGTGTTACTCCGAAAGTATTAAGTTTTACCCATTACTATCCAATAATTTTTACGGGCTGAGCTTCTTCAAAACGCGCCTTGTGGCGCTCACTGCGCTTGGTAATATCGTTCACACTACCGGCCAATTGACCGCAAGCCGCATCTATGTCATCACCACGCGTGGTGCGCACTGTGGTGATGTAACCCGCTTCCATCAAAATATCCTGAAACTTACGAATCGCGTTATTGCTAGCACGTTTGTAGTTGGACAAATTAAATGGATTAAACGGAATTAAATTTATTTTCACGGGAACATCACGCAAAAGCACAGCTAGTTCGTGCGCGTGATGCGGGCGATCATTTACTTGATCAATCAAGGTGTATTCGATAGTGATTTTGCGATGCGTATCAGGCATAGCATTAATGTAACGCGTCGCTGAATCCAGCAGCATGGCGATAGGATATTTACGATTGATAGGCACCAACTCGTTACGCAATTCATCGTTAGGCGCGTGCAACGAAATCGCCAAACACGCATCGGTAAATTGGCTCAAGCGATCTAATTGCGGTACTACGCCCGATGTACTTAAAGTTACACGACGCTTGGATAAACCATAAGCATTGTCGTGCATCATAAGGTTCATGGAATCGACAACGTTATCAAAATTTAGCAGCGGCTCGCCCATGCCCATCATCACCACATTGGTAACAGTGCGCGGGCCATTCATGGTCAATTGGCCAAAGGATTTTGCAGCAATCCATACTTGGCCAATAATTTCGGCTGCAGTTAAATCGCGATTAAAGCCTTGCTTTCCTGTTGCACAGAAACTGCAATCCAATGAGCAACCCACTTGCGATGACACACACAAAGTACCGCGATCACCATCCGGAATAAACACTGTTTCAACAACGTTGTTGCCAGAAACGCGAATCAAAAATTTGCGTGTGCCATCAGCGGAGTCTAATTGCTTAACAACTTCAGGAGGGCGGATCTCGGCACATTCACTTAATTTAGCACGCAAGCTTTTGCTGACATTACTCATGTCTTCAAAATTATCCGCACCTAACTGGTGAATCCATTTAAGAACTTGCACAGCGCGAAATTTTGGCTCGCCCAAAGTGGCAAAAAAAGCGATTAATTTTTCTTCGGACAAACCCAATAGATTTACCTTGGCCGAGCCCCCAGCGACAGCAACATCGAGAGCGGCAACCTCAGTACCAGCAGCGCTATTCTGTGCGGTGTCAGAAGTTGGGATAATTTGCTCGGCCATGGTAATTCCTACTGAAAAACTAAAAAATAATTAACGAACAATCACATCAGAAGATGCAAAAAAATAAGCAATTTCACGCGCAGCAGATGCAGGTGAATCTGAACCGTGAACGCAATTGCGATCCACCGCTTCAGCAAAATCTTTGCGAATGGTTCCAGGAGCGGCGTTGGCTGGGTTAGTTGCGCCCATCAATTCGCGGTTTGCCAGAATGGCGTTTTCGCCCGACAAAACTTGTACTACGACTGGACCAGAAACCATAAATTCAACCAGACCATCAAAAAATGGACGGCCTTTGTGTTCTGCGTAAAAACCTTCTGCTTGGGCACGACTCAATTGCACCATGCGTTGGGCGGCAATTGTTAAACCCGCTTTCTCAAAACGGCTGACGATTTCGCCAATCAAATTTCTGCTAACGGCATCTGGTTTGATGATGGAAAGAGTTTGTTCAACTGCCATGTGGATCTCCAAAATGAACTCAAAACGACTTGGGTAGAATTTGCCCCATAGCCCATAAATACAAAACCCGCGATTATACGCGGGTTTGACCGGATTTTATATGCACCAAAAGGGAAAAAATCACAGATTATTAAAGACTTGCAGCGGTATCTTGAATCCGTTTCACCATTGCTTTGAGGCCGTTGCCGCGGGTGGAACTGAGGTGTTGCATAAGATCGAGGCTCGCAAAATAAGCCTCTACATCGACCGCTAAAATCTCGGCTGCCGTCTTACCGTTGTAGGCCGCGAGAACCACGCCTAGCAAGCCTTTTACGATAAAAGCATCGCTGTCAGCCTGAAAAAACAGACGATTGTCGCGAACTTCATCCACCAACCATACCTGACTTTGGCAGCCACGCACTATGTGATCATCGGTACGCAGGCTCTCATCCATGGGGGGCAACTCTTTACCCAAGTCGATAATATATTTGTATCTATCTTCCCAAGAGTCAAAAAAGCCGAGGGTATCGACTATATCTTCGGCGCTGACATCTATACCAAACTGGGTCATTGGGGATTTTTTCCGAGGTTAAACAAGGCGAATTTCGTTGCGGGCGGCATTATGCCTGCCTGATTGCTAGAAAAACATACCGGTTTCGAGTTGAGCCTCTTCGCTCATCATATGGCGCGCCCAAGGTGGATCGAACACCAACTCCACCTTAACCGATTTGACATTAGGCACCTTGCGAACGCGATATTCCACATCACCCACTAATACCGGCCCCATTCCGCAAGCGGGCGCAGTCAGGGTCATACGGATATCGACACGCTTTTCAGCTTGATCGACCTTAACACCGTAGATCAGACCAAGATTAACCAAGTCCACGGGAATTTCAGGATCGAAAACGCTACCTAGTGCCTGCCAAACCTGATCCTCATGAATCTGCTCATCGGTCGGCTCGGGAAAGCTCAAGGTATCAGCTTCAAGTCCAAGTTTGTCAGCATCAGTGCCATCCACGCGCACCATTTGGCCGTGGTAGGTCACCGTGTAATTGCCGCCCAAGGCCTGGGTGATGGTCACGAAGGTATCTTGCGGAATGGTGATGGGCGTACCGTCCGGAACCCGACGTGCCGGACAATCGGCCAGCGCAACCACCATGCGTCTTTCAGACATAACAAATCCAGAATAATTAAATCGTAAACTTAGTTGGCGACGCTAAAGCTTTCACCACAACCGCAATAATCTTTTACACGCGGATTGTTGAATTTCAATTGGCGATTTACACCTTCGGTGACGTAGTCAATTTCTGTTCCGCTCACTACAGGCAAAGCAGCAGGATCAATCAGGAGTTCAGCACCCTCGCCTAGCGCCAAATGTAAATCATCGGCTTTGCCTTCTGGCACCAAATCGACAACATACATCCAACCTGTGCAGCCGCTTTGCTTAACACTTAGGCGCACTGCTTTTGCATCCACATGATTCGTGAGCTGACGCTTAAAATGCGCAGCTGCCGCAGCGGTCACCACAACTGATTCCTGTTGTGGATTAAAGGTTTCTACGCCCATGATGCACCTCTTAATTTACCAATATGCAATTCACCAGCAAGACGCTGGCGATGACATTACAACAAAAACATTTTTGCTTTTTCGATGGCCGCAAATAAGCGATCCACTTCAGCAAAGGTATTATAAAAACTAAAACTCGCTCGCACAGTTCCCGGAATTTCGAACTGATCCATAATCGGTTGCGCGCAGTGATTTCCCGTGCGCACTGCAACGCCCTGTTTATCTAATAAGACACCAACATCGGCAGGATGTGCCCCGCGCAACATAAAACTCATTACGCTGGTTTTATTTGCCGAGGTGCCAATCAATTCAATGTCATCTGTCGCACGCGCTTTTTCTTCTGCATAAGCCAGCAAAGCTTGCTCATGGGCAGATGCGGCTTCGCGATCCAGATTATTTAAATAATCAATCGCCGCGCCAAAACCAATAACACCTGCGATATCCGGCGTGCCCGCTTCAAATTTGTAAGGCAACTGATTGAAAGTTGTGCCGGCAAAACTCACGGTTTCAATCATCTCGCCGCCACCTTGATAAGGCGGCATAGCGTCTAGAATTTCGCGTTTACCATAGAGCACACCCAAACCAGTTGGGCCAAATAATTTGTGTGCTGAAAACACGTAAAAATCGCAATCGAGTTTTTGGACATCAACCGCCCAATGGCTAACTGCTTGTGCGCCATCGATCAACACTTTTGCGCCGATTGCATGAGCAGCTGCAATCATTTTTTCGATGGGATTTATGGTTCCCATCGCATTAGATACATGACCAACGGAAACCATTTTTACATTAGCATTTAACATGGAGGCAAATGCGTCCATATCAATAGTGCCGGTTGCATCTACCGGAATGGCTTCAACACTTGCACCAGTGGCCTGCGCAACTAATTGCCAGGGAACAATATTGGAGTGGTGCTCCATAGCCGACACCAAAACTCGGTCGCCAGCTTTTAAATTCGTTTTGCCCCAGCTCGCCGCCACCAAGTTAATGCTTTCAGTGGTGCCCCGCGTCCAAATAATTTGTTTGGCTTCAGGCGCATTAATAAATTCTGCAACCTTGGTGCGCGCCGCTTCAAACTTTACGGTTGCACGATCTGCTAACGCATGTGCACCGCGATGCACATTGCTGTTGTCAGTGCGGTAATAATCACTAATTGCATCAATAACCGCATTTGGCTTTTGCGTGGTTGCAGCGTTATCCAAGTACACCAACGGCTGCCCATTTACTTCTTGATGAAGGATAGGAAAGTCAGCGCGCACTCGTTCTACATCAAATGACGACATTACTCATCTGCCACAGTAAATAACGCTTGATCGCGACCAAAAAGCGCGGCCAATCGTGGAAACAAATAATCGTGCACCGCGACTTCTGGAATTTGCTCCAAAAGCTCGTTGATAAAACCGAAACTCATCATGACTTCAGCTTCTGTGCGCGATACACCACGGCTTTGCAAATAATAAAGCGCAGTTGCATTTAATTGACTAACTGTTGCTCCGTGTGCGCACTTCACATCGTCCGCATAAATTTCTAATTCAGGCTTGGTATTGATTTCAGCTTTGTTAGATGTGAGCAAATTTTTGTTGCTCAATTCTGCCAGCGTTTTTTGCGCATCTTTGTGGATATAAATGCGACCATTAAACACAGCTTGCGCAGAATCGGCGATAATGCCACGAAACACTTCGCTAGTTGTACAGTGCGGAACCCAATGCTGAACATTACTGTGATAATCCACCATTTGGTTATTTCGTGGCAAATAAACACCCTGCAGATTTAATTCAGCACCCTGCCCGCGATGATTAATTTGGTAATCAATGCGCTTCAACTTACTGCCCATTGCCAGCGTAAAGCCGCGCAAGCGCGCGTTGCGTAGTAAATTCACATGTACTGCGCCAATGTGTTGGATATTTTCTTCTTCAAGATTTAAACGGTAATGCTGCAGCTGCGCATTATCGCCAACGACAATTTCAGTCAATGAATTAACAAAACTGTTTTGGGCTTCGCTTGTAGAAATATAGTGTTCAATGACTTCTGCTTGCGCGGAATCTTCCAGCACAACCAATACACGCTGATTAACAGATACAGCTTGCGCTTCTGGCGTGGAAACTTGAACGATATAAATTGGCTTGGTTATGGTTTGGTTGCGCGCAACATGTACTAAAATCCCATCATCCACCCAGGCGTTATTCAAGGTTGCAAATAAATGCTGCGGACCTTCAACAACCTTACCAAGATGCAGGACAATTAATTTTTGTTGCGCATCATTTGCTTGTGAGAAACGCACAACCTCAGCCTGCAATGCAGTTGAACTCGCTTGATCAAATACACCGTTAACAAATACCAAGCGAATAGCATCTACCGCAATAAATTCTAATGCTAGATCTGCAGATACAGATGTAGTCGCCCAAGTATTTGGGATATTTTTTTGCAATGACGCAAGTGATGTGTATTTCCAGTGCTCGGTTTTGCGCGTTGGCCATTTGACGTTAAACCAATCGTTGGCAGCTTGCGCACGCAAATCACCCAACCACGTAGGGCTTTGTTGCTGCGCGGCGAGTTTTAAAGCTTGTTGTTGAAAATCACTCATTAATTACACAGCCTCTTCTTCAAGCCATGCGTAACCTTTTTCTTCCAACTCTAAGGCCAACTCTTTGCCGCCGGTTTTTACGATGCGGCCATTAGCAAGCACATGAACGTAATCTGGAACAATGTAGTCGAGCAGACGTTGATAGTGAGTTACTACAATAAAACTGCGATCGGGTGAGCGCATTTCGTTAACGCCGTTAGCCACAACTTGCAGCGCATCAATATCCAAACCCGAGTCAGTTTCGTCGAGGATGCAAAGTTTTGGCTCAAGCAACATCATTTGCATAATTTCGTTACGTTTCTTTTCACCGCCGGAGAAACCTTCGTTTACACCGCGCTTTAAAAAGGCAGCATCGAGACTTACACGCTTGCTGGTTTCGCGTGCGAGTTTCATAAATTCGACAGCGGATAATTCTGGTTGGCCTTGGTGCTTGCGCTTTGCGTCAACCGAGGCTTTTAAGAATTCCATGTTACTTACGCCGGGAATTTCTACTGGATATTGGAATGCTAAAAACAAACCTTCGCGAGCGCGCTCTTCAATTTCTAGTTCGAATAAATCTTTACCGTTAAACTCAACTGCGCCTCCGGTGACTTCATAACCTTCGCGACCAGAGAGTACATTACCGAGGGTACTTTTACCCGCACCATTGGGGCCCATAATGGCGTGAACTTCACCGGGATTAATAGTGAGATTCAAACCTTTCAGGATGTCTTTTTCTTCCACTTTGGCGAACAAATCAGTAATGCGTAACATAAAGTTTTTAATCCGATAATTTTCAAATCAGTTTCATTAAGCTGAGAAAAGCCCAGCTTTTACTTCAAAATTCATTTCGCCTGCTGGCGAGTCACTTTTCGTTGCTTGTCCACAAAATTGCAGGAGAGCAATTTTGCACAGCGAAGCTGCCCCAGCGGGGTGAAAGCCAAGGATGGCTTTCATGAACAAAAGGAACCAAAAGAAAGGCGACTCGTCTCACTCCTGATCCCCGGCAACTGCTCCTGCGTTGCTCTACCTCCTGCATCCATGCAGTCGTGCGCGTTTCGAAAACTTGCTGTCGTTCCGGTGCGACATCCATGTCGCATCGTCACTAAAACAAACATCCTGTTTGTTTTACACCAACTTTTCTGCAATGCTCGGGGAGCTCGCACGAGATGTTGGTGTATTAAACGAAATCGTTAACCTACCGAGCCCTCAAGACTCACTTCCAACAGTTTTCCGGCTTCAACCGCAAATTCCATTGGCAATTCTTTAAACACTTCGCGGCAGAAACCATTCACGATCATGGACACAGCTTTTTCCGCATCTAATCCGCGTTGTTGGCAGAGGAATAATTGATCGTCGCTCACTTTTGAAGTTGTAGCTTCGTGTTCGATAACGGCAGTTGGGTTTTTACTTTCGATGTAGGGGAAAGTATGTGCGCCGCATTTATCGCCAATTAATAAAGAATCGCACTGCGTGTAATTGCGTGCGCCTTCTGCGCCGGGGTTCATACGCACTAAACCGCGATAGGCGTTTGAGCTTTTACCCGCTGAAATACCTTTGGAGATAATGGTTGAGCGCGTGTTCTTGCCAATATGAATCATCTTGGTGCCGGTGTCGGCTTGTTGGTAATTATTGGTAAGCGCTACGGAATAAAATTCGCCCACGCTGTTGTCGCCACGCAAAATGCAACTTGGATATTTCCAGGTCACCGCTGAACCTGTTTCAACTTGCGTCCAGGAAATTTTGGCGTTGGTGTGGCACACGCCGCGTTTGGTTACAAAGTTGTAAATACCGCCCTTGCCTTCTTCATTGCCGGGGTACCAGTTTTGTACAGTGGAATATTTAATTTCGGCGTTGTCGAGTGCAATCAGTTCCACTACCGCAGCGTGCAATTGATTTTCGTCGCGCATGGGCGCGGTACAACCTTCGAGGTAACTTACATGAGAACCTTCGTCAGCAATAATTAAAGTACGTTCAAATTGGCCCGTATTTTGTTCGTTGATACGGAAATAGGTAGACAACTCCATGGGGCAGCGTACGCCTTTAGGAATGTATACGAATGATCCATCGGAAAATACAGCACAGTTTAATGCCGCGTAGTAATTGTCTTTTTGTGGAACGACCGAGCCGATATATTTTTTTACCAGCTCAGGATATTTATGTACTGCTTCGCTAATCGAGCAGAAAATAACACCCGCTTCCAATAATTTTTCGCGGAAGGTGGTTACCACAGAAACCGAATCGAACACCACGTCCATTGCTACGCCGGCTAATGCGGCTTGTTCGTGCAAAGGAATGCCCAGTTTCTCGTATGTCTTTAGCAACTCGGGATCAACTTCATCCAAACTTTTGGGTTTGTCGTCCATAGATTTTGGTGCGGAATAATAAGAGACCGCCTGGAAATCTATATCGTCATATTTTACGTGTGCCCATTCCGGCTCGGTCATCTCCAACCAAGCTTCATAAGCTTTTAATCGCCATTCCAGCAACCATTCTGGCTCATTTTTTTTGCCGGAAATAAAACGAATAACATCTTCATTCAACCCTGGTGGCAAGGTTTCAGAAACTATGTCGGTGGTGAAACCCGCAGCATATTCTTTCTTGATGAGATGTTCGACTTGTTCAGACATGTTTTTACCTTAAGCTTTTTTCAGCTTGGCGACGACACTACGAATGTGTTCAATCGCAAATTCAATTTCTTCGCACGTGGTGTAACGCCCTACACTAAAACGCAGCGATGCTTGCGCTTGTGCATCGCTCAAACCAATGGCTTTCAACACATAACTCGGTGACATACTGGCCGAGTTACAGGCGGAGCCACTCGATACAGCGAGATCACGCAGCGATAGTAAAAGTGCTTCGCCATCGCAGCCGTGACTTGCATCCGCCGCAAAAGCTACATTCAAAATTCCGCTGACGGCATTTGTACTTGAGCCATTGCGTTTTATATCTGGTAAATCGGCAATTCCTTCCCACAACAAATCGCGCAAACCGGCGATGCGCTCGCCATCTGTAATCAGACTACGTTGCGCAAGCTCGGCTGCTTCGCCCATGCCAACACATTGATGCGTTGCCAAAGTGCCTGAACGCATATTGCGCTCGTGGCCACCGCCGTGGATTTGTGCTGCAATTTTTACATCGCCTGCGCGGCGCACATAGAGCGCGCCTACACCTTTGGGGCCGTAGAATTTGTGTGCAGAGAGCGACAACAAATCCACACCCAACTCTTTTACATTTACTGCAATTTTGCCTGCACTTTGCGCGGCATCGCAGTGAATTAAAATTCCGCGGCTTTTACAGAGCGCCGCGAAAGTTTTGATATCGTTGATGCAACCCAACTCATTATTGACTTGCATCAGGCTTACCAAAAAAGTGTCTTCGCGTAAGGCACCAGCTAAAACATCGACTTCAATAATGCCCTGCGGATTGGGCGGTAAACGCGTTACGGCAAAACCCTGCTCTTCCAACCAGACGACCGGGTCGAGCACCGCTTTATGCTCAATGGCGGAGGTAATAATGTGACCGCCAGTTTTGTGTTGTGTGCGATAAATTTCTGCCGCACCTTTTAATGCAAGGTTATTGGCTTCGGTTGCACCACTTGTCCACACAATTTCGCGCGTGTCTGCGCCAATTAAATTAGCGACTTGTGCACGAGCACTTTCCACAACCTCTTCTGCCTGCCAGCCGAATAAATGTGAGCGAGACGCAGGATTCGCAAAATTACCTTCCAGCGTCAAACACTCCGCCATCTTGGCGGCAACTTCCGGCGCTACCGGCGTGGTGGCGGCATAGTCCAAATAAATTGGCTTACGGAAAGAGGTTGAAGGAGTCACTCGATGGTCTCTGGATTAATCGCAAATCAAAGGCTACAAAATTTCGCTCAGGGCTATATGGTTTTCCGGCTTGATACCTTGCTGCAAACGGCTATCTTGGCGCTCACGCACCGCTTGGATATCCCCGCGTGCCACTAAATCCGCCAAGCTAATACTGCTCAAAAACTGGTGGATCTGGTCACTCAAACTCTCCCACAAATGGTGGGTAAGGCAGACTTCGCCTTCGTGGCAATTGCCTTTGCCTTCACAGCGAGTGGCGTCCAGAGACTCGCTTACTGCATCTACTACCTGTGCGACAGAAATATCCGCCGTATTACCCGACAACCTATAACCACCGCCGGGGCCACGAACACTCTGAACTAAATTGCATTGGCGCAAACGCGCAAACAACTGTTCCAAGTAAGAGAGGGAAATCCCCTGCCGTGCTGAAATATCCGCCAAACTTACCGGCCCACGATCCGTATGGAGAGCCAAATCCAACATGGCGGTGACCGCATAACGTCCTTTGGTGGTGAGTCGCATAGGAAAAACCCTGTTGAGATGGCTAGGCCTGAGGTCTATATCCTACCATTTTACTCAACTATTAAGGCTTTTCCAACGCTTAATGCGACAAAGACTCATCTGGAACCCATCTTTAGGTGGCTGGAAGGCTGCTTTCACCAAGAAACAGCCCTTATCCATAGGAGCTATATGCCCGCCCTTTAAGATTTAGGTGCCTGATCTTCGCTTTTTGCAGCTTCACGTAGGGCGTCGATCCCCGGGGCTATACCAAGTTTTCCAACCACTTTATTGGCGTAGTAAACGTAGTTCTGCATAGCGGTAAGGACGCCGCGAAGGATGTTCAATTCCATCTGATCCATTCGCACGCGGTTGTACATGCGGCGTAGACGGGTCATGGTCTGCTTTGGGTTTTGCGGATCAAGAAACCCAAGCCCGGCAAGGGTTTCCTCAAGGTGCTCATAGTAATTTTCCAAAGCCCCGGAATCAGCAGGCGGCATATCCCAAGAATGACCGGGTAGCGTTTTACCTTCAGTCGCCTTCAAAAAGGCCATACGCACTTCATAGCAAATCACCTGCACCGCAGTCGCCAGGTTCAAGGATGAGTATTCTTCGTTGGCAGGGATATGGACGTGATAGTTACATTTATGCAGCTCTTCATTGGTCAAACCGCGATCTTCGCGACCAAACACAATCGCCACTTCATGCTGCCCCGCTTCCACCCAAACGTTCTCGCCACACTCACGCGGATCAAGCAACGGCCAGGGAATACGGCGCTCACGGGCGCTAGTACCTACTACTAATGAACAGCCGCCAATAGCTTCATCCAGAGTTTCAACCACCACCGCATTGTCCAGCACATCTGTCGCACCGGCGGAACGCCATACCGCTTTGTCCGAAGGATATTCCTTGGGGGCAACCAGATATAAACGCGACAGACCCATATTTTTCATGGCTCGGGCTGTTCCGCCAATATTTCCCGGATGGGTCGTGTTAACCAAAACGATACGTATATTGGCGAAGTTGGCAGTTGACATAGCAAAGTCTCAAAAACGGTTCGGTAATGCCGGAGGCCGGCTGTAAAAAGGCGCGCAGTGTAACAAATTGCTTCAGCTGATAGCAGCCCGTAACTAGCTTAATCTCACCCGCCAAACATCAAATACATGGCTCGATTTACCGCTCATTGTTTGTTGGACATATATGCATCGTGACAGCAGGTTTAACAGCAGCAGAGGTGCATGTTCAAACTAATCGCAGTTAAAAATTTTAATTCCGAAAAAAAAGTTATGAAAACAATTCACACTCATTGGAAATGCATTTATGACATTCAACGGCGTGTAAAGCCCTGTAATAACATTTGTGTATTTTTGGCCTGTACTATTCAGGTAGAGGTTATACACTTATTAATGCTATGGAGGAGGAGCAAAGCTTCGTTTGTTTTGGCAGGCGAGATAGCACGAGGCCAAATCAGTTTGGCTTGTCGGTTATGCCTCGATAGTATTTGGTAGGTGATCTTGATCTCAAAATATGGAAGCTGAGATACCGCATGACTGCTCAAGAACGTATTACACCCCAACATAAGGCGATTCCACTTGTTGCCATTATTGCTGCTGCCCTTTGTATTCTCGGCGTCAGTGTTATTTTTGCGTGGCATGTTCCCCACTCATTCGGCGCATCCCATCCCACAGTTACCAGAATGGCGTATAACACAGCCATTTGCGTCATTCTCTGCGGAATAACTTTAATCAGCTTGCTCAACAATAAATTTTTTCTCGTTAGAGCATGCGCAATTATTATCGGCGTGATTAGCGGTCTTACCTTGATTGAAGCGATCACTAAATTAAACCTTAACGTCAACTACTGGTTTCTTGCCAAAACAAATATAAATGAATTGAACCAGGGCTTGATGTCACCAACATCTGCTTTGTGTCTCATTGTTATTAGTGCATCCATGCTGTTGTTCAGACAGGACATCAAATCTTTTGCTATTCCTATCGTTTTTTTAAACCTGATTTGTTTAACCATTACATTTATTGCAATCCTGGGGCACGGCATTGGAATTGTTCCCGCATTTGTCTGGTTGGGAATAAAAATGGCTCCACATACGGCAGTAGGGCTGAGTTTATTTTCCATCGCCTTAATTGCTCATCTTTACCCATTCGCCATAGACGCATTTAACCGATTAAATTTTTTCAAACGTATAGTTGCCGGGTTTGGGTTTATGGCGGTTCTTGTTATCGCCATAGGTTCAATTGCGTTTATGCAAATACACACCGTATCCGCATTGGCACACGAACTTTACGAAAAACCATTGCAAATTAGCAATGCAGCGCAGCGGATTAAAAACGAAATCGACGCTTTAAATCGTCATTTAAAAAATATTGCTATACAAAAATCGACCAAGGATCTGCAAGATATTCCGCAAGTCGTTAAAAGCAGTGAAAAACGTATTGTGGCCGATGTAAACATCATACGAAAAAGCGATCCAAAATTAGACGAATTGCTTAATAATTTAACGCTGGAAGTAAAACGTTGGAACAGCTTTTCACTTGAATCATGGCAGCAACTTGAACAACAAAATGTTGAACTTTATGCAACCCGCACGGTATACGATGGACAGGAGTTCGTATTATCAATTGATGAGAAGCTTGAAGTTATAAGTTTACAAGCGCAGCAAGATATTGTAGATATCAATAAATCTGTTGCAAAGATTGAAGAAGAGGCAAGGCAGCTGGTTATAGTGATAGTTACAATTTTCCTCGGTGCCGGATTGACTGTTGCCAGCTTGATCACGCGCAGCCTGACTTTTCAACTGCAAAAATTGCGGCGGGCTATGCTCGCAATTGCTGATGAAAAACCTAATCAAAGCATTCCATTTTTAGATCACAAAGAAGAGATTGGTGAAATGGCACGCGCACTGGCTGTTTTCCATGACAATTTTTCCGCGCGACGAGATTTGGAAACACGTTTATTACAAGTTGTTGAGGCCATGCCCAACGGCGTTGTTATGGTGAATGCTGACGGCATTATGGAAATCATTAATGCGCAAGCCGAAAAAATCTTCGGATACGACCGCGTTGAATTGTTGGGCGAGCCTGTTGAAAAACTTATTCCCAGTGGTGCCGCAAAAAGCCATGCGCATAACAGAAATTCCTTTTTTGCCAATCCTTCGCCTCGCAGAATGGGTGCCGGCAGGGAATTGTTTGGCTTGCGTCGCGATGGCACTGAGTTCCCACTGGAAATCGGCCTAGCCCCCGTAGAGACAAAAGATGGCTTGAAAGTGCTCGCGTCGATTGTCGACATTACAGAACGTAGAAATGCTGACATAGCGTTGAACGAAAGCCGCGAGAGATTGGAACTCACCACCCGAATCAACCAAATTGGTGTTTGGGAATATATGGTCGAGGAAGGAAAATTAATTTGGAACGATGCCATGTTTGAGATGTACGGTCGTAACAAAAATTATTTTACCTGGGACATCCAGGCGTGGAAACAATGTGTTCACCCAAACGATCTGCCAATTGTCGAAAAGCTTTTTCAGGACTCTATAAAAAACTTGACTCCCTACGATTGTAAATTTCGCATCATTCAACCTGATGGAACCATTAAACATCTGCATGCAAAAGCAAAAATTGAACGAACGCGACAAAACCAGCTGAGGATGCTCGGTACTAATATAGATGTCACACGCGAAGAGTTAGCACTCGCGAAAGTTCACAATGTCGAGGCTTTGCGATCCGCAATCGTTGAATTCTCGGAAGACGCCATTATCAGTAAAACACCTACCGGAGTAATTACAAGCTGGAATATAGGCGCAACCAATATGTTCGGGTTTAGCGCAGCAGAGGCAATTGGCAAACCTATCAAAGATTTGGTTTTTCCACCCGATTTAATTCACGAGGAAGAATCATTGTTGGCGCAAGTCCGCAGCGGAATTGTTATTAAACATTTTGAAACTAAACGACGCTGCAAAGATGGGCGCATCATCAACGTTTCTATAACGCTATCCCCCATTAAGGATGCAGATGGCAACATCATTGGAGTATCCGCGATTAAGCGCGATATAACCGAAACTATAGAAACAGCAAAAATTCTTGCCGCGAGAAAAACTGAATTGGAATTCAGCAACCATGAGCTTGAGCGCAGCAATAAAGAGCTGGAAACCTTCGCGTACGTAGCATCTCACGATTTAAAATCCCCTCTACGCGGAATCGCTCAGCTGTCCACCTGGATCGAAGAAGATCTAGCTGCCAATGAAACCAATTCAGTAATAGAACATACCGGATTGTTGCGTAATCGCATCCAACGCATGGAAAAATTGCTGGACGATTTGCTCATATTTTATCGTGCAGGAAAAGTAGAAGGACAAATGTTGGAAGTTGATATCAACAAAATGGTTAAAGAAATTTTTGAAATTCAAAACAACAAGCCAGGACTGAGATTGGAAATAACGAATTCACTGCCAACCTTCACCACACTGAGCACACCGTTTGAATTAGTGATTCGCAATTTCTTTTCCAACGCGATTAAACATCATGACAAGCAAGAAGGTATTATCCAAGTTGGCGCAAAAGTATTAGATGATAATTTTTTTGAATTTAGCATATGCGACGACGGACCGGGAATCCCGGAAAAATTCCAGGCGCGAATATTTGGAATGTTCCAAACATTAAAACCCCGGGATGAATTAGAAGGTAGCGGCATGGGGCTAGCGTTAATTAAAAAAATTGTTGAGACCTATGGAGGACGCGTCACTTTGAAATCCACTGGACGTGGAAGTTGCTTTAGCTTTAGCTGGCCTCAAAACATACGCAGGAGACAAGAAAATGATTGAGCGAGTTTATCCGCCTGCACATGATGCAGATTGTAAAGAAGTTAGCCTGCTAATGGTTGAAGATGACGACATAGATGCAACTGCATTAAAACGCGCCTTGCATAAGCTTAAATTGCTCAACCCTATTTACCGCGCACGCGATGGACTTGAAGCGATTGAATTATTGCGCTCGGGAGAAATCCCTTCGCCATACATTATTTTGTTAGATCTCAATATGCCACGCATGAATGGTTTGGAGTTTTTGGAAGAATTACGTTCGGACCCTGCACTTACACAAGCCATAGTTTTTGTCTTAACTACCTCCAAATCAGATGAGGATATTTTGGCCGCTTATAAAGAGCACGTTGCTGGATATTTGTTAAAACAAAGAATGGATAACGACTTTTTACAAGTCGTCGGCCTGCTTAATCATTATTGGCGCATAGTAGAAATGCCAAATATAGCTAAATAGTAGAAACATGGAGTCACGATGAAATTGTTATTAATAGATGATAACGAACTTGATCGCCTGGCAATCGTTCGTACCTTCAAAAAAACTGAATGGAATATTCAAATCACACAAGCATCTTCTGCCAATAGTGGATTAGCAGAATTTGAGACGGACGATTTTGATGCTGTGCTATTAGATTATCGCTTGCCCGACATGGATGGGCTGGACACACTACGCATGTTGGTTCGCAACCCGAATCATCACGCTGCCATTATCATTCTCACGGGTGCCACGGAAGATGAGGTGCTGGAACAACAATGCCTCGAAGCTGGCGCACAAGATGTGCTTTTTAAATCTGAAATTTCCCATAAGCATTTAACCCGCGCCATAGTACATGCGCGGACGCGCCATTTATTAGAACGTGAACTTTATGAAAGCCATCAGAGGTTACGCACACTTGCGGAAAATGATTCCTTAACCGGACTAGCTAATCGTTATTATTTTGATGAAAGTTTGCGTACGGCTATCCCACGCGCTAATCGTTTGAATGATCAACTTGCGTTGCTTTTTTTGGACTTGGATAATTTTAAAATCATTAATGACAGCATGGGACATGACGCCGGTGACCAGCTTTTAAAAGAAGTGGCGTGTCGCTTACTCCATGTTGTGCGCAACGGCGATATTGTCTGTCGTTTGGGTGGTGACGAATTTGCAATATTAGCCCATAACTTTGAGTCACAGGAACCAGTTATCCAACTTGCAGAGCGCATTCTGGAAGATCTGCGTCGACCCATTATCATTAAAAATACCGAGCAATATATCTCTGCCAGTATTGGGGTTGCCACCTATCCAGATGCTGGAAACAGCGCTGGCGACATGCTAAAAGCAGCTGATCTTGCCATGTATCGCGCAAAACGTGATGGCAAAAACAATTATCACTTTTTTTCTTCCGCGTTACATGCACAAGTTCAGGAACGAATTCGGTTAGAAAAAGAGTTACGTTCGCTAATTCCCACAGATCATTTCCTCGTTTACTACCAGCCAATAATAGATGCAAAGACACTGGAGATTTCGGGAGCCGAAAGTTTGATTCGCTGGGATCATCCCACTCGCGGAGTTTTACCACCTAGTGAATTTATTGGGCTTGCCGAAGAAATTGGTCTTATCGTGGAAATAGATTCGCGCAGCAGACTTAAAGTATGCCAACAACTCTCCAAATGGCGTAAACATAATATGGTTCCGCCCAACTTTAATGTGCGTATTAATGTTTGCGCACAAATGTTGACCGATGAAGAACTTTATAACGCTATTAAAATTGATTTAGACAAAACTGAATTACCGGGCTCATGCATAGGTTTGGAGATTACCGAATCAATATTGATCGAAAATTTTTCAACCACCGCAGAGCTTTTGCAGCAAATACAAAATTATGGTGTGGAAATTTCCGTAGATGATTTTGGTACCGGTTATTCATCTATGGCTTATTTAAAAGCCCTACCCGCACGTACATTAAAGATTGATAGAACCTTCGTGCAAGGCGTTCCAGAAAACATCGACGATAGTAGAATTTTGCGAGCAATGATTGTGTTTGGAAAAAGTTTGAATTTAAAAATTGTGGTAGAAGGCGTTGAAACAAAGGAACAAGCGAGATTTTGCCGCGAATGTGGCGCCGATTTACTGCAAGGTTATTTATTCTCCAAACCGGTTTCCAGCGAGGCTTTCGAACAATTGTTGAGCTCACATAATCCAGATGCATGGAAAACCCTACTTTCGATGGACAGCCGAATTATTCCGAATTGATTATTAATCCTGATTATGTTGGCGCAGCCAGATTAATTGCCGCCGTTCAGCTGCAGCGAGAAGTATTGCTTCCTTACCAGCATCGGTGCTTGTACTCCAGCGCGTAATTTCTTGCAGGCTGCGCCCGCAGCCTAAACAAATGTCATCATCATTCAGACAACAATTGCGCACGCAGGGAGAGTCAATAATCTTGGAACCCGGTGGAGACATTGGAGCTCGTAACCTCGGCAAATAGGCAAATAGAAGAAACACCCAGTTTATCTGCTGCTGATCACAGCGACCATCCATATTCATAGCTTTCCGCAATATCCGGTATTAACACAGACAATTTTGCGCCGACCTTGGTATTCGCCTATCATGCCCCACATTAGTAAAACACTATTTAAGACAGCCTAAGGAAATACCCATGAGCGACGTACAACATCACCGTTTAATCATTCTCGGCTCAGGCCCAGCAGGCTATACCGCCGCTATTTACGCCGCGCGCGCCAACCTGAAACCGGTCATCATTACCGGCATGCAGCAAGGTGGTCAATTAACAACCACCACCGAAGTTGAAAACTGGCCAGGTGGCGTACACGATTTGCAAGGTCCAGATTTGATGGTGCAAATGCAAGAACACGCTGAGCGCTTTAATACCGAAATTATTTTCGATCATATTCATGAAACTGTGCTGACCGAACGCCCTTTCAAGCTTATCGGTTCGAACACTTATACATGTGATGCGTTGATTATCGCTACAGGAGCATCGGCGCAATATTTGGGTTTGCCGTCTGAAGAGGCGTTCCAGGGTCGCGGAGTAAGTGCCTGTGCAACCTGTGACGGTTTCTTTTATCGCGGCCAAAAAGTTGCTGTTGTGGGCGGTGGTAATACAGCAGTTGAAGAAGCACTTTATTTATCTAACATTGCCAGTGAAGTTACTTTGATTCACCGTCGCGATAAATTGAAGTCTGAAAAAATTCTGCAAGATAAATTATTTGCTAAAGCGGCGAATGGCAATATCAAAATCATTTGGAATCATCAATTGGAAGAAGTATTGGGTAGCGATGCAGGCGTAACTGGTTTACGTTTAAAGAGCACCCAGGATGGCGCAACCCAGGAAATTGATGTTGCGGGCGTATTTATCGCGATTGGCCACAAACCCAATACTGATATTTTTGCCGGCCAACTGGATATGAAAGACGGCTACATCAAAGTACAAAGCGGCCTGAATGGTAATGCCACTGCAACCAACATTCCCGGCGTATTTGCGGCAGGAGATGTTGCTGACCATATTTATCGCCAGGCGATTACCTCTTCAGGTGCAGGCTGTATGGCTGCATTGGATGCAGAAAAATATCTGGATGATCTCTAAATGTAATGTGTGAAAAAGGCCGCTCAATAGAGCGGCCTTTTTTTATTCTGGTTTAGGTGGGCAATGAAAACTTTGCATAATTTCATCACCATCCATCGAGTGTAAATGCACATCAAATCCCCATAGCCTATGCAAATGCTTCAACACTTCTTCCGCTGAATCTGCCAAAGGCTTACGATTGTGCATGGTGTGATGCAAGGTTAATGCACGATCCCCACGAACATTGACACTGTAAATTTGAATATTGGGTTCGCGATTGCCCAGATTATATTGTCCTGCCAAAGTCTCGCGCAGTTTTTTGAATCCGTCCTCATCGTGGATCGCATATATTTCTATTTTGTCTTCTTTATCGTCATCCACAATGCTGAACAATTTTAAATCGCGCATAACTTTGGGTGACAAGAACTGCAAAATAAAACTTTCATCTTTAAAGTTACGCATTGCAAAATGCAACGTCTCGTTCCAATTACTACCTGCAATATCCGGAAACCAATCACGATCCTCCGCAGTAGGATTTTCACAAATTCGACGAATATCCATCATCATTGCAAAACCCAATGTATAGGGATTAATACCGCTAAAATAAGGACTATCGTACGCGGGCTGCGCAATTACACTGGTGTGCGATTGTAAAAACTCCAACATAAAACCGTCAGTCACCAAACCACGGTTATACATTTCGTTGAGCAAGGTATAATGCCAAAAACACGCCCAGCCCTCATTCATTACCTGGGTTTGGCGTTGAGGATAAAAATATTGGGCAATCTTGCGCACTATGCGAATTACTTCGCGCTGCCAAGGCTCCAACAAAGGTGAGTTTTTTTCCAGAAAATACAAAATATTTTCTTGCGGTTCTGGCGGAAAGCGCGGTGCGTTTTTCTCTGCTTTTCCGCTAATTGCTTTAGGTATTGTGCGCCACAAATCATTTACTTGTTTTTGCAAATATTCTTCCCGCTCCGCTTGTCGTTGCTCTTCATCGTGCGCAGAAATAGGATATGGCCGTTTGTAACGATCAACACCGTAATTCATTAGCGCGTGGCAAGAATCTATAATGGCCTCTACCTCAGCTATGCCATAGCGCTCTTCACATTTACTAATGTAATTTTTCGCGAACACCAAATAATCAATAATGGAGTCCGCATCGGTCCAGGTTTTAAATAAATAATTTCCTTTAAAAAAAGAATTGTGACCATAACACGCATGGGCGATGACCAATGCTTGCATTGTCATGGTATTTTCTTCCATTAAATACGCAATGCATGGATTTGAGTTAATCACAATTTCATAAGCCAAACCCATTTGCCCACGCTTGTAGGAATTTTCTGTGCTCAGGAATTGTTTCCCATATGACCAGTGATAATAGCCAATCGGCATGCCCACTGCAGCGTAAGCATCCATCATTTGCTCTGAACTAATAACTTCAATTTGATTGGGATAAGTATCGAGGCCAAACTCTTGTGCAATTTCGCCAATAGCCTGATCGCATTCTCTAATTAATTCAAAGTTCCATTCTGAAGAAGTAAACAGCGGGGACTTTTTAAGGGGATCTGTTGGTTTCATGCGACCTTCTTATGAAAAAGCTCACGAAAGACAGGATATATATCTTCAATACCAATAATGTGCTGCAAAGAAAATTTATCGGAATGCTCCTTTTGAACCTCCTCATAGGTGCGCCATAGCGCTTGATGATCGTGAGGCGTGATTTCTATATAAGAATAATATTGGCAAAGCGGCAATAGATGTTCACTCATTAATTCTTTGCAGTTAGCAGAATCATCGCCCCAATTGTCACCGTCAGATGCCTGGGCACCGTAGATATTCCATTCATTGGGAGAATAGCGGTCTTCAATTATTTCTTGCATAAGTTTAAGTGAACTGGAAACGACTGTTCCGCCCGTTTCACGCGAATGAAAAAATTCATCTTCATCCACTTCTTTGGCGCTGGTGTGATGACGAATAAAAACAATTTCGGTTTTTTCGTAATTACGTTGCAAAAACAGGTACAGCAAAATAAAAAACCGTTTGGCGATATCTTTAGTGGCCTGATCCATAGAGCCAGACACATCCATAATACAAAACATAACGGCTTTTGAGCGCGGGATAGGTTGTTTAATTTGTAAGTTGTATTTTAAATCAAAAGTATCCAACCAGGGCGTACGTTTAATTGCATGAGATAGCTTGGTCATCTCATGCAATATTTCTTGCCGCAACAATAAATCGCGCTTGGACTCTTCTTGCTGATCAAGTAAATTTAATTGTTCCTCCAACTCCAACAAACGTTTGCGCTTGCCCGCAGTTAATGCAATACGGCGCATGTTTGCGGCACGCAGTGAACGAACAATATTAATACGCCCAGGCTGCCCTTCGTTAGCAATACCACCGCGCACCTTTTTAAATTCTTCAACACCAGATAATTGGCGTTTAATCAGGTTTGGCAATTCCAAACCCTCAAACATAAAATCCAGAAATTCCTCTTGCGAGAGCGTAAACGAAAAATCATCTTCACCCTCGCCAGAGTCGCTGGCATTTTTTCCACCACCGCCACCTGCACCACCTTGAGGGCGATTAACTTTGTCACCAGTAGTGAATTGTTTATTGCCGGGAAGCACGCGAGTGTTATGACCTCCGTTACCATGATGGATTACGGGCTCACCAATATCTTTCGCGGGAATACTAACTTTTCCGCCTTTATCAATATCCCTAATGGAGCGGTTGCTAACGGCATCTGACACAGATTTTTGAATTTGATCGCGATAACGGCGCAAGAAACGTTGCCGATTTACAGCACTTTTATTTTTTGAATTGAGGCGTCTATCGATGATGTAACTCATGCTCAACCCTTATACAAAGAGGATTCAACTTTCTTCTACCACTTCATCTATCGTTTGCTTAAGAGCAATCACAATCATGACTGATCTTAAGCAAATTTGACTTACTGCGATTTTCTCACGCGCAAATACCATTCAGACAACAAACGTACTTGCTTCTCGGTATAACCACGCTCAACCATGCGTTGCACAAAGTCCTGATGTTTTTTCTTGTCTTGCGCTGAAGCTTTGGCATTAAATGAAATCACAGGTAATAAATCTTCGGTATTCGAGAACATTTTCTTTTCGATAACCGTGCGCAATTTTTCATAGCTGCGCCAATCGGGACTTTTGCCAGAATTGTTCGCCTTCGCGCGCAACACAAAATTCACAATTTCGTTACGAAAATCTTTGGGATTGCTAATGCCTGCCGGTTTCTCGATTTTTTCAAGCTCTTCATTCAAAGATGCTCGGTTGAGAATCTCACCCGTTTCATGATCACGATACTCCTGATCTTGAATCCAAAAATCCGCATAGGTGACATAGCGATCAAAAATATTTTGGCCGTATTCAGCGTAGGATTCCAAATAGGCGGTTTGGATTTCTTTGCCAATAAAGTCCACATATTTTGGTGAAATGTATTCTTTTAGACCATTGAGGTATTTCTCTTGCACCTCTTTGGGGAATTGCTCCTGTTCGATTTGCTGTTCAAGCACATACATAAGGTGCACAGGGTTAGCAGCAATTTCAGTAGGATCAAAGTTAAAGACTTTGGATAAAATTTTAAAAGCGAACCTTGTGGATAACCCGGTCATGCCTTCGTCCACACCTGCTGCATCTTTATATTCTTGCAAAGATTTTGCTTTTGGATCCGTATCTTTTAAATTTTCACCATCATAGACACGCATTTTGGAGTAAACGTTGGAATTCTCCGGCTCTTTAATGCGCGACAGCACAGAGAACTGGGCCAACATGCGCAAGGTATCCGGCGCACAAGGTGCTTTTGACAGCGAACTATTTTGCAAAAGCTTTTCGTAAATAAGCATTTCTTCTTTAACACGCAAGCAATAAGGCACTTTGACAATATATACACGGTCAATAAAAGCTTCATTGTTTTTGTTGTTGCGGAAGTTTTGCCATTCCGATTCGTTAGAGTGCGCCAGAATAATGCCATCAAACGGAATTGCACCTAAACCTTCGGTACTATTGAAGTTACCCTCTTGCGTAGCGGTCAATAAAGGATGCAATACTTTAATCGGTGCCTTAAACATCTCCACAAATTCCATCAACCCCTGGTTTGCGCGGCACAAGCCACCGCTAAAACTATAGGCATCGGGATCGTTTTGTGGAAACTCTTCCAATTGACGAATATCGACCTTACCTACGAGCGATGAAATATCCTGGTTATTTTCGTCACCGGGTTCGGTTTTAGTAATAGCGATTTGGTTGAGAATGGACGGATAAACTTTTACAACTTTAAATTGCGTAATATCGCCATGAAACTCTTGCAAACGTTTTGCTGCCCAGGGCGACATAATCGTTTTTACGTAGCGACGAGGAATGCCGTAATCCTCTTCAAGAATTTTGCCATCTTCGTCTGGATTAAATAATCCGAGTGGTGATTCAAATACTGGTGAGCCTTTAATGCAATAGATAGGCATTTTTTCCATCAAGGTTTTCAGCATTTCTGCAAGAGAAGATTTGCCGCCGCCAACCGGGCCCAGCAAATAAAGAATTTGTTTTTTCTCTTCCAAACCTTGTGCGGCATGTTTGAAAAACGACACTATCTGTTGAATGCATTCTTCCATTCCGTAAAAATCACCAAAGGCTTTATATCGCTTGATCATTTTGTTGGAGAAGATACGACTGAGGCGAGGATCGGAAGCGGTGTCTACCATTTCCGGCTCTCCGATAGCCATGAGCATACGCTCGGCCGCGGAGGCATATACACTCGGATCTTTTTTACATAAATCCAAATATTCCTTGATGCTTAGCTCTTCCTGCTGAGTGGCTTCATAACGCTCACGGTAGTGACTGAAAATGCTCATAATTTACCTCAACTAAGCGATTAACCTTGCAATCTGCTTCAACCTGAAAAAGTCGTATTGCAAACACAAACAAACCGATGCTGAAAAACTATTACTATCAATTTCAAACCCTTGCTTAAGCATAGCCGTAAAAACGAATTAACACTGCAATTAAATTCAAAATATTGACAGTTTTATTTTTACTAGCCTTTCATCAAATTACACACAAAAATCACGCCAATCTCTCTCAAGGTTAAAAAATTATTTTGCCCTTATGACAAGTGCCCTCCAATATGTGACTATATAAACCTTTAAATTCTGACGATGTTCTTTTAGATAGATAAAACCACACCCATGGCTCAAATTCCCTGGTTAAATCCCTCTGAGATTTTATTCCCCTCACCTGCACTCGCGCTGAATGAACCCAATGGTTTATTAGCTGTGGGCGGTGATTTATCGCCCGAACGAATCCTGGCAGCCTATCATCAAGGAATTTTTCCATGGTTTAATCCAGGCGATCCGATTTTGTGGTGGAGCCCGAGCCCACGCACGGTGATTTATCCAACACAATTACATGTTTCAAAAAGTCTGCGTAAACTTATACGCAGTGGAACTTACCGCGTCTCATTTGATCATTGTTTTAGTGATGTTATGCGCGCCTGCGCTGCACCGCGCAGCTATGCAGATGGCACCTGGATCAGCGAAGACATTATTGCGGGTTATTCGGAATTGCATGAGCGTGGCTACGCGCACTCGGTAGAAGTTTGGCGGAAAAACGACGATCAAGAAGAATTAGTCGGTGGCCTATACGGAATGGCATTGGGTAGAATATTTTTTGGTGAATCCATGTTCAGCCGTGCTGACAATGCGTCCAAAGTGGGTTTAGCTTTTTTAGTTGCACAGTTACAAGCTTGGGAGTTTCAACTTATTGATTGCCAGGTAGCGAACGAACATCTATTTAGTTTGGGCGCAGTTGAAATTCCGCGTGAAGAGTTTCAGCAACTCCTGATAAACTTTGTAAAGGTTACACCCAACTATCCTCCAAATTGGTCAAAGCTCACACCTGAGAATTGGCCAAGCTTGTGCCCACAGAATGGGAATCAGAATACGGAGAGGCCAACATGACCGATCTTTCTACATTGAAATTATTTGCGACCCAACCGCATCCTTGTAGTTATATCGATGGCGAACAAGCGACAACGGTATTTGTAGATCCAGAAGCGACCATTGACGTTAACCTATACAGCCAACTCTCACTTCTAGGCTTCCGCCGCAGCGGCGGCCATCTGTATCGCCCTCAATGTTCGAGCTGCCAGGCCTGCATGTCTTGCCGCATTCCTGTAAACCTTTTCCGGCCCAACCGCAGCCAACGCCGGTGTTGGCAAAAGAATCAAGACCTGAGCATCACTACTGTTGACCGCATAGATACACTCGAACACTACAACCTTTATTCCCGCTACATTGAAGGGCGCCATCAGGACGGGGATATGTACCCTCCGTCAGAAGAACAGTACAAAGCTTTTTTAACCAGCGAATGGGGTGCAACCCGCTATCTGGAATTCCGTTTGGAGGGAGCTTTAATTGGGGTTTCGGTTTGCGACCACTTGGACGACGGCCTCTCTGCGGTTTACACCTTTTACGATGCAGCCTTAAGCGAACGCAGCCTTGGCAAGTTTGCGATTTTGGCGCAAATCCAGAAAGCCAAGCAGCTGGGTTTAAGTTATGTCTACTTAGGCTACTGGATTAAGCAATGCGACAAGATGAACTACAAAACTGATTATCGACCCCTCGAATTACTTATCAATCGCCGCTGGTTGCGCCTCAATTAGTGAAATGTCACGCCGTTGATGGGGGCTTAGGCCCTAATTGATGGAAAAAAGGCACCTATCGACGCTTTTCTCTTGGCTGCGCTGGCTATTTCAGGCACAATTCGCGCCTATTTTTACCTCCCATACGTTTTAGTCATACCTGAGGATTGTGCCGCATGGCAAAAGAAGACAACATTGAATTTGATGGCGAAGTCGTTGATACACTGCCAAATACCACCTTCCGCGTTAAATTGGAAAACGGCCACGTAGTCACTGCCCATATCTCTGGAAAGATGCGTAAAAACTACATCCGTATCCTGACTGGCGACAAAGTTAAGGTTGAAATGACACCTTACGACTTAACCAAAGGCCGTATTACCTACCGCGCGCGTTAAGACTCACAGCGAGGGTTTCAGCGAAACCTGGTGAGACAGCCATAAAAAAAGCCGCTTATTCAGCGGCTTTTTGTTTTTCTAGCATCAGCACTACAGGCATCACACCTTGGCAGTCTGCGGAGTGGATTGTTTAGCGGTGATGTGGATATCAAGCTGATCACTGATAGGATCAAGATCAACCTCCACCGTACCGCCTCCATGAGACAGCTCACCAAACAGGATCGCCTCAGCCAACGGCTTTTTAAGCTTATCCTGAATCAAACGTGCCATTGGGCGAGCCCCCATCTGCACGTCGTAACCATGAATCGCCAGCCATTCGCGCGCAGACTCGGTAATTTCCAGCGTAACGTGTTTGTCGTCCAACTGTGTTTGCAACTCCATAACAAACTTGTCCACCACAGTTTTAATGGTTGCCAAGGTCAATGGACCGAATTGCACGATTGCATCCAAACGGTTACGGAACTCAGGCGTGAACATCTTCTTGATTGCCTCCATTCCATCAGTTGTGTGATCTTGATGAGTGAAGCCAATCGATGCACGGCTCATAACATCCGCGCCCGCATTGGTTGTCATAATTAAAATGACATTACGGAAATCTGCTTTGCGCCCGTTGTTGTCAGTGAGCGTACCGTGATCCATAACTTGCAACAATAAATTGAAAACTTCTGGATGCGCTTTTTCAATTTCGTCCAACAACAATACGCAATGTGGTTGCTTAGTAATTGCATCAGTCAACAAACCACCCTGATCAAAACCTACGTAACCTGGTGGCGCACCAATCAAACGCGATACAGTGTGGCGCTCCATATATTCCGACATATCGAAGCGAATTAATTCCATGCCCATTGCTTTAGCAAGTTGGCGAGAAACTTCTGTTTTACCAACACCGGTTGGGCCTGAGAATAGGAAAGAACCAATAGGTTTTTCTGAGGCCCCCAAACCTGCACGCGACAATTTAATTGCAGTGGCAAGCGTATCAATTGCGGCGTCCTGACCAAACACAGTCATCTTCAAATTCTGATCCAATTTACGCAATTGTTCTTTATCAGAAGACGACACACTTTTTGGAGGAATACGTGCAATTTTTGCAACAACATTTTCCACATCAGTTACGCCAATTGTTTTCTTGCGTTTGCTCGCAGGTTGCAATTGTTGATAAGCACCCGCTTCGTCAATCACATCAATTGCCTTATCTGGTAAGAAGCGGTCATTGATATAACGCGCGGCCAACTCTGCAGCTGAACGCAAAGCAGCATCGGTATAACGCAAATTGTGGTGTTTCTCGAAACGGCTCTTTAAACCTTTCAAAATTTGATAAGTTTCATCAACGCTCGGCTCATCCACATCCACTTTTTGGAAACGACGAGACAGCGCGCGATCTTTATCAAAAATTCCGCGGAATTCCTGATAAGTAGTTGAACCCATGCAACGGATTTCACCAGAAGATAATAAAGGCTTCAATAAATTCGATGCATCCATTACTCCACCTGATGCAGCACCGGCGCCGATAATGGTATGGATCTCATCGATAAACAAAATTGATTTCTTTTGCTTTTTGAGTTCGTGTAACAAACCTTTAAAGCGCTTCTCAAAATCACCGCGATATTTTGTACCAGCGAGCAAAGCGCCCATATCCAGCGAGTAAACCACGCTATCCGCTAGTGTTTCTGGCACATCACCATCTACAATACGCTTGGCCAAGCCTTCTGCAATTGCAGTTTTACCCACGCCAGATTCACCCACCAACAGCGGATTGTTTTTACGGCGACGCGACAAAATTTGGCACACACGCTCCACTTCATCTGCACGACCAACAAGCGGATCTATACGCCCCTGCATCGCCATTTCATTTAAATTGCTGGCGTAATTTTCAAGAGGATTAGATGAACTTGATTCGCCAGATGAAGATTCTTCATCATGATTTTCCTGAGCTTGGTGATCATGAGTGTGATCAGTATGGCCAGAAACTTTATGAATGCCGTGAGTAATAAAATTAACAACATCGATACGTGCAATGCTTTGCTGTTTCAAATAATAAACAGCTTGGCTTTCTTGCTCGCTAAAAATTGCAACTAGCACATTAGCGCCAGTAACTTCTTGTTTACCGGATGACTGCACGTGGAAAACGGCGCGTTGCAACACACGTTGAAAACCGAGTGTAGGTTGGGTTTCACGTTCAGCGTCGTGCTCAGGAATAAGAGGTGTTGTAGAATCAACAAATTCAATTAATTCTTTGCGTAGGCTGGATAAATCTGCACCGCATGCACGCAAAACACTTGCAGCAGAATCATTGTCGATCAGCGCGAGCAACAAGTGCTCAACTGTCATAAACTCATGGCGCTTCGAACGCGCACCCTTGAAGGCGAGATTCAAAGTTACTTCTAGATCTTTGCTCAACATCACTCATACCCTCTTGATCAAAAAAAGCATACGAACTACTACTTCTCATCATCCTCTACTGCTTCAATATCACACAGCAATGGATGTTGGTGCTCCCTGGAATATTGATTAACTTGCGCGGCTTTCGTTTCCGCTATATCACGAGTATAGATGCCACAAACCGCTTTTCCATGAATATGCACCGTTAACATCACATGCGTTGCTTTTTCACGATTCATGCCAAAAAATTTTTCCAAAATTTCAACAACAAAATCCATCGGAGTGTAATCGTCGTTGAGCAACATCACTTTATACATAGGTGGACGTTTTAATTTCGGTTTCGATTCTAGGACCGCGAGATTGCCGTCAAGATCCCCGCCCTCGGAATCGCCATCTTGATTTAAGGTTAGTTGAAGGTTGATTAGATTGCCCATAGAGATTCAACAGAAAAATAAAATGATTGGATTGTTGACGACATTGTAACTCATAGGCATAACGACAACGAATACGTTGAAAACTTGACATTGGGTCAAATGTTGGATAAAAAACACGTCACGCTGAACAAATAATCAGCAATTTGACGCTAAACCTTTCTCTTTAGCGTCAAAAGAACGCGTGAGCCTACAAGTCCCAAACTCTTTGGGGTAATAATAACGAAGGCAACATATACCTATATGGTGCCAAGGCGCAGGAATTCAACATGCCCACAGGTACAGTCAAGTGGTTTAACAATGCCAAAGGTTACGGTTTTATCTTAGCCGACCAAGGCAACGAAGATTTGTTTGCACATTACTCTGCAATCAAGATGGATGGTTATAAAACCCTTAAAGCCGGTCAGCAGGTTTCATTTGAGATCACTAAAGGCGATAAAGGTTTGCATGCGGTGAATATTTGCGCACCGGAAACCAGTGAGCAAGTAAGCCAGGATTTAACCGAAGCAACTGCCTAAATTGAGCTTGGCAACCGAACCCCAAGGGCTGGCCTATTTCAGCAGGGATGGTTATTGACATAACTAACGACCTGTCACTTGGGATTTATTGAAGGTGTTTTATCCAAATATTGAAGATGGATCACCCGGCGCTGATTCAGCTTCAACTGCTCCATACCCCATTTATAGCGGGGAATGCTGTTAAACAACTGATCAAAACTGCCATCTTTTTGTGCCAGCTCTAGCCCCACCTTCAAGCGCTCCGCCAATAGCTTATTATCTTTATGCACGAAGAAATAAACGTGGTTTGGATATTGGAGCATCAAGTCCTTTTCTATCGCCAAATGTAAGTCGGGGTAAAAGTTAACCTCTGTCTGGATTTGATAAAGCCCGCGAGAGAAATAATCAAACCGCTTGGCTGCCAACATTTTGAACAATTTGCCGTAGCCAACTGCCTTCACCAAGGGCAAACCATTCGCCTGCATAATGTCGGCATCTATCCATTGAGCGCTCATACCACCGGTGAACTTGCGTAAGTCGTTGAGCGTTTTTACTCGCGAGAAATCGGCCTGCATCTCAGGCCTGATGAGTAACAAGCGATAGTTATTGAGATCTTTAAGTAAAGAGACTTTAACCGGTAACAGCTCTGCTTCAAGTTCCGGTGATGTGGGTGACCACAATAAATCGATATTTTTAGCGATTAATTCCGAACGCAGCCGTTTATCGACAGTTCTAACTGGCAGCTCTGAAATTTCAATCTTCCCGTATTGCCGTTCAGTTTTAGCGAGAGCCAAGGTTAATAAATGGGTGAAGTAATAGTCCTCATGATTTATATCATGGGAAGCCGTAAGCGAAATAATAAGCTGCTGTGGCGCAGCACAGACCGCACCGGACACGACCAATAAGCAGCCTGCGATAATTTTAGACACCAACACGAAAGTGCGGCTTACTGGCATTGTAATGGCTCACTTTTATTAATAGATTTATGACACAAAACCTGTAGCCCAGCGATGCGGGAGGAGATCTCCTAAACTTCATTTTAGCTTAGTAAAAGCTTCTGGCTGCGTGATACTCAGCCGGTAATAAATAATTCAACATAAAAAAACCCCTTAGACCTGCGCCTAAGGGGTTTTTCATGCTACTTAAATTAACCCAATGTGGCTAAGGCAGCATTGAAGGTCGCGCTTGGACGCAAAGCGGCAGAAGCTTTTGCATCATCCAAACGGTAGTAACCGCCCAAATCAACTGGCTTACCGCCTGCAGCAATCAGCTCGGCAACGATTTTAGCTTCGTTTTCGGTAAGCGATTTCGCCAAAGGTGCAAATTCTGCAGCCAAAGCCGCATCGTCAGTTTGCGCAGCAAGAGTTTGTGCCCAGTACATAGCCAAATAGAAGTGGCTGCCACGGTTATCAAACTCGCCTACTGCACGGCCTGGTGACTTGTTGTTGTCGAGGAACAAACCGTTGGCTTGGTCGAGAGTTTTAGCAAACACTTTTGCTTTTGCGTTTTTGGTCACGTTACCGAAGTGATCCAAAGATTCCGCCAAAGCCAAGAACTCGCCCAAAGAATCCCAACGCAAGTGACCTTCTTCTACGAATTGTTGTACGTGCTTAGGTGCTGAACCGCCCGCACCTGTTTCAAACAAACCGCCACCGTTCATCAAAGGAACAATCGACAGCATTTTTGCAGAAGTTCCAAGCTCCATGATGGGGAATAAGTCGGTGAGATAATCACGCAATACGTTGCCGGTTACGGAGATAGTGTCTTTGCCAGCGCGGATACGATCCAACGAATATTGAATCGCTTCTTCTGGAGACTTGATGTAAATCTCAAGGCCAGCTGTGTCGTGATCTTTCAAGTAAGTTTCAACTTTCTTGATCAATTGCGCATCGTGAGCACGTTTTGGATCAAGCCAGAATACGGCCGGTGTTGCAGAAGCGCGCGCGCGATTTACGGCAAGTTTTACCCAATCTTGAATTGGTGCATCTTTCACTTGGCAAGCACGGAAAATATCACCAGCTTCTACGTTTTGTTCCAACACCACTTTGCCCGCTGCGTCAGTTACACGCACAACACCGTTGGTAGAAATTTGGAAAGTCTTATCGTGTGAACCGTATTCTTCTGCTGCTTGCGCCATCAAACCTACGTTGGGAACGCTGCCCATAGTCACAGGATTGAATGCACCGTTTTTCTTGCAGTCGTCGATAACAACTTGATAAACACCCGCATAGCAACGATCTGGAATGCATGCCTTAGTGTCTTGCAATTTGCCATCAGCATTCCACATTTTGCCGGAATCGCGAATCATAGCTGGCATAGACGCATCCACAATCACATCGCTTGGTACGTGTAAGTTGGTAATGCCTTTATCGGAATTTACCATTGCCAATTCAGGGCGAATTGCGTAAAGCGCTGCGATATCTGCTTCGATTGCAGCTTGTTTGTCCGCAGGTAGAGATTTAATTTTGGTGTATAGATCACCGATACCGTTGTTAACATCTACACCGAGCTCTTTAATTTCTGCGGCATATTTTTCTAACACTGGAGCATAAAACACAGATACGAAGTGACCGAAAATAATCGGGTCAGACACTTTCATCATGGTGGCTTTCAAGTGCACAGACAAAAGCACGCCGGTATTTTTTGCATCTTCAATTTGCGCCGCGATAAAAGTACGCAACGCATTTTTGCTCAATACAGATGCATCAACGATTTCACCAGCCAATACTTTTACAGTTTCTTTTAATACTTTCACACTGCCGTCTTGCGCAACCAATTCAATTTTTAAATTGCCTGCATCAGCAATCAACGCTGATTTTTCGCTACCGTAAAAATCATTCGCGTCCATATGCGCAACGTGTGATTTTGAATCCGCCGCCCATGCGCCCATTTTGTGTGGATTTTTACGCGCGTAATTTTTTACTGACAATGGCGCACGACGGTCAGAGTTACCTTCACGCAACACAGGGTTTACAGCAGAGCCTTTGATTTTGTCGTAACGCGCTTTTGCGTCTTTTTCGGTATCGTTTGCAGGTACTTCAGGGTAATCAGGTAAGGCATAGCCTTTTGCTTGTAATTCTTTGATCGCAGCCTTCAGTTGTGGAACTGATGCGCTGATATTTGGCAATTTAATAATGTTAGCTTCTGGCGTAGTCGCCAATTTGCCCAGCTCGGCAAGGTGATCGCCGATGCGCTGTTCTGGCTTTAAGAATTCTGAGAAGGCGGCGATGATGCGGCCTGAGAGCGAAATATCGCGAGTTTCAATGGCAATGCCAGAGGATTTGGTAAAGGCTTGAACTATGGGGAGTAAAGAGTAAGTGGCTAGTGCGGGGGCTTCGTCGGTTTGGGTGTAGATAATTTTAGAATCGGTCATTTTTTACTTTAACTCCGTAGTTTTCATGAGACTTTCCATAAGACTTACCATGGGACTATGCCTTGTGAGCCGTGCTTTGTGAGCTTTGCCATGAAAGGTTATGAAAGGGAAATTTCGGCCCAGAGCCGAATTAAGGCGCCTTTAACAAAAAGAACCTTTAAAAAAATCGCGCGCAGTATAACAGTGCTGTAAACTTTTGGCATTCGCGGGAGTCATCAAAATGATTCCCGTTTCCGTTTACATCCCTAAGGGATTTGCCCAACTCCATGTCTTCATTGATTTTATTTAACAAGCCCTTTGGCGTGATCTCCCAATTCACCGCTGGTAGCACTGGTGACCAAAATCGTCCTACATTAGCGCAGTACATTAAGCTGCCTAATGTTTACCCGGCGGGTAGGCTCGACCATGATTCTGAAGGCCTGTTGCTACTGACCGATGACGGCCAGGTTCAACATCACATCGCCCACCCTGCGCACAAATTGCCTAAAACCTATTGGGTTCAAGTGGAAGGCGCCCCCAATAGCTATGCTTTAACTAAGTTACGCCAAGGCGTGGAATTAAATGATGGCATCACCCTGCCCGCCGAAGCCCGTTTGATCCCTACCCCAAAACTCTGGGAGCGCGATCCGCCCATTCGTAGCCGGGTTAACATCCCAACCCAATGGATTGAGATAGTTATCACCGAAGGGAAAAACCGCCAAATCCGCCGTATGACCGCTGCCGTTGGCCACCCGACCTTACGCTTGGTGCGCGTAAAAATTGGCAATTGGACCTTGGAAGGCATTGCCCCAGGCGAATACAAAACGACAACGGTTAACTTGCCTAAATCTGCCATGGCAGAAATGCCACGTAGTCGCAACGGTAAGCCTGTCAGAGGTGACCGAAAACCAACGGAGAAGGACTCTAAAGAACGCAGCTCGGCCCAAAGAAAACCACAAGATCAAAAACGCGGTGAGAACCAAAGGCCACGCACCCCTTCGGCAAATAAAGCGGGCAATCCGCAGCAACATCGTCCGAACAAATCAACTCCAAAACCGGCGGCAAACCCCAAGGTCACGACCAAGGTTATTGTTAAGCCCTCGCGCAAACCTGCCGAATAACATTCATTTTTTTACCAACAACTTTTTAAACGGCTCTGTAATAGCGGAGCTGCCCCTTTCAAGGATTAGCTTATGACCTGGGCACCCCACGTAACTGTTGCAACTATTGTTGAGCGCGACAATCGCTTTTTAATGGTTTACGAAGACTCTGACGGGAAGCTTGTTTACAACCAGCCTGCAGGTCATCTCGACCCCGACGAAACTCTTCACCAAGCTGCCATCCGTGAAACCTTGGAGGAAACTGGCTGGACGGTAAAGCTGACCGGTGTTGTAGGCGTAAACCTCTATACCGCACCGAGCAATGGCGTGACCTACCTGCGTACCACCTTTATTGGCGAAGCACTGAGCCACGATCCCCAACGCAAACTGGATACCGGCATAATCGAGGCTGTTTGGCTTACTTATGAAGAGCTAGTTGCCCGCAAAGATCAACTGCGCAGCCCCATGACCCTACAAATTATTGATGACTACCGCGCTGGCCGTCGCTTTCCTCTGGAGGTTATAGGTTGATGGCTTCCGTAAAAACAATGTCGCCCATGTCGACATTTTTGACATCTAAATTTTCATAGTTTTTTTAAAGTCTTGATTTAGCTAGATATTCATAAATGGCCTAGAGATTGCTTTGTTATAAGCACATTGTGTGACAAGCGTCACGCGATAAAGCAAACACAATCACACTTCTGGTTAACAATATGAATAAATTGCTGAAACTTTTCGCTTCACTCGCATTGGTTATTACCAGCAGCGCAAGCTTCGCAGGTCAACTTCCTGTATTCGCTGGTTGGACCGCTTTCGGATCGGAAGACCAATCAGGAACTGGTAACTACCAATTAACTCCAGGCTGGGGCGGTCAAGCCTTTGATGCGGAATACTTATTCTACAAACTGCAAGGCAATAAACTCTCCATCGGCTTACAAACCGGTTTTGATATCGTAAGCAATAACGGTCAACTTTATAGCGATGGCCACCGCTATTACGCAGGTGATTTGGCGTTGTCTTTCGATGGCAACAAAGGTACTTACGAATACGCTATCGATTTCGGCAACTTGACTAAGAATTATGCCGACAACGTTAAAATCAGCGCGCAAGGTAACGTATCTGGTGTTGATACCGCTGGACTTTATAAAGCCAACAGCTGGAACAACGATATTTATTACTACAACAACGGCGGTTACAGCGCCCCTTACGGCGTTTCTAGCGGTACATTATTAGTTGCGGCTAATGGCAGCAACTTTTCTGAAGGAAGCGGTGTTTTAGGTAACGATAAATCCTATTACAGCATCTTCACTTTTGATCTTTCTAACATTGCTGGTTTGCAACAAAGCTTCACTTTAGATGCACACTGGACCATGTCTTGCGGCAATGACGCAATTGATGGCCGAGTGAAGCTGGCCAAAGTGCCCGAACCAAGTCCATTTGTATTGTTCGGCTTGGGTATTGCCGGTTTGCTTGCCGCTCGCCGTAGACTGAAATAAATTCGGCGATTTGAAAAAGAGCCCTTGTGGCTCTTTTTTTTGACCGAAAATCCAGCCAACTTCAGAATCATCCGCTTTTTCTTGGAACTGCTGCGCTAACCCGCGTAAAATGCGCAACTCATTTTCCCAGCCGTAGTTCGCCTTATGTCCCAAGCTTCAACCCAACCTCTTGTAATCGTCGGCATGTCTGGCGGTGTTGATTCTTCCGTTTCTGCCCTTTTGCTCAAACAACAGGGCTATAGGGTGGAAGGCCTGTTTATGAAGAATTGGGATGAAGATGACGGTACTGAATACTGCACAGCAAAAGAAGACCTCGCTGACGCCCAACGCGTTTGCGATAAGATTGGTATCAAATTGCATACCGCTAACTTTGCAGCGGAATACTGGGATAACGTTTTCGAACACTTTTTAGAAGAATACAAAGCCGGCCGTACACCGAATCCGGACATCCTGTGCAATCGTGAAATCAAATTCAAAGTATTCCTGGAATACGCCAGTATGCTGGGCGGCGACCTGATTGCCACCGGTCATTATGTTCGCCGCGCGGACCGAGATGGGCGCACCTATTTGCTCAAGGGCCTCGACCCTAACAAAGACCAAAGCTATTTCTTGCACGCCGTTGGCGAAGCAGAATTTGCGAAAACCCTGTTTCCTGTTGGCGATATTGAAAAGCCGGAAGTTCGCCGCATCGCGGAAGAACACGGCTTGGTCACCCACAACAAAAAAGACAGCACCGGTATTTGTTTTATTGGCGAGCGCCGCTTTAAGGATTTTTTGCAGCAATATTTGCCTGCACAACCAGGAGAAATCCAAACGCCAGACGGCACTGTGATCGGTCAGCATTCGGGCTTGATGTACCACACCATTGGCCAGCGCCAAGGTCTGGGTATTGGCGGTGTTAAAGGCGCAAATGAAGAACCCTGGTTTGTCGCCCAAAAAGATTTAAACCGCAATGTGCTCGTGGTAGTCCAAGGCACCAACCACCCGCTCCTCTTCACCAATCACCTGGTTGCACAACAGGCGCATTGGATTAATGGGGTTCCTATTACTAACAGCTCTTCTCCTAAGGGGTCTTTTCCTGACAGGGCTTTAAAAAGCGACAAGGAGCCCTTATCTAGCTTCTCCTGTACCGCCAAGAATCGTTACCGTCAGGAAGATCAAGCCTGCACCGTCACTATTCTGGCCGATGGCAAATTGGATGTGTTGTTTAACGAACCGCAACGCGCAATCACGCCCGGACAATCTGTCGTTTTCTATCAGGACGATGTTTGTCTTGGCGGTGCCGTTATTGAATCTACGGACAACGTCTAACTTTCTAGTAGGGAACCCTTTGTGAGCAAAAACCTTCAAGAAATCACCCTCGCCTTAGCGGGTGTTGTGCAAGCAGCTATTTTGGTGGAACAAGTTGCCAAAACCGGGCAGACCCAACCGGATGCCTATAAATGCAGTATAGAAAGTCTGTTTGACCTTAACCCCGCCAGCACACTTGCAGTTTACGGTGGCAGTGCTCAGCACTTACGCATCGGGCTCGAGGCCCTGCGCGATATGCTCGCGGGTAAACACAAACATCAGGAAGCTATGCGTTACGCACTGGGCGCCTTGCATCTGCAAAAAAAATTGGCCGGTCGCCGCGACATGCTGAACACCATTGCATCCCGTATATCGCAGGCAGCAGGCCAAGCCGAACATTTTTCTTCCACCCATGACAATGTGATTGGCAATCTGGGCCAAATTTACAGCGAAACAATTAGCACCTTCCGTTTTCGCATTCAGGTAATGGGCGACTACAATTATCTGCAGCAAACCCGTATTGCCAGCCAAATTCGCGCACTCTTATTGGCCGCTATTCGCTCTGCCATATTGTGGCGACAACTCGGCGGAACGCGCTGGCAACTCCTGCTCCAACGCAAAGCCATGGCTGCCGAAGTCGATAAGCTATTGCGCAATTTACCTTATTGATTCACTGAAAACGCCTGAAAAATCAGGCGTTTTCAGTTATGATGGCGACCTTTTCAAAACAGGGTCAAACCTCTCCTGCAGAGGTATAAAACAGAGATCAGTTAGCCGAAGAGCTACCAAGAGATAGTGCGCCGATCAATCAGGCGTGCCCAATACCTACTTGTTTTGCTAACCGCCCAATTTATTTTTTGTTTTTAATTTTACTTTCAAGAGAACCCGCATGGCTCCTACATCTAACGACTCCTTTGCAACCCTCACCGCACTCAACGCCGTCTCTCCGGTTGATGGTCGCTACGGCAACCGCACCATTGCACTGCGTAAAATTTTTAGCGAATTTGGTTTAATCCGTTTCCGTGTAGAAGTAGAAGTACGTTGGCTGCAACAACTTAGCCGTCATGCAGGAATCCCAGAAGTTCCCGCGTTTAGCGCAGCCACCAACGCGCTGCTTGATGCCATAGTAGAAAACTTTAGCGAAGTTGATGCGCAAGCCGTTAAAACTATTGAACGCACCACCAACCACGACGTAAAAGCTGTTGAATATTTCCTGAAAAATAAATTTGCGGGCAACGCAGAATTAGAAGCTGTTTTGGAATTCGTACACTTTGCTTGTACCTCTGAAGACATCAACAACTTGTCGCACGCTTTAATGTTGAAAGCAGGCCGCGAAGAATTTATTAAAGATGCACAAGCGATTATCGATGGCGTGGTAAAACTCGCGCACGATTACGCAGAAGATGCCATGCTCTCACGCACCCACGGTCAAACTGCATCACCAACTACCGTTGGTAAAGAAATGGCAAACGTTGCCGCACGTTTGCGTCGCCAATTGAAATTGGTAAAAGAAGTAGAATTGCTCGGCAAAATTAACGGTGCTGTTGGTAACTACAACGCACATATTTCTGCTTACCCGGAAGTGGATTGGCAAGCCAACGCACAACAATTTGTTGAAAGCCTCGGCCTGACATGGAACCCCTACACCACCCAAATTGAACCGCACGATTACATCGCTGAATTGTTTGATGCCATAGCACGTTTCAACACCATAGTGATCGATTTCGACCGCGACATTTGGGGCTACATTTCTTACGGTTACTTCAAACAAAAAACCATCGCTGGCGAAGTGGGTTCATCCACCATGCCACACAAAGTTAATCCAATTGATTTTGAAAACTCTGAAGGTAACCTGGGTATCGCCAACGCGGTATTCACTCACCTCGCGCAAAAATTGCCTATCTCTCGCTTCCAGCGCGACCTTACTGACTCAACCGTATTGCGCAACATGGGCGTTGGTTTTGGCTATGTGATGATTGCTTTTGCTTCAACTTTAAAAGGCATGAGCAAACTTGAAATCAACCGCGCGCGTTTGGCGCAAGATTTGGATAATGCGTGGGAAGTTTTGGCTGAGCCAATCCAAACCATTATGCGTCGCTACAATGTTGATGAGCCTTACGAGAAATTGAAAGCGCTGACTCGCGGTCAAACCATTACCAAAGAAGTATTGGCAGCGTTTGTAGAGACTTTGGATATTCCAGAGCATGCAAAACAAGCCATGCGTGAGCTGACACCAGCGAATTATATTGGGAATGCCGTAGCGCAGGCCAAAGCGATTTAATCACGAACAATAAAGGGCTCCTCGGAGCCCTTAGTTTTTTCCAACACATAAGAATCTGCAGTTGGCACCGATGGGCCCCATGTGAGTTCGCCGAGCATTGGAGGAAAATTGCCGGAAAACGCACAGGACGTGCGTTTTAGTGACTACGCGACAAGGATGTCGCGTCGGAACGACGGCAATTTTCCGAAACGCGCAGGAAACACGAACGAGCTGGGTCGCCTTTCTTTTGCTTACTTTTCTTTGGCGAAGCAAAGAAAAGTGAGGCCTGCCGCAGGCAATCAAACTCATTTAGAAAGAAAAAATTATGACAAGCGCCCTCACTCATCTCGGCAATATGCCAATCCAACAATTCCTGTTGGAATACTGGCAAAAAAAACCTTTATTAATTCGCAATGCATTCCCTAATTTCCAATCACCCATCGACGGCGATGAACTTGCAGGCTTGGCGTTGGAAGAAGAAGTTGAATCGCGCATTGTGGTGGAGAAAGGTAAAACACCGTGGGAATTACACAACGGACCTTTTGATGAGGATACTTTTGCGAACTTACCGCCAACCCATTGGACATTGCTCGTTCAAGCAGTTGACCAATGGGTGCCAGAAGTGAATTTGCTGCTGGATAACTTTCGTTTTATCCCCAACTGGCGCCTGGATGACATCATGATTAGCTTTGCGCCTGACCAAGGTAGCGTTGGGCCACATTTCGATTACTACGATGTTTTTTTGCTGCAAGGCATGGGCAAACGTAAATGGAAAATCGGCCAAAATTGCGATGTAAATTCACCTCACTTGCAAGGTACACAACTCCATATTTTGGAAAACTTCGAAACCCAAGACGAATGGATTCTTGAGCCGGGCGATATGCTTTACATTCCACCGGGCGTTGCGCACTGGGGCGTTGCGCAAGGCGACTGCATGACATACTCCATAGGCTTCCGTGCCCCTAGTCATTCAGCCATTGTGGATGAACTGAGCCACGATATTGCGCAAACCTTAAATAACGATGCGCGCTTTAGTGATCCTTATTTAAAACTGCAATCCAACCCCGGCGAAATTAACGCCGATGCCATTGCGCAAATCCAGGAAATTATTCAGCAGCATTTCACTGCAGAAAATATCGCCCATTGGTTTGGCAAACACATGACCGAGCGCAAATATGGGCAGGATGACATCGAAAGTGATGATGAAATTACAGCTGACGATTGGCAAGCTGCGCTTGCGGAGGGGCAAATGTTATGGCGCCACCCGGCTGCGCGTGTTGCCTTCCATACCAGCAACGAGGGAACTCAATTATTTGCCGACGGCCAAGCTTTCCCGTGTTCGCGCGAGCTAGCAGAGCTGGTATCTGCGGAAGTTGAAATTAGCTGGGAACAATTAAAGCCGCTCGTACAAGACTTGTTCGATCGTGCAGTCATTACACAATTGATTAATCAAGAAACTTTATTGGTAGATGAATAAGAATTATTAGTGGGTTGGATAAAGCGCATGCATAACGAGCGTTACTATCCAGCACTTATTCGATGGGGAGTCGTCATCCTCGCGTAGCGGGGATCCAGCTCTTGATTTTAGTTTGTTAACAACTGGATCCCGCTGCGCGAGAATGGCGACTCCCAAATACATATGACCTATACATTTATATCCACCGATTGGAAAGCACGTCAGCAACAGCTTCGTGAAATTCGCGAACTTGTTTTTATTCAAGAACAAGCAGTTCCCGTTGCTGATGAATGGGATGACAAAGATGAAAGTGCTATTCATTTCCTGGTCTTAACACCCCAAAACAATGCTATTGCCTGTGCGCGCTTATTAATAGAGAATCGGCAGAATCAACTGCTGTGCCATATAGGGCGCGTTGCGGTTTTATCCAAATACCGCAACCAAAGTATTGGCCGTAATTTAATGAATAGCATCATTACGTATTGTCAGCAGCAATATCCTGAGCACTTGATTTATCTTAACGCCCAAACGACTCGCCAAGATTTTTACGAGCACTTGGGGTTTAGCGCACGTGGCGCGGTGTTTATGGATGCAGACATCCCACACATTGAAATGTGGCATTCTTCTTAGCGACATTCCCCTCAAGAGACGAGCAATAGTTTATGAGCGAAGTATCATCTGTCAGTGCAGATCTTTTTTTGCTGGACTCGCTCCATGATTTTCAAGAGCACTCATTGAAGCTTATTGAACAATCACGACGCACTATTGCCATTTTGAGCCACGATTTGGATGTGTTGTTGTATGGCGCGCCGGAATTTGTACAAGCTATATCAAACTTTGTGCGCAGCAGTCGCCACGCGCAAGTACAAATCCTTGTTAAGAACACCAAACCATTAGCTGAAACTGGCCATGATCTCGCCAAGCTTCATCAACGCCTGTCCAGCAAAATCCTGTTACGTAAATTGACAGTCGAGCCACAAAATACCGAGATGGGATTTATGTTGTGCGACACAAGTGCACTGCTCTATAAAAATGACGATAATAATTACAAAGGTTTTGCAAACTTTAATGCCGCTGTAGAAGTCACACGACTCCGCGAAACCTTCGATTATGTTTGGCAATACGGCGAGCCCGAGCCTGAATTACAAACACTACATATTTAAACCTTTGTATTTAGATTGCTCGCACTACGCCCCGATTAGCATGTGCAAAACTCACACAAAACATAAATTTGCACTTTTCTTCGGGAAATAGCGTAGTTTTTGGTTGCTGATTCCGTTTTTATCCTTTATATATAGCTCCAATCCTTGCAATAGGTATTTTGAACCTATAAAAACAGGGGTTTTTGAGCAAGCCTCATGCTGTTCACAATGTAGTTCAGAGCCAAGTACGTGAATCAACCGATTGAGCGGCTTGCTTACAGAATAAACATACCCATTGATCATCTACGATAAAGGAATCCACCATGGTTGCCAAAAAAACACCTGCTGCTAAACCTGCCGTAAAAGCTGCTCCAAAAGCCGCTGCTAAACCTGCTGCTAAAGCCGCACCAAAAGCTGCTGCCAAACCTGCCGCAAAAAAAGCGCCTGCTGCTAAAGCTGCTCCAGCGAAAAAAGCACCTGCTGTGAAAGCTGCTCCAGCTGTTGTTAAACCAATTGCTGAACGTCAAAACAAAACTCAAATGTTGCAACAAATTGCTGATGCAACTCAGTTGAACAAAAAGCAAGTTCAAGCAGTGTTGGATGAATTGACCAACGTGATTGAAGGTCATGTTAAGAAGAAAGGCATTGGTGAATTCGTTCTGCCAGGCCTGCTGAAAATCACTACCGTGAAAAAACCAGCCACCAAGGCTCGCAAAGGCATCAATCCATTTACCGGCGAAGAAGTAATGTTCAAAGCCAAACCAGCTAGCACTTCTGTAAAAGTTCGTCCGTTGAAAAAATTGAAAGAAATGGCTCTGTAATTAGGCCTCCTTTTGAAAAACAAAAACCCCGCAATGCGGGGTTTTTTTATGACTACAAAAAATCTACATCGAAGATTAAACCAAAGTAAAACCCTCACCAACCAATGCATTCTGCAAACGCTTAACCAGCTCTGCCCATTCTTGTGTTGAGTAATCTTTTGCTGGCAGCTTTCCCCAGATAGGTTGAGGCCACGCAGGATCGTTTTCAAAGCGCGCTATATGGTGGATATGTAATTGGCGTACCACATTACCTAGAGCAGCCACGTTCATTTTATGCGCATCAAACAGGCTGGTCATGACTTCCGATAAGCGACTCGATTCGCGTATAAGCTGAATTTGTTCTTCGTCACTTAAATGATGGATTTCAAATGCACCTTCCAACTGCGGCACCAAAATGCACCAGGGGTAATTTGCATCTTTACTGAGCAATAGGAGCGACAAATCAAAACGCCCAATGACTACCGAATCTGCCGCAAGGCGGGGGTGGAGTTCAAACATAAGTTTCACCTTTGAGAATGACCGGGCTTCTGTACCAATCGGCTTCTGTACCAATTGCATTTGGCACCGTAGAATAAGCGCCTTAAATTATCCCCATTATAGCCACATTGCAAAGAAGACAATCTATGCGTTCCAGCCGATTTTTAATTGCTACCTTAAAAGAAACCCCTGCCGATGCAGAAGTCATCAGCCATCAACTTATGCTGCGCGCGGGCATGATCCGCAAGCTCGCCTCGGGCCTTTATACCTGGTTACCGTTAGGCTTACGCGTGCTGCGTAAAGTCGAAAATATTGTGCGTACCGAGATGGATAAATCCGGCGCGCAAGAAGTCATGATGCCTGTGGTACAACCGGCTGAGCTTTGGGAAGAATCTGGCCGCTGGCAGCAATATGGGCCAGAGTTACTGCGCATTAATGATCGCCACAATCGCCCCTTCTGCCTTGGTCCAACCCATGAAGAAGTTATCACCGATTTAATTCGCGGTGAGATCAACAGCTACAAACAATTGCCCGCGAATTTTTATCAAATCCAAACCAAATTCCGCGATGAGGTGCGTCCACGTTTTGGCGTAATGCGCTCGCGCGAATTTATTATGAAAGATGCTTACTCTTTCCATAACAGCACCGAATCTTTGCAAGAAACTTACGATGTTATGCATCAAACCTACTGCAATATTTTTACGCGTTTAGGTTTAGAGTTCCGCCCGGTGTTGGCAGATACAGGCTCCATCGGCGGAGCTTTCTCACACGAATTCCACGTATTAGCTGCAAGCGGCGAAGATGCTATTGTGTTCAGTAATGGTAGCGATTACGCAGCGAACACTGAGAAGGCAGAAGCTTTGCCACCATCAACACCGCGCCCTGCTCCACAACATCTTATGAAAGAAGTTGCAACACCTGGTGCTCACACGATTGAAGAAGTTTGCGCATTTTTGAAAGTTTCACCAGAGCAAACGTTGAAAACTTTAATCGTGCTGGGTGATGTGCGTGAAGATAAAACTCAACCATTGGTTGCATTAGTCTTGCGTGGCGATCACGAGCTTAACGACATCAAAGCGGAAAAATTAACGGGTGTTGCATCACCACTCACTTTCGCACCTGAAGCACGCATTAAAGCTGAGTTAGGCGTAAGCGTTGGTTCGATTGGACCAGTGGGTTTGAATATTCCCGTCATCGTTGACCACTCTGCGGCACACGCGGCTGATTTTGTCTGCGGTGCCAATAAAGACGGCTTCCATCTCACAGGTGTTAACTGGGCGCGCGATGCACAGTTAACTTTAGTTGCGGACATTCGCAATGTTGTTGCCGGTGACCCAAGCCCATGCGGTAAAGGCACGCTTGAAATAAAACGCGGCATAGAAGTTGGCCATATTTTCCAACTCGGCACTAAATATTCTGAAGCACTGAAAGCACGTGTGCTGGATGAAAACGGTAAAGAACAAACCATGATTATGGGTTGTTACGGCATTGGTGTAACCCGTGTTGTTGCTGCGGCTATTGAACAAAACTTTGATGAGAATGGCATTATCTGGACTGATGCTATCGCACCTTTCCATGTAGCAATCGTGCCTATCAACATGAACAAATCCGAAGCCGTTGCGAAAAAAGCAGAAGAAATTTACACCGAGCTGCAAGCGGCTGGCATTGATGTTTTATTTATGGACGATGAAAAAGCACGTTTGGGTGTACAACTCGCGAACACTGATTTGATGGGCATTCCACATCGCATAGTTATTGGCGACCGCGGTTTGGAAGCAGGCAATATCGAATACAAAGGCCGCCGCGATGCAGAGAAGCAAGAAATCGCAGTTGCGGATATTGTGAGCTTCTTAAAAAACAGAATTAAGATTTAAAGTATTGAGCTAGCAAAGAGCTGGATAGGGAAACCTATCCAGCATCTGCAAATAGTTATTTCTTCAGGTTACCCAGCAATACAAAATCTTCCGGTAGCAAAGCCTTCCTTGTCACCCTCACTTGCAAAATTTCTCCATTGAACCAATGGATTTGATTCATACGCGCGCCCACGGATGTTTTCGCATTGGCAGGAATTGTTAAATAATCTACCTGCCCGGTTAATTCCTTTTCGCCGTTTACATAAGAAATAAATTCGCGATTTTTAAAAGTCATAGCAGCGTGAGCCCACTCACCAACGGGATGAACTTTCGCGGGATCAATCAGCGTAAATTGCGACTTATCGGATTTGATAAAAGCATCGAAGTACCATTGTTTTTTATCATTCAAGCGCAGCTCTATAGTAATCCGGCGATTGGGATTATCGGCAGATTCGATATGAAAAATTCGCGGCTCGTGATTTTTGGGAAACACATCATTCGGTTTAAAGACGATCTCAATAGTGAATTCGTTAGCATCTCCCAGGGGATTAGCGTTCACCAATAAACGGTCACCATCGCCATCAAAACTAACAGCTTTTCCATAAGGGCTATCCACCACTTTAGGTTGCCCTTGCTGCTCCAAACTATAGCCATTAACGCGAGTTAATGAGTCGAATCGCCATATTTCCTGCTGTGATTTTTTTACTGAAGAAAGATTACAGGCAGATAGCGTTACGGCAAAAAATGCAGTCGCCAGAATGAAGAATAATTTGTTGTTCATACTGTCCTCGCATTGATCATTATTAGTTTTATTATGCAAAGCACATCGCCTGAGCAATAGGCTCAGGCGAATAGCGATTAATCATCCACTGCATTGAAACGAGCAATTTCTTGTTCAAGCTTTTTACTCACATCGTTTGGCGAACCGGTATTTTTTGCCAGCAAGGTATAGGCAACAGGCACAACAAACAAGGTGAAAAAAGTTGCCACTATCACACCTGAAATTACCACCACACCAATAACGAATCGCGTTTCTGAACCCGCGCCCGATGATATAACCAAAGGTATAGCGCCCGCTACCGCAGTCAAACTGGTCATAATGATGGGACGTAAACGCGCTGATGAAGCCTCAAGCAAAGCTTGGGTAAACTCAACGCCGCGATCACGTAATTGATTGGTAAACTCAACAATTAAAATACCATTTTTTGCAGCGAGCCCAATCAACATTATTAAACCGATCTGCGAATATAAATTCAGCGTACTCCCGGTAATCCATAAACCTAGCAAGCCACCTGCTATCGCCAAAGGAACAGTCAACATAATGACAAAGGGATGCACATAACTTTCAAATTGTGCCGCCAAAACTAAATAAGTAATTAAAATTCCCAAGGCAAACATAAAAAACATTGAACCGCTGGAGTTCTTAAAGTCGCGTGACATGCCGCGATAATCCACGGTTGCATTTGCCGGCAAATTGTCCTTCACCAGTTGATTGAGATGATCCAGGGCTTCGCTCAAGGTTAAGTTTTTATCGAGCGCAGCTTCAATCGTTAGCGAACGCACACGGTTGTAACGATTCAAGCGGCTGGCATCAGCAACTTCAACCAAATTCACCAAACTTGCCAAAGGAATTAATTTACCTGTGGAATCAGACCTAACATACATATTTTCCAAACTATTTTTAGTGCGCTGTTCATCTCGCTCACCTTGAATTAACAAATCGTATTCTTCGCCTTGTTCAATATAGGTAGTCACTTTACGCGAACCCAACAGCGTTTCTAAGGTGTGGCCTATGGTGCTGACACTTACACCCAAATCCGCTGCGCGATTGGTATCAACACGCACTTCAATTTGTGGTTTGGTTTCTTTGTAGTCCCAATCAATATTCGCCAGGCCCGGATTATCCTGATTAATTTTATCCAGCAAAATATCTCGCCATTTCGCAAGGTCTTCGTAAGTTCCGCCACCAATCACAAACTGCACGGGCTTTGATGAACCACCTGCAAATCCCTGGCGCATAACGGGCGATGCCGTCACTCCAGGCAAATCCGCTAACTTGGCTTTAATTTCATCCATAATGACGAACGCATTGCGACGCTTGCTCCAGTCATTGAGTGCCACAATAGCAATACCTGCGTTAAAACTTTCAAAGGAGCCAAACGCGCGCGGTGCGCGCACCATTAAACGCGAAACCTCTCCTGACTCCACATAAGGCATAATACGTTTTTCAATTTCGGCCATGTATTCTTCCATATAATCATAGGTCGCACCTTCGGGACCATTGACCATAATCTGAAAGTTGCCGCGATCCTCTTTCGGTGCGTATTCACTGGGAATAAACACGGCCATTAAAAAACATATGCCGAGCATTGCAACAAAAATAGCGATGGTAATTGGTTTTTTACGCAAACTTTTCAGAATTACTTTTTTATAGTAATCACGCAGTTGATGCATCCTCACATCTACTTTTTCAACTAAAGCCGTGCGATGAGTTTCTTTGCGCAAAATTTTTGAAGCCAGCATTGGTGAAAGCGTTAAAGCCACCAATGCTGAGAATCCCACGGCCGCAGCCATAGTGATGGCAAACTCGGAAAACAATCGGCCTACGTCACCTTTTACAAATACGATGGGAATAAAAATAGAAATCAGCACCAGAGTTGTCGCAATTACAGCAAAGCCTACTTCACGCACACCATCGTAAGCAGCAAGTAACACTGGCTTACCTTTTTCTTCAATGTGCCGCACGATATTTTCCAATACTACAATCGCATCATCCACTACCAAACCAATCGCCAACACCAAAGCCAAGAGTGTCAGCATATTCACGGAAAAATTCATCGCTGCAAGTACAGTGAAAGTTGCAATAATGGAAACGGGAACAGCAACGGCGGGAATCAACATTGCGCGCACACTGCCGAGGAATATATAAATTACAAACACAACCAAAGATACCGCCAACACCAGCGTGATATAAACCTCGTGAATGGCTCGCTCAATAAAAATAGCGCTGTTGTAACTGTCTTCAATACTCATGCCTTTTGGCAAACTGGCATTCATAAGTTTCTGCTGCGCCTGCACTCCGCGGGCAACATCGAGGGTGTTTGCCGTGGACTGCTTCGCAATACCTATACCCACTTGCGCTATGCCATTACCACGAAATAAATTGCGATCCTCCACTGTGCCCTTTTCAACTTTCGCAATATCACCCAAGCGAATTAAATGACCGTCGGCGGCGTGTTTCACTACAAGGTTCGCAAATTGTTCATCGGTACGATAGGTGCGAGCCATACGCACCGTGTATTGCCGATCTTTAGATTCAACGCTACCAGCGGGAAGCTCCACGTTTTCGTTACGCAGTGAACTTTCAATATCATTCACCGTTAAATTATGTGCGGCCAGTTTTTTTCTATCGAGCCACACACGCATTGCGTAACGCTGCTCACCGCCGATGCGTACACGCGCAACACCTTCTACCGCAGAAAACTTATCTACCACATAGCGTTTTGCATAATCCGATAACTCCGGTACCGACATGCCGTCACCAGCGAGACTCATCCACACAATAACTTCATCATCGGAATTTATTTTTTGTACTTCAGGCGCGGTTGCTTCGATAGGTAATGAACTGACTGCACTGGAAACTTTATCGCGAATATCATTTGCTGCGGCTTCAATATCGTGCTCAATATTAAATGTCACTGTGATATTGGAAACGCCATTTTCACTACTGGATTCAATGTAGCGAATACCTTCCACACCGGCGATACGATCTTCAAGAGGTTTGGTAATGCGTGTTTCAACAATATTTGCTGCAGCACCAGGATAGGAAGTACGAATGGATACAATGGGTGGATCTATATTGGGATATTCACGTAATGAAAGTCGATCAAAAGCGAGAATACCAAAAGCCAATAACAGCAACGAAATTACTGACGCAAATACCGGTCGTCGAATTGAAACGTTTGAGAGCATCATAATTATTTGCCCTCAGGTTTTTTCTGCTTTAGCAACTCTGATAGAGGCTCAGGCTTTTTAGCTGGGTCATTTGATTGTTCCGCCATAATATTCAAGCCTTGACCTGCATGTATTTTTTGCAAACCATGGGTTACAACTTTTTCACCCTCTTGCAATCCGCCCACTATTTCAACCAAACCTTTATATCGTTGGCCGATATAAATCTGGCGTTTTTCGGCAATCCATTGAGCATTTTTGCCATCTTTATTTGGCTGCAAAACAAATACAAAATTATTGCTGCCCATAGGCACCAATGCAGCTTCGCTCAACACTAACGATTTACGAATATCTGCACGAATCACCACCGTCATTAACAACCCTTGCTTAAGCTCAAACCCAGGGTTATCAAAAATAGCGCGAACTTTTATAGAACGAGTAGTTTCATCAACCTGATTATCAATACTAAAAATTTTTCCCTTAAATGTTTTATCACCCAAGTCATGACTCTGGGCATCTATCGGTAAACCTATACGTAAACTGCGCAGGTAAATAGCGGGGACAGTGAAGTCCAACTTCATTTTGCTATCGTCATTTAGCGTGGTGATAACTTGCCCCGGAGCAATTAAACTACCGAGACTAATATCGCGAATACCGACAACACCGTTAAAAGGCGCGGTGATAATTAAATCTTTAAACCGTGCTTGCAGCGCATTAAAACGCGCATGAGCTGCTGCATATTCGCGAGTGCGCTGATCAAGCAATGAAGGTGAGACTGCGCCATTTTTGGCAAGTGATTGGGTGCGCTCTAATTGTTTCTTCGCCTCCTCTGCTGTCAAGCGAGCTTCTTCCATCAACGCGGATTCTTCCGCATTGGTCATCTCAACTAAGGTAGCGCCTTTGCTAACACGTTGCCCGTCATCAAAACGAATTTGCGTTACGGTTTTGGTGGCTTTAGCCGTTATTACGATAGATTCATAAGCCCGCAGATTGCCGAGCGCTTCAATATTATTTTGTAATTCACGAGGAGCCACAGACTGCACAATGACGTCTAAAGGCGTCTCTGGTTTATCTGACTTTTGAGCAAACGCGTGGAAAGACACAAGAAAGAGTGCGCAAGTTAATAAGCGTACTGGTGAAGGCAAAGGCATAATTACTCTCGATTGGTTAGCAATGAAAACATCTTAATAAAAAATGTTTTCGTTGTATTCAGGCTATAGCATCCTTTTGCCCAGAAAATTCGCTCGAGTTTAACACTTGTTAATTGATGAACATATTACAACTAATAAATATTAACATACATCAACGCACTACCTTAATCATCGCCTTCTAATGATTGCTTAAGAGCGTATTGAATATTGGCTGAGGAAAACCCCCTTGCGGTCAAAAAACGAATTCGCCTGGATTTTTCCTTCATATCGGAAACGAGTGTATTACCAAATTTTTTGACGTAAGCCTTCAACGCAAGTTGATTCCAGTCCGTGTGGCTCGACAAATATTGTGAGGCAAGTGCATCCGAAATACCCTTTTCTTTTAACTCGAGACGAATAACCAAAGCTCCCTTTCCCTGTCTTAAGCGCATACTTATATATGCCTCTGTAAAACGCTCATCGCTCTGCAATCCGTCCTGCTTCAATTTTTCCAACTCTCTGGCAATCCAATCAGGATGATCAAATTTTTTGCTTAACTTAACTTTAAGCTCATGAGCAGAATGCTCACGCATTGCTAAAAAATTCATGGCCGACATGCGTATGCTCGCGGGTGTAATTTCATGAACTGTCATTGAGTCGCCCATAAAAAAAGGCCGCATAGCGGCCGATTTTTAACAATTTATACTAATTACTTTACGGGAGGAAATTGTGCCAGCACTTCCAAAACCGCACTTGTCAGAATTTCACGTTGCTTTTGGGGGTTTAAGCCCTTATTCAATCGTTTTTCTGAAACACCACGCCAGATCGGCTGTTGTGTTTTAGCATCCACCATATCGATAATCAAACTACCTTGATTGTAAACTCTTATGCCACCATCAAGCGGGGGACGGTAAAACATTGAAGATGGATAACGATATCCCCTACCCCAAAAACCAAAGCCATACATTTGATCATAAGCAGTTGGCTCAAGCTTTTCCTCCATCACTACATGATAGGTTACATAAAAATCTGGCGTAGCTGACTCACCTACCGATTGATAACGTTTTGCCAGTTCTCCGTTCACCAAAGCATGAATATGACTTAAGGTAAATGGGGATATCAGAATGTTCTCTTTAGTATCTTGCTTAGCGCTTTTTACCGCAAAAGATTTAAGCGCAGCAAAGTTATAGCTGGCTTCGTAATCTGTAGCTACATAAGGTTTGGTGGCGCAGCCGCTTAAACACATAAGCGCTACCAACAAACTGAATAAACCGGCTTTTAACATTTCGAACCTCTTGGCTGCATCTATAAAATGTTTAGCAGAGCTAAAACTCTGTTGCGCAGCATACTCAGACTACCTATGACACGCAACAGTGCAGCACATACTTGAACAATTGTTAACGAGTTCCCCCCGTGCAAGCAAGAAACGCTAACAACTTATTCAGACATCTCCACTTCGTCCGCAGAATCGGCACCATTTGCACTGAGGGACAATGCTGGAGACTCAAGCAATTCAGTACGAACTCTTGCTTCTAGCTCTTTTGCTATGACAGGGTTTTCTTGCAAAAATTTCATAACATTGTTTTTGCCCTGACCAATTTTATTTCCTTGATAGCTATACCAAGCACCCGCTTTGTCAATCATGCCCAGCTTCACGCCATAATCCACAACTTCGCCCATTCGATTGATGCCAGATCCGTAAAGAATTTGGAATTCGGTCTGTTTAAAAGGTGGCGCCACTTTGTTCTTAACTACTTTAACGCGAGTCTCGGAACCAATAACCTCTTCACCTTCTTTAACTGCGCCAATACGACGGATATCGAGACGCACAGATGCGTAGAACTTCAACGCATTACCACCAGTAGTGGTTTCGGGGTTGCCAAACATAACGCCGATTTTCATACGAATTTGGTTAATAAAAATCACCAGGCAATTGGCATTTTTAATGTTACCGGTGATTTTACGTAGCGCCTGCGACATTAAACGTGCCTGCAAGCCCACATGATGATCACCCATCTCACCTTCAATTTCAGCGCGAGGAGTCAATGCTGCCACCGAGTCGACGACTAATACATCAACCGCACCTGAGCGGACTAACATGTCGGTTACTTCAAGAGCCTGTTCACCAGTGTCCGGCTGGGAAATGATCAAATCCTCAACATTTACGCCTAATTTCGCCGCATAGATTGGATCTAACGCATGTTCCGCATCAATAAACGCACAGTTACCGCCAGCGCGTTGAGCTTCAGCTATAACTTGCAAGGTTAAGGTAGTTTTACCCGAGGACTCTGGACCATATATTTCAACAATACGGCCTTTGGGTAAACCGCCAATTCCCAAGGCTACGTCAAGCCCTATAGAACCGGTGGAGATAGAAGGAATGGCGACTTGTTCTTTGTCGCCCATACGCATAACAGTTCCTTTACCAAATTGACGTTCAATTTGACTTAGCGCAGCTTGTAAAGCCTTTTCTTTGTTCGCATCCATTTGACACCTCAACATAAAAAATTAGTAGTAAGACGATATATTAGGATTATACGCCGAGAGACATCGCACACTCTTCAGCTATGAACCTAGACTACACCAAAAAACCTGTATACGCAAACAGTTGTTGTTATATACAGGTTTTACCATCTTAAGCGTAATCTTTCCGAATCAATGGAACGCTTGCCAAGCTTCGAGAAGTCATAATTATCACTTTAACGGCACTTTGCGCCACGCAGTTTGGGAGACAATTATACGGTTAGGCTTCAACTGATTTTTTAAAATACGGTGCTGCAAAGAGATAAGTGCCTGTGAGAAAGAGAACTGCTAAAGGAGCTAGCGGAGAATAAGTAATCCACGCTGGTGGCTCTCCACTTGCCCTAACCGCAAAGTTTAGAACGACAGTGAGTGCGAAAACCAACGATGTCCATCGATGGAAATTACGAAGCAAATACGCGCTCTTCATATTATGACCTCCGCGATTGCAGTAATTTCCAACCGTTACCCGATGGGTCGCGGAAGCCGGCATCAACGGTTCCATAACGTTCAACAGGCTCTTGTATGAGCTCCACTCCAGCTGCTCGCAAACGCTCGCAAGTGGCAAAACAATCTGACACTTCCAGAACTAATGGTGGCATAGCGCCTTTGGCAAGTACCTCATTTACCGATTTAGCCGTTGCCGCATCAATTGTTGGCGGCCCGGGAAGAAATAGACCGAGCTGGAAAAGCATCTGCCCCGGGTATTGAACCGTAAGCCATCGGTAGTCTCCGTTACGCACATCGGTATGGACCATAAACCCAACTTTTTTTACATAAAATTCCAGTGCCTCTTGTTGATCGCGCACGTAAATTCCTACCACTTGTACACCTTCACTCATGTTGACGCCTCGCTTGATAAGTCATTGTTCGAATCGTCATTCTGGCCCAAACGCTCTTGGCTCCGCTTCTCCGAAACTGCTCTTTTTAACTTTGGACGATCAATTTCTTTGAGGACACACAAAGGAATTTCAGCAGGGATGTCGGCAACTCTCGAACTAGCTCGATTGGTTTCAGGATTGGACCCAGTTATATCACGGAAGGTTCTACCGAATGTTCCCATACTCAGCCAGCCCGTTCCAAAAGCTATATCAGTTACAGCTTGGTCGGTATTGCGAAGCATTGCTTTTGCTCTTTCGATACGTCGCGACAGCAAGTAGCGATGAGGTGGAATGCCAAAGGCTTTTTTGAAGGAACGCGCAAAATGCGCAGGCGACACGCAGCTAATGCGCGCGAGACGTTCAACGGACCAGTCATCTTCAGAATGACTATCCATTTGATCTTTTGCCCGGAGTAATCTGCGGAGTAAATCTGTATCCATGGCCTATGAAGCCTCCGTGGAATAAAGGTGAGACGTTAAACTAACAATAGAACTCTCGTCGAATTAGTTTACACAACCAACCGAAGCCTTAAGGTTAAATTCGATAACTTCCTCTATTTCAAGAAGAAAAATTCATGGGTCTGAATATTGCTTTCCGCTTTATTGTTGTACAAATTTCACTCTATGCTAATCAAACTTAATGATGAAAGGAGATGACATGAAAAAACTAAATATACTCGCATTGACAGGTGTTTTAGCCTTAACCGCTTCCAGCGCTAACGCAATTAGTTTAGTGGGCAGTGCGTTTAGTTTTGGTGGACACGATTACACCCTAATTTCTTCCGATAACTGGACAAATAGTGAAGCTTTCGCTGTGACCCAAGGCGGACATCTGGTTGCAGTCAACGATATAAACGAAAATAATTTTATTATTAATACTTTCGGACTTCAAAATTCGCTTTGGATCGGCTTGTATAGAACCGCTCCCCATGCATCAACCTGGGCTTGGACCAATGGTGACGCCGTAACCTTTGCTAATTGGGCTGGAGGCGAACCTAATGATGCTGGCACCGGTGAAGAGTATGTCCATACTTATGTATCTGGTTTATGGAATGATTTGGATGACAACAACAGCTACTCTGGCCCTAAATACGGCGTTTTGGAAACTGTAAGCACCAAGGTTCCTGAGCCTAGCTCTGTATTAATGTTGTTAGGCGGATTGCTCGCGATGTTCGGGATTCGTCGTCAATCGAAATAATGATTGCCGAGAACTGCTAAACGAAAAAAGGCGCCATAAGGCGCCTTTTTTGTTCACTTGACTAATATTACCAGCCAGTGATTTCTTTCAGTGCTTTACCGATATCGGCCAAGCTTTTAACAGTTTTTACACCAGCGTCTTCAAGGGCAGCAAACTTTTCGTCTGCAGTACCTTTACCGCCAGAAATAATCGCACCAGCGTGACCCATACGCTTACCAGCTGGAGCAGTTACACCAGCGATGTAAGACACAACAGGTTTAGTCACGCTTGCCTTGATGTAAGCAGCCGCTTCTTCTTCCGCAGAACCACCGATTTCACCGATCATTACGATAGCTTCGGTTTGTGGGTCAGCCTGGAACAACTTCAAAATGTCGATGAAGTTAGAGCCTGGAATTGGGTCACCGCCAATACCTACGCAAGTAGATTGACCGAAACCGTAATCGGTAGTTTGTTTCACTGCTTCATAGGTCAAAGTACCTGAACGAGAAACGATACCTACTTTACCTGGCTTGTGGATGTGGCCTGGCATAATGCCGATTTTACACTCGCCTGGAGTGATAACACCTGGGCAGTTAGGGCCAATCAAACGCACGCCCAACTCGTCACACTTCACTTTTGCGTCAAGCATATCGAGAGTTGGGATACCTTCAGTAATACACACGATCAACTTGATGCCGCCGTTAGCTGCTTCAAGGATAGAGTCTTTACAGAAAGGAGCCGGAACGTAGATTACCGACGCATCAGCGCCAGTCGCAGCAACAGCTTCAGCAACAGTGTTGAACACTGGCAAACCGAGGTGAGTTTGACCACCTTTACCTGGAGTTACACCGCCAACCATTTTGGTGCCGTAAGCAATCGCTTGTTCAGAGTGGAAAGTACCTTGTGCGCCGGTGAAACCCTGGCAAATTACTTTGGTGTCTTTGTTAATTAAAACGCTCATGTTCTTAGCCCCTTATTGATTCGCAGCAGCTGCAACAACTTTCTTGGCAGCGCCAGTCAAGTCGGTATCGGCAATAATGTTCAGGCCGCTTTCGCCCAACACTTTCGCACCCAATTCAGCATTGTTACCTTGCAGACGAACAACAACAGGTACTTTCACGCCTACTTCTTTAACCGCACCAATTACACCTTCAGCAATCATGTCGCAACGAACGATACCGCCAAAGATGTTGATGAATACTGCTTTCACAGCGTCATCAGACAAAATGATTTTGAACGCTTCAACAACGCGTTCTTTGGTTGCGCCACCGCCTACGTCGAGGAAGTTAGCAGGTTGACCGCCGTGCAATTTAACGATGTCCATGGTGCCCATCGCCAAGCCAGCGCCGTTAACCATACAACCAATGTCGCCACCGAGAGCAACATAGTTCAATTCCCAAGCAGCGGCATGAGCTTCACGCGCATCTTCTTGTGATGGATCTTGCATAGCTTTCAATTCTGGGTGACGGTACAAAGCGTTACCATCGATAACCAGTTTTGCGTCCAGGCAGTGCAAATCGCCAGCTGGAGTGATAACCAATGGGTTCACTTCCAACAACGCCAAATCTTTCTCTTTAAACAATTGTGCAAGACCTAAGAAGATCTTCACGAATTGGTTAATTTGCTTGCCTTCCAAACCGAGTTTGAAAGCCAAATCGCGACCTTGGAAAGGCAGAGCGCCAACCAACGGATCAACGGCAACTTTCAGGATTTTCTCTGGAGTGTCGTGTGCAACTTTCTCGATCTCAACACCACCTTCGGTAGATGCCATGAACACGATACGACGTGAAGAGCGATCTACTACAGCGCCCAAGTACAATTCTTTAGCGATATCAGTGCAAGTCTCAACCAAAATACGGCTTACTGGTTGGCCTTTTTCGTCAGTTTGGTAGGTCACCAAATTCTTGCCCAACCACTTTTCAGCGAATGCGCGAATGTCTTCTTTGCTCTTAACCAACTTCACGCCGCCCGCTTTACCGCGGCCACCAGCGTGTACTTGAGCTTTAACGACGAAGGTATCGCCGCCAATTTGATCTGCAGCTGCAACAGCTTCTTCTACGGTCGCAGCAGCAATGCCTTTAGAGACTGGCAAGCCATATTGGGCAAACAACTGCTTACCCTGATACTCGTGCAAATTCATGGTGTTGTTCCATTTGACGAAGTTGAACACGTTTGTGAAATGAGCGTGTCAACTGGGGTTATCGATGGCCATAAACCTTGTGAGTAGATGGCCGCCTGTGGTGAGAACTCTTTGGGACTCTTCAATTAACTACGTAAGTTTTTACTTAGCGCTTCTTCTTGTTAGCGATGTGAATGGCATGACCATGCACTGCTAATGCTGCTTCGTGGATAGCTTCAGACAAAGTTGGGTGACCAAACACCATCATGCCCAAATCTTCTGCACTGGAACCGAACTCCATTGCAATCGCAACTTGCTGTACCAAATCAGCAGCGCTTGGGCCAACAATGTGGGCACCAAGAATGCGATCAGTTACGGCGTGAGCAATAATTTTTACCAAGCCTTGGGTTTCGTTAGCTGCCATTGCGCGACCAGACGCAGCGAATGGGAAAGTACCCACATTGTATGGCTCACCAGAAGCTTTAACTTGCTCTTCAGTTTTACCCACTGCAGCAACTTCTGGATGCGTGTAAATAACGTTAGGGATAATGTCGTAATTCATTTGCGATTTTTGACCCGCAATGCGCTCAGCAACCATTACACCTTCTTCTGAACCTTTGTGCGCGAGCATTGGACCGCGAACTACGTCGCCGATTGCCCAAACGCCTGGAGCGTTGGTTGCGCAGAATTCGTTAACAAAGATGAAACCACGTTCATCCAAATTCACGCCGCTGTCGCCCGCCAACAGATTTTCAGTGAATGGACGACGACCAACGCAAACGATCAACTTGTCGAAAGTTTCTTGCTGTTCTTTTCCGTCTTTATCCAAATAAGTTACGGTAACTTCTTTACCGTTTACTTTTGAACCGGTAACGCGTGAGCTGGTGCGAATATCCAAACCTTGTTTGGTCAGGATTTTTTGGGTTTCTTTCGCGATTTGTTGATCCATGATGGCGAGGAATGAATCCAATGCTTCCAACACGGTTACTTTAGAACCCAAACGATTCCATACAGAACCCAACTCCAAACCAATTACGCCTGCGCCGATTACGCCGAGACGTTTTGGAACTTCAGAGAATTCCAATGCACCGGTTGAGTTAACAATTACATCGTTATCAACTGGAGCTGGAGGAATATTGATTGGGTTAGAACCTGACGCAAGGATTACGTTTTCTGCATCATAAACAGTAACTTTGCCTTCAAAGTCAGTTACTTCAACTTTTTTGCCGGCCAACAATTTACCAGTGCCAAACAAGCTGGTAACACCGTTAGCTTTGAACAAACCAGCGATACCGCCAGTGAGGTTTTTGATGATTTGGTTTTTACGCGCAATCATCGAAGGAACATTAATTTCTACGCCTGAAGCGGTGATACCGTGAACAGCAAAATCATCTTTTGCTTCGTGGTATTTGTAAGAGCTATCGAGCAATGCTTTTGAAGGAATGCAACCAACGTTCAAGCAAGTACCGCCGTTAACGCCCTTGCCCTCTTCGTTTTTCCACTTCTCAACACACGCGGTTTTCAAACCTAATTGCGCGGCGCGGATTGCAGCAACATAACCTGCAGGGCCTGAGCCGATAACTATCACATCAAATTTTTCAGACATAATTTGTTCCTACTTTAATTGGCTAGCATTTTACTAGCTTCAATTTATTAATTTCGATTAACGCCTTTTGAGCAGCAATCATTTACATAAAAAAACGCTCTTGGGTTACCAAGAGCGTTTCAAAAAATTAAATCTCTAACAAAATACGCGCTGGATCTTCGAGCAAATCTTTGATTGCCACGAGGAATTGCACGGCGTCTTTACCATCCAACAAACGGTGATCGTAAGACAAAGCCAAGTACATCATCGGCAGAATTTCTACTTTGCCGTTAACAGCCATTGGGCGCTCTTGAATTTTGTGCATGCCGAGAATTGCAGATTGCGGCAAGTTCAAAATGGGAGTTGAAAGCAATGAACCAAAAGTACCGCCGTTGGTGATAGTGAAAGTACCACCAGACATTTCTTCAATGCCCAACTTGCCATCGCGTGCGCGCAAACCGAAATCGCGAATGGTGCTTTCGATACCGGCCAAGCTCATGCTTTCTGCATTGCGCAACACTGGAACAACCAAACCTTTATCGGTAGAAACTGCAACACCGATATCTTGATAACCGTGGTAAACGATATCGTTGTTATCGATAGACGCGTTAACCGCAGGGAATCGACGCAAAGCTTCTGCAGCCGCTTTTACGAAGAAACTCATAAAGCCCAAGCGAGTACCGCCGTGTGCTTTTTCGAATTGATCTTTGTATTTCGCGCGCAGTGCCATGATTGGCGCCATGTTCACCTCGTTAAAAGTGGTCAACATTGCAGTGGTGTTAGATGCTTCAAGCAAACGTTCAGCAATACGCTTACGCAAACGAGTCATTGGAACGCGTTTTTCTACGCGGTCACCCACTGCTTCAAGCGCTGGAGCTGCAACGCTAGCGGCTGGTGCAGCAGCTGGAGCAGTTTTCACATGGTTAGCTACGTCTTCTTTCAACACGCGGCCACCTTTGCCAGTACCATCAACTGCAGCAGTGTTTACATTTTTTTCGTCAGCCAATTTGCGTGCAGCTGGGTTTACCAATTTCTCTGCAGAGGCAGCTGGTGCAGCTGCAGGAGCAGCGGCTGGCGCGGCAGCAGGTGCAGCACCGGCGGCAACAGCGCCTTCAACAAACTTGGCAATAACTTCATTGCTCAGAATAGTCTCGCCTTCGCCTTTAATAATTTCAGCGATGCTGCCATCAGCAGGCGCAACAACTTCCAAAACCACTTTATCGGTTTCGATATCAACAATTAACTCATCGCGCTTTACTGCTTCGCCCGGCTTTTTGTGCCAGGTTGCGATGGTGCCGTCAGCTACTGATTCAGGGAACGTTGGGGCTTTAATTTCGATACTCATTACTATTCCTTCTCTCTCGGCTTGGTATATGACTTGTTAGTTTTTACGCTGAGTCTCTGATTAAACAGAGAAGTTCAGCGCCTGATTTACAAAACGGTTTTGCTCTTCAATGTGTGCAGACATATAACCGCCCGCTGGCGCAGCCGAAGCTTCGCGACCCACATATTCCAAATACAAACTTGGGTAAAGCTCATGCGCAACACGACGCAAATGGTGTTGGCTGCTGTACCAAGCGCCTTGGTTCATTGGTTCTTCCTGACACCAGGCAATGCTCTTCACATTTTTGTATTTGCTGAGGATGTTTTTCAATTCAACATCCGGGAACGGATACAACTGCTCCAAACGAATGAAGGCAACGTTTTCTTGTTTGCGCTCAGTGCGTTCTTTCAACAAGGTGTAATAAACCTTGCCACTACACAGAATCACACGCTCAACTTTGTCTGGATTAACCGCATCATCAATCACGTTTTGGAACTGGCCATTCGCCAATTCTTCCAAGGTTGATGTTGCCAATTCATGACGCAGCAAAGATTTCGGGCTCATCACAATCAACGGACGACGCATTGGGCGAATCGCCTGGCGACGCAACATGTGGAAAACCTGCGCCGGTGTTGATGGGATACAAACCTGAATATTGTGCTCAGCACACAACTGCATGAAACGTTCTAAACGTGCAGAAGAGTGCTCTGGGCCCTGGCCTTCATAACCATGTGGCAACAACATCGTCAAGCCGCACAAACGACCCCACTTGTGTTCACCAGAGGTGATGAATTGGTCAATCACAACTTGTGCGCCGTTGGCGAAGTCCCCGAATTGCGCTTCCCAAATTACCAGGCCTTTTGGCGCAGTAGTGGCGTAGCCATATTCGAAAGCGAGAACTGCTTCTTCTGACAAATAAGAATCGTACAAGTCAAAATCTACTGAAGGATTCACGTTCTTTAATGGCGTTGCAGAGCTACCATCTTTTTGGCTGTGAACAACCGCGTGGCGATGCGAGAAAGTACCACGACCTACGTCTTGGCCAGTCATACGCACAGAGTAACCTTGTTCAAGCAAAGTGGCGTAAGCCAAGGTTTCTGCCATACCCCAGTTGAGTGCTAATGCACCACCAGCCATTTTGCGGCGGTCTTCGTACACTTTTTCAACTTGCTTCTGAACTACGATGCCTTCTGGAATTGTCAGCATTTTGCCAGCAACAGCTTGCAAGGTTTTTAAATCAATACCGGTGTTTGCTGGGGTTTGCCAATCGTGACCGATGTAAGGAGTCCAATCCACAAACAAACTGCGATCCGGCTCACTCACCAAACCGCTGGCAACGTGCTCACCACGATCCAAAGCTGCACGATAATTGGTGGTCAAATCATCAGCTGCAGTTTGCGACAACAAACCTGCTGCAACCAATTTATCGGCATACAAAGTACGGGTAGTTTTTTGGTTGCGAATAACTTGATACATCAACGGCTGAGTTGCTGATGGCTCATCAGTTTCGTTGTGACCGCGGCGACGATAGCAAACCAAATCGATGACTACGTCTTTCTTAAATTCGTAACGGTAATCAACGGCCAATTGTGCAACAAACAATACTGCTTCTGGATCATCACCGTTCACGTGGAAAATCGGTGCTTCGATCATTTTTGCAACGTCGGTGCAGTACTCGGTTGAACGAGAATCTTCACGCTTGTTGGTGGTGAAACCAACCTGGTTGTTGATCACAATGTGCAAAGTACCACCGGTGCCGTAAGCGCGGGTTTGGGACATTTGGAATGTTTCCATCACCACACCTTGACCTGCAAATGCAGCGTCGCCGTGTACGTTGATAGGTACTACCTTGGAGCCGTTAGTGTCTTTACGACGATCTTGGCGCGCGCGTACAGAACCTTCAACTACTGGAGAAACGATTTCCAAGTGCGACGGGTTAAACGCCATCGCCATGTGCAACTCACCACCGGGAGTCATCAAGTTTGATGAAAAACCTGAGTGATATTTCACGTCGCCGGAGGTATTCAATGAACGTTTGCCATCAAATTCAGCAAAGAGTTCCGCAGGATTTTTACCGAACACGTTGACCAAGGTATTCAAGCGACCGCGATGCGCCATACCCAAAACAATTTCTTTGGCACCGTAAGTACCGGAACGTTTTACCAAGGCATCCACGAGCGGGATAAAACTCTCGCCACCTTCCAAACCGAAACGTTTCGTACCTGGGTATTTACTATCAAGGTGACGCTCAAGGCCTTCGGCAGCTGTCAAACGCTCCAGCAGAGCCAATTTTTGCTCTTTGCTAAATTCGGGGTTTGAACGCACGCTCTCAAGGCGTTGTTGCAACCATTGCTTTTCAGCTAATGGCGTAATATGCATGATTTCAGCACCGATATGACCGCAGTAGGTCTTCTCTAATGCTTCAATAATTTCGCGTAGCGTGGCTTCTTCTTTGCCAATGTACAAATTACCGGTGTTGAATACAGTATCCAGATCCGCATTGGTTAAGCCGTGGAAGCTTAAGTCCAAATCCGGGATCACATCGCGCTGCATCAAGCCTAATGGATCGAGCTGAGCTTTTTGGTGACCGCGAAAACGGTAGGAACTAATGAGTTGCAGCACTTTAACTTGCTTGCGCTCGTGTTCTGCACTGACAGAACCGCCAGCAACTGCCACAGTGCGAATGCGGGACTTACCCAGTTGCTCAAATTGAGCGCGAATAACTGAATGGGGAGTGTCTTGAGTCAGTACGCCGCTTACACGAGGCAACTGATCAAAGTAGTTACGCCATTCTTCTGGAACGGCATTGGGATTGTGTAAATATGTGTCGTAGAGCTCTTCGACGTATGCAGCGTTCCCACCAGAGATGTGCGAACTACTCCAAAAATGCTCCATAATGCTGTCTTGCATTCAACTCACCTTAATCACGGGCTTACATTGCCGACATTGGCTTTGCTACACCCTGCTATCAATTAGCCAATTAATTTAGCTACACAATAACGTCCGTCGCTTGTGGCAAAAGACGCCGCTTTTAAGTCGCCACCGTTTCAGTCGAGATGACAGGGACAGCGAACAGTCTAAAAGCTTAGCTGCAAAATGCTGCTAAGCCACAAATTTCAAGCTTTCAGATACAGAAAAGCGCCACTCTTAGGTAGCGCTCTGTAACAACATGTTGCGGATATGGCCGATGGCTCGAGTTGGGTTCAAACCTTTAGGACATACGGCAACACAGTTTTGGATGCCATGACAGCGGAATACGCTGAAGGGGTCATCCAGTTTGGACAGGCGTTTTTCAGTCGCCAAATCGCGGCTGTCTGCCAGGAATCGGTAGGCCTGCAACAAACCAGCCGGGCCGATGAACTTATCGGGGTTCCACCAGAAGGATGGACAGCTAGTTGAACAACACGCACACAAAATACATTCGTACAAACCATCCAACTTCTCACGGTCCTCTGGCGATTGCAAACGCTCAATCGCAGGAGCTGGAGTATCGTTTTGCAAATAAGGCTCGATCTTTTTGTATTGATCGTAGAACTGAGTCATGTCTACAACGAGGTCACGAATTACTGGCAAACCTGGGAGCGGACGCAATACCAACTTGCCGCTTCCGCCGGTAGCTTCAGAGATTGGCTTGATGCAGGCCAAACCGTTTTTACCGTTAATGTTCATACCGTCTGAACCACACACACCTTCACGGCATGAGCGACGGTAAGCCAGACTTTCGTCTTGGGCTTTTAATAACTCAAGAACATCCAATACCATTAAATCTTTACCGCCAGTATCCAACTCGTAAGTCTTCATGTAAGGCGCTTTATCGGTGTCAGGGTTGTAGCGATAAACTTCAACTTTCAACATATCTTTATCCCCGAAATTAATAGGTGCGTTTCTTAGGTTGGAAGGCTTCCATAGTATGAGGTTTGAAATTCACCTCACGCTTGGCAACACGCTTCTCACCGGGGAAATAAAGTGAATGGCACAACCAGTTAGCATCATCGCGATCCTGGAAGTCATCACGAGCGTGAGCGCCGCGAGATTCCTTACGCACTTCAGCTGCAACTGCAGTTGCTTCAGCCACTTCCAACAGATTTTGCAATTCCAAAGCTTCAATACGTGCGGTATTGAATGCATTGCTCTTGTCGGTAATTGATACATTTTCAATACGCTTGCGCAGCTCTGCCAATTGCTCAATACCCTTCTGCATGTATTCGCCTTTGCGGAATACACCGAAGTAGTTTTGCATAATGGTTTGCAGCTCTTTACGCAGCACGGCAGCGCTCTCGCCAGTGTTAGATGTGTTCACTTTGTTCAAGCGCGCCATAGCTTTGTCGATATCAGCCTGGGTTGCATTTTTGTGCTCAACACCTTCACGCAAGGCTTTCTCGATATACAGACCAGCTGCACGGCCAAACACAACCAAGTCGAGCAGTGAGTTACCGCCCAAGCGGTTAGCACCGTGTACAGATACACAAGCAACTTCACCGCAGGCGAACAAACCGTCAATCACAACGTCAGTGCCGTTAGCATCTTGTGTTAAAGCTTGGCCATTAATATTGGTTGGGATACCACCCATCATATAGTGACAGGTTGGAACCACTGGAACAGGAGCATAAACCGGATCTACGTGTGCGAAGGTACGTGACAATTCACAGATACCTGGCAACTTGCTTTCCAGAACTTCTTCACCGAGGTGATCGAGTTTGAGAAGTACGTGATCACCGTTAGGACCACAGCCGTTACCGGCAAGAATTTCCAAAACCATTGAGCGCGCAACTACATCGCGACCTGCAAGGTCTTTCGCATTAGGAGCATAACGCTCCATAAAACGCTCACCGTGCTTATTGATGAGGTAACCACCTTCTCCGCGGCAACCTTCAGTTACCAGCACACCAGCACCGGCGATGCCTGTTGGGTGGAACTGCCACATTTCGATATCTTGTACAGGGAAGCCTGCACGCAAGGCCATACCAACACCGTCACCGGTATTGATGTGTGCGTTAGTGGTAGAAGAATAAATACGACCCGCACCGCCAGTTGCCAAAACAGTGGCTTTGGCTTTTACATAAACGGTTTCGCCGTCTTCGATGTTAATTGCAATAACACCTACTACAGCACCATCAGCATTTTTAACGAGGTCAACAGCAAACCACTCGTTCAAAAATACGGTTTTGTTTTTTACGTTGCTTTGATAAAGCGTGTGCAACAAGGCGTGACCGGTACGGTCAGCAGCAGCACAAGTACGAGCAGCTTGACCGCCTTCACCAAAGTTCTTGGACTGACCGCCGAAAGGACGCTGGTAAATACGGCCTTCTTCGGTACGGGAGAATGGCAAGCCCATGTGTTCCAATTCGAATACCGCTTCTGGACCCACTGAACACATATATTCAATAGCATCCTGGTCGCCGATATAGTCTGACCCTTTTACGGTGTCATACATGTGCCAGCGCCAATCGTCGTTAGGGTCAGCACTTGCGATTGCACAGGTAATGCCGCCTTGGGCAGATACAGTGTGCGAACGGGTTGGGAATACTTTGGTAATTACTGCGGTTTTGTAGCCTGACTGAGCCAGTTGTAAAGCCGCGCGCATACCAGCGCCGCCGCCGCCAACCACAATACCGTCAAAAGAAATCGTGCGAATGCTAGCCATTATTTAAAACCCCACAGTATTTCGATGCCCCAGACCAAATAGGTCAAGGAAACGCCACCCAAAACTACCTGCGCTAAAATACGCAATACAGTGGCTTTGCTGCCCATCAAACGTTCAGTCAAGTAATCTGTTAAGACAACCCACAAACCAATCCAGGCGTGGGCAATAAAGGAAAGTAGAGTCGCAAAGCTGAATACCCTCATCCACAGCTGGCCGTGTAAGGCGCTCCACTGCTCATAGGTTAACTCGGGATTCATAGCGATAAATGCAACAATGAAAATAAGGTAAGCGGCCATTACCACTCCGCCGATACGCTGGATCAACCAGTCGTAGAGACCACTACGGCCAAAACTTGTTACGGAAGTTACCATACCCAAACTCCTATCAGTGCAATCAATACAACGGCCAATACGAGGGCGATGGTTGCACCGCGCTTACCACCTTCCAGGCTTTCGCCCACACCACAGTCCATCAGCAAATGACGAGAACCCATCACAGCGTGATACGCCAACGCGGACAACACTGACCACAACACAAATTTAAAAACTGGATTTGCGGAGGCATCACGCACAGCTGCAAAACTTTCTTGTGAATCGAGGCTCGAATCAAGCATCCACAACAACACTGCAGCACCGGCAAATAGAAAAATGCCTGAGAAGCGGTGAAGAATAGATACAACAGCAGTGATGGGAAGTTTGATGGTGGAAATATCGAGGTTGACAGGTCTTTTCTTGTTCACGGTTTAATGCACCTTTTAGCCCATGCGGGCAGGTTATTAAGAATGAGCATCGGCAGCGTCAAAAATGAGTGTTTTTGGGGCATCGCCGAGGCATCCTGCAAGTCGCGCAGCATTATAGAGAGGGAGCCCCGGAATTACAAACAAAATGCCGCGACAAAAACCAAAACAACACGATGTTTTTGGGAATCCACCCAATCGCTCAAAATTTCTGCAATATCAAAGACTTTCCCGTTTTTTTGGCGATTTTTTTGTTCCATGACGGCGCACGAAAACACACCTGAGAACCAAGATAGTGCAAAATAAATCGACATTTAACAGACCAGTCGGAACACACTGAAATTAGTGAAAAAAAGTTTGGTCAAATGCGCCCTATTTACTGGCAAAAACTTTCGTTGCAGCAAATAACTCATCTATAATGCCGACCGCAAACAAACGGCAGGGTCGAAACTCGACTAGTCTATGACGTAGCCATAAAAAAGCTACGCAAGGTTTTACATAACTTGAGCATGCAACTTGCAGGTGTGTTTAGTATCGAAGTATTACTCTTTCTATATAGAGAATGATCGGCACCACTCATACAACTCAAGCACATTAGTCCTATTAGTAAGCACAGGAGTCAGTAATGACTGACAAGAAAGCACACCTAACGATTGATGGTATTGATAGCACGATTGACTTACCTATCTATGCCAGCAGTGTCGGACCAGACGTTATTGACGTCACCAGCATTACCAAGAATGGCTTTTTCACGTTTGACCCGGGCTTTATGTCCACCGCCTCATGCGAATCCAAGATTACGTTTATTGATGGCGACGAAGGAATTCTCCTTCACCGCGGATACCCCATCGAACAACTTGCTGTCTCCTCTGATTACATCGAAACCTGTTACCTCCTTCTCAACGGCGAATTGCCAACTCCAGCGCAAAAAGCCGAATTTGCCCAAGCAATCAAAGACAACTCCAATGTTGACCAATCTGTCGTCAACGTGATCAAAAGCTTCAAGCGTGACACTCACCCAATGGCTATTTTATGCAGTGCTGTTGCTGCGCTGGCAGGTGTGTACCACGCTGAAATCGACATTACTAACGCTGAAAGCCGCAAGCTGACTGCTTATCGTCTGATTGGCCAGATGCCAACTCTGTCAGCCATGGTGTACAAACACCGTAAAGGTGAAGAATTTATTGCCCCGGATACAAGCCTGGGCTACGCCGAAAATTATTTGCATATGACCTTCGGCAAAGCGGGTGAAGCTCCCAATGTGAGCCAAACTCTCGCCAAAGCTATGGATCGTATTTTTGTTCTACATGCTGACCACGAGCAAAACGCATCTACATCTACCGTGCGTTTGTCTGGCTCATCTGGCACCAACCCATTCGCAGCAATCGCTGCCGGCATTTCTACACTTTGGGGCCCTTCTCACGGTGGCGCCAACGAAGCTGTATTGGAAATGCTGGAAGAAATCGGCAGCGTGGAAAACATTGAATCCTGCGTTGCTCGCGCTAAAGACAAAACTTCAGGCTTCCGCTTAATGGGCTTTGGTCACCGCGTGTACAAAAACTTTGACCCACGCGCCAAAGTAATGAAGCAAACCTGTGACGAAGTATTGGGTGAATTAGGTTTGGAAAACTCTCCATTGTTGGCGATTGCTAAACGCCTTGAGCAAATCGCATTGGAAGATCCTTACTTCATCAGCAAAAAACTTTATCCGAATGTGGATTTCTACTCCGGCATCATTTTGAAAGCCATTGAAATCCCAACTGAAATGTTCACCGTAATCTTCGCTTTGGGCCGTGCTGTTGGCTGGTACTCTCACTGGGATGAAATGGTTAGCACTTCATACAAAATCGGCCGTCCACGCCAGCTGTACACCGGTAGCGTGAAGCGCGACTATCCAGCCAAGTAACTCTTAGCTGAATAATAGAGAACCGAAAGCCGCAGATTGTTTGATCTGCGGCTTTTTTATTTATGCGTCACACTTCGTACAAATATTCACACATCCTTAAGTAATCATCGCATAGCATCTTGCGCAGGCCTCCCCTATCGCTCGTATACTCGCCACACATTCGATAAAAAACTGTCAGTAACAAAAAGGAATCCTTGCATGCTTAAGCTATTAGCTCGTTTATTTGGAGTTCTTGTCGCAGTCATCAGTAGCTATTCACTCGCCGCTGAAATCCCCAAATCCCTCGAAGAATGGAAACCCTGGGTGCTCGAAAAACATCCCGAATTAAATTGCCCATTCCAGTTCAACACCGGCAATCGCACCTGCCACTGGTATTCCGGCTTAACGATTGAAGCTAACGACAAGGGCGCTAAATTCACGCAGAGAATTGATGTTTATAAAAGCGATTGGGTCGCATTGCCCGGCAGCGCCAGTTTGTGGCCGCATAACATCAGCAGCAGCCTCGGCAATATCACCACGCGCGACCGCAATGGCACACCCGAAGCCTATTTAACGCCCGGCTCACACCAAATTACCGGTAACCTCAGCTGGGCAGAAATGCCGCGCACCATTAGCATTCCAGCGCAAACCGGTTTGATTCAATTGACGCTCAATGGAAAAAGCGTGAACAACCCGGCACTGGAAGGTAACAATCAACTCTGGCTCGCCAACAACCAACCCAAGAGTGTTGCCGCACATCAAGATGCATTAAGTGTTCGCGTATTTAGAAAAATTGACGATGGGATTCCTTTGCAAATCACCACGCAATTGCAGTTAGGCGTGAGCGGCAAAGAACGTGAAATTAAACTCGGGCAACTTTTGTTAGATGGTTTTACTGTAGTGGAATTTGAAAGCGAATTGCCTGCCCACATCGAAAAAGATGGCAGCCTGCGCGTGCAATTAAAACCCGGCACTTGGGAAATTACTCTCGTCAGCACTTCCACCACTAGCCACAAAGACATTTCTTATAAAGTCACCAACGAATTTTGGCCGCAAGAAGAAATTTGGGTGTTCGAAGCGCAGCGCCAACTGCGTAGCGTGCAAATCTCCGGCGCGCAATCAGTTGATCCCCAACAAACACAATTACCCGATGATTGGAAAAATTTACCCGCTTATTTAGTAACACCCCAAACGCATTTCACTTTGGAAGAGCTGTATCGCGGTGAAAATAAAGATGTTGCCAGCAATTTGCAGTTGGAACGCAATGCCTGGTTAGGATTTGATGGAAAAGGTTTTATTTTTAACGATACGCTCAATGGCGAAATCTACAGCTCACGCATAGAAATGATTAAACCTGTTGAGTTGACCAGTGCAAAAATTGATGGCGAACCGCAGCTGGTTACACAGCTGGATAAAAACCAGAATTCTGGCTTGGAAATTCGCTCCCGCAATTTATCGCTACAAGCTGTGAGTAAACTTGAACGCAGCCTCACACTTCCCGTAAGCGGTTGGAATCAGGAATTAAATAATCTGCACACCACTCTATTCCTTCCACCGGGCTGGTCACTTTTTACTGCGACAGGTACCAGCAATGAAATAGGCACCTGGCTTTCTAAATGGACCTTGTGGGATATGTTCGCCGTATTAATTATTGCCGTTGCCTTCGCACGCATTACATCAATCCAGCTGGGCGTACTAGCTGGTCTTGGTTTAATTGTTGTTTATCAACGTTTAGGCGCGCCGGTATTTATTTGGTTAAATTTAATTGCTGTTATAGCACTCACAACCCTGGTGACCGGAAAATTCAAAACTTGGTTAGTGCGTTATGGTTATTTAAGTTTTTTAAGCCTGGCAATTATCACTTTGCCTTTTGCAGTGCGCGAAGCGCGCATCATGATAAATCCGTCTTTAGAAAACAAAAACTTCTGGGTCGTTAGCACCTCATCTATTTTTAGCTCACGAGAAGAATACGCACCGCTCTCAATGAAAACAGTAGAAGCTCCTTCACCGGAAGTTGCGGAAGAAGTTGTGGTTGCAAGGGTTACTGAATCAATGGCCGCTGCACCCGCCCCTAAAAGAGCTGACGTTGACAGCATAGAAGCCGAAGATTTTGGAAAATTCCCGGATTCAAACGTTGCCGAGTCATTACAGCGAATTCCCGGTGTGAAAACCGATAGACGCTTCGATAAAAAATACGATCCATCGCAGCAAACACAAACTGGAATTGCGGTGCCCACTCACGATCAGAAATCTGTGAACTTATATTGGGATGGCCCAATCAAACAGGACGAAACCACCAAGCTATTTTTAATTTCACCGTGGTTTAACAAGCTCGGCAATTTACTCGCGATTTTATTGCCTTTATTGATGGCCGTTGTTTTGCTGAAAAAATTCTTATCATCAAACGATGCAAAATTACCGAGTTTGAAATTTCCAGGTAGCCGCGTATTGGGTCTCGCATCTTGTTTGATGGTGGGAAGCTCTATTTTGTTTACGCCTGACTCCGCACAAGCCGATGTCACCATTGATCCATCTATTCTTAAAGAGTTGGAAGCACGACTTACAGAACAGCCAAAATGTTTACCACATTGCGCAGCCATTGAACGTGTAAACATTGATATCAAGCAAGATCAATTGACGCTCGACCTCGTGGTAAACGCAAATGATTTAATTGCATTCCCCTTACCCGCAGATCATCAACAATGGTGGCCAAACCAAGTTACTGTGGATGGGAAACCCGCCGCTTTAGTTCAAGCCGCCGATCAAAGCTTGTTAGTGAGCTTACCTAAAGGGCAACACAACTTGAGAATTAGCGCTAATGTTCAAGGTCACGATGCGCTGAATTTACAATTCCCTCTTCCATTGCACAATGTCACACCGACAACCAGTGGCTGGGAACTAAGTGGATTACCAAACGCAGAACAAAGCAGCCAATCATTGCAATTACAACGCGTTGAGCGCGATCAAAGCGCATCACAAACAGAACATTTACGCCCGGATCCCATCGCAGCATTTGTGCTTGTTAAACGCACATTAAAACTCGATTTGGATTGGACGCTGGTTACCACAGTTACACGAGTTGCACCTGCTGTTGGCACTATTAATATTGAAGTACCCATATTAAATGGTGAATCACCTTTAACAACCAAAGCAAATCCCAACGGAAAAGTGGCCGTGCATTTAGAGAGCGATGACGATGAATTTGAGTGGTCATCTAATCTTAAAGAAATTTCGCCCATTAAATTACAAGCAGCACAAAATGTTCCCTGGGTTGAAATTTGGACGCTGGATATTTCGCCTCGTTGGCATTCTCAAACTACCGGTATAGCACCCATACAAATGGCGAAGCACGAAAATATTCCTGTATGGCAACCTTGGCCCGGTGAAAGCTTAACAATTGATGTGCATCGCCCTCAGGCAACGCAAGGACAACACATTACGGTTGATGAAGCCTCGCTCTCTCATAACCCCGGTAATCACAACAGCTTGAGCATTTTGAATTTAAATATTCGCTCCAATCAAGGCGGGCAATACACGTTTACCTTGCCGGAGGGTGCACAGCTTTCCAAACTGGAAATTGACAACACCGAACAACTAATCAGCTCCACTAAAGGTGTTTTAAAAGTTCCATTACACCCAGGCTCACAAAAAGTCAGTATCAATTGGAAGCAAGACGATGCTATTGGATTGCTCACCAAAACACCTTTATTTAATTTGGAGAATGGTAGCAGCAACCAAAATATCTCTATGGGAATTCCTTATAACCGCTGGGTGCTATGGGTAGGCGGGCCACAAATTGGCCCAAGCATTTTGCTTTGGGGAATGCTGGTTGTTATGGCAATCGTGGCTTATGGTTTAGGCCGCGCGCAATTAACACCACTTAAACCATATGAATGGATATTGCTCAGTTTGGGAATTTGCACACTGAACATGGGAACCTTTATTTGGTTCGCCGTTTGGTTGTTGGCATTAAGCCAGCGCGGAAAACTCAGCGCCATTGGTAGCAAATGGAAATTCAGATTTTTGCAACTTGGATTATTCGCACTTTCATTGTTCGTGTTCTTTGCATTAGTTACCACCTTGCCAGACGGATTATTGAGTTCACCCGATATGCATATCGTAGGTCACAATACTTATGGCAATAATTTCTACTGGTACCAAGACCACAGCGATTTGGCATTCCCCACCGCTTGGGTAATTTCCTTGCCGCTATGGTGCTACAAAGTCATTATTTTAATTTGGTCGCTGTGGTTCGCAGCATCATTATTGAAATGGTTGCGCTGGGCGTGGCAACAATTAAGTTATCGCGGATTGTGGGATGCGGACGCAGATATTATTCCTGCGCCCAAGCTAGAAACTAAAGCGAGTGACGAAAGCACTAAGGAAGTTTAAATACGAATGACGTAAAAAAAATCCCCGGCATCTACCGGGGATTTTTTTATTGGCTGCAATTAGAAATTCCAATCAGCCTGAAGCCATACTTTTGAGGTATCGGAAACTAAAGATTTAGTACCGATTTTTTGTACCCAGTTACCGTTATCAAAGGTGGCATATTTAGCGGTATAAACAACTGCACCGATTTTTTTGCTGGCGCTCAAATTCCATTCATTACCGTAGTCAATAATTTTGCCCAGGGTTGCGCCCGCTGCAAGACTTTTTTCATCCGCTTCATAACTATGATAAGCCGCAACCAATTGCACACCTTTTACAGTGGTGGTCAAACTTGCGTATATATCCTTGATACCTTCTTTTGGTGTTGCAAGGAAACGATCTGCCCAGCCATTAAAAATATGCAGTGTTGCAAAGGGTGTTGCGAAGCCTTTGTTGCCATTGTCTGAACCCAAGACTTCATAACCGATTAAGGGTACAAAACGACCTATAGTAGTACTCGCCTCAATCAAGCTGTAGGTTGCGCTGTAATCCAATGGATTTGAACCAGCACCTTTTTGCTTGGCGTATTCCAATGTGTACATAAACGATGGATTTGCAGTGCTCGACCAACGCACACCATAAGTATTGCTGGATATAGCGGCAGATTTATTTGCCGCTGCGCCAGTTCCCACCAAAGTTGCGTCATCAACATTATCGATAAGATATGCGTAGCCCGTTAATTTTCCTGCTTCAAATCCGGTGTAACTCACGTTAAACAAATTGGTATCTTGTTTGTAATCACCTTGCACAGGAACAGCGTTACCAAAAATACGGTTTACGTTAGTGATGTGCGCAGCAAAAATATTGGTGTAGCGAATTGATTTGTTGGTAAATGAAATACCATCATAAGTTTGCTCGTTCTGGCGCCAGCCCACGTTACCGATAAAACGCGCGTTATCTAAAATAATACGTTGGCGACCATACTTAATGGAATTATTAAACGTAGTGTAAGACACCAGCGCCTGATTAAAATCAGTGCCCTGTGGATCAAAAATTTGTGCGTATTTTTTTGTACCCGCATTAATTGGATCTGCAGCCCAAGTTGCGTAATCAACGTCGTGATCAACTTCAGTAACGTTATCCATTTCAGCAGTGATGGCGAAACCATTCCAGGCACCAGATTGATAAGACAAACGTGATCTTATGGTAAGAGCGTTTGCATCTTCATAACCATCCCAACTCACATCTTCATAGCGAGTGCGAACATTTACTTTAATTGTACTGCCTGACACCAAACCTTCGGTTAAGGTTTGCGCGGCGTGCGCACTCTGTGCAGAAAAAAATAATGAACCGGCTGCAGCGCAAAGAAGATGAGCAGTGTGTTTTTTCATAGGACTTTCTCCAAAAGTTAGCGTTAGTAACAATCACACTTGCCTAATTTTTTTGCGACGCAATTAAAATATTTTCATCGCATTTTTATCTAAGTTTTGAAGTTAGATTTTATTGGCATGAGTAATTTTCACTAGAGCAAGGCCTATGCCAAACAAAAAAAATGCGCCAAATAAATATATTTTGTCCATTCAAATCAACCAGTTACAAAAGCGATTTTTTTAACGTGTATTTTTTGTCACAATTTGGTAACGCACTCTGTTGGTGACCGATTAAAAAATATCGCGCTAAAAATAAACATTTCGTTAAAAATCTGTGCGCCATTTAATTACAAAAAAATGCACCGCGACTTAAGCATTTGCTCCATTTAAAGGCAGACACCCCCACTCGAGGTTTTCATAGGTGTACTTTTTGAAACGTGCAAGCCTCAAAAGAATGCACGTTTGTTTGCAACATGTTTCTCTACAAACCGGTGTTATCGCCTTGCACTCTTTTTTACCTGCCGACCAAAGCCAAATCGCAGCCATAAAAAAAGCCGCACTAGGCGGCTTTTTTTATGGCTGGATATTAGAGCATTATTCGTAACGAACTTGCCCGTTCTGTCCAGCATTCTTTTCAATACGAACATTCGAGAAAACCAAATCGAGCTTATCATTGGCAACTAATGAGAAAGGCTCGAGCACTAGCTCAAACAGCTCTTCCTGGGTGCGCTTCAAGCCGAAGTCAGTTCCTGCATCCGGGAATAATACTAAATCGACCTTAATCGTCTTCCACCCCTGACCGCTAATAGCCTTGAATTGCGCAGTGAGATCAACCTCGGTATAGCATGAAGGGCCACAACCTATGCGCACACGTGCATTGCCTTTAGGTGCATCATCAACTTTTACATCAAAGATCAATGCAGAATTAGCATGCAGATAATCGCTCAATACCTGGCGATTCAATGTTGAGATTGCAACCAAGCCTTCGCCATTACCATTCCATTGCGCGCGACGGGCATCTTCCTGAACATCACGGTCAACCGCTGTTACCGTGAGCGAAGAAACGGCTGCAATGTTGCCATTCAAATCAGCGCGGTCGTTATTTTTTCCTTCCAGAATAATCGAGAAGGGGCTCATTGGACGACGCTTGAACAATTCCAACACATCAGTAGTTGCCTGATGCTGGATGCCTTCTTCAGACAACTCGCTACTCAAAGTATCTTTGTCGTTGTAGCTCAAACCAAAACCGTACGGGAAAAGCGGATCGTAATTTTCATCGCCAATATTCAAAGGCGCTTGATCCGGACGCTTGGGCCAGGAGAAGGTCAAACGTCCATTGGTGTCGTAACGCAGCTTGCCATCGGTTGATTTGAAAATCACATCGGCAATACCTGCGCCTTCAGTACCAGGCTGCCAAATAACAGCGAATGCATCAGATGCATTCAACTCGCGGTTAACCCACAGTGGACGACCCGTCACAAACAAAGAAACAACGGGAATGCCATCGGCTTTAAGTTTGCGCAGCAATTCGAGATCTTTAGTATCACCCGATTTCAACAATACGTTTTGCACATCACCCTGCATTTCTGCATAGGGATCTTCACCAAACACCACAATAGCAACATCAGGTTTTTCACTATAAGTACCCTCAGGGCTGAGGGTCGCTTTACCGCCAGCGGCCTTAACTGCAGCTTCAATACCCATCCAGATAGTGGTCGCACCGGGGAAATCTGCCATGGTGTTACCAGTGCCCTGCCAGTTGACTGACCAACCACCGGTTTGCTTGCTGATATTATCTGCACCGTCGCCGGCAACTAAAATATTGGCGCTTGGCGATAGAGGTAAAATATTATTTTTGTTTTTCAATAACACAATGGATTCCCGTACTGCTTGGCGAGCGACTTCACGGTGAGCGGCGGCGCCGAGCAATTCATCTTTGCCCGACAATGGACGAGTGGAAGGCAAACCTTTGTTCCACAAATCAGCGCGCAATTTTACACGGAGCACACGGCGAACGGCGTCGTCCGTACGCTCCATTGAAATAACGCCACTCTTTACTTGATCAAGCGTGTTTTTATAAAGCGTTTTCCACTCAGGATCAGCAATCATAAAAACATCAAGGCCGGCATTGATCGCTTTGGGGCAATCAAGCGCTGTACAGCCAGCAATAAAACCGTGTCCATTCCAATCGCCAACAACCAAACCATCAAAGCCCAATTTATCTTTGAGCACATCGGTCAATAAATATTTGTGGCCGTGCATGTGTTCGCCCTGCCAACTATTGAACGAGGCCATAACAGTTTGCACGCCCGCCTCAATCGCACTGAAATAACCCGCAGCGTGAATATCGCGCAGGGCTTCTTCATCAACCATGGTGTTGCCGCGATCAATCCCGTTTAGGGTGCCGCCATCGGCAAGGAAATGTTTTGCGGTAGAAATTACACGCGTTTTAGCGAGGAAATCATCAGTATTAGCAACGCCTTGCAAGCCCTCAACCATCTTGCCCGCATAGGAACGCACGAGTTCAGGATGCTCGGAATAAGATTCATAAGTGCGCCCCCAACGGTCGTCACGTGCCACTGCGACAGTTGGAGAGAAATCCCAATCCAACCCCGTCACCGCGATTTCAGTCGCAGTGATCTGGCCAATGCGGCGAATTAATTCGGGATTGTTAGCTGCGCCCAGAGCGATGTTGTGAGGGAACAAAGTCGCGCCCACAATATTGCCCACACCGTGAACGGCATCAGTACCCCACATAATAGGAATGGCTACTTTGCCATCGCTTTCATCCATAGATGCTTGGTAATAAGCATCTGCAATAGCCAGCCAATCAGCTGCTTTTGAGTAGCGGTTGCCATTAGGAACAGAACCACCACCATTGAGCACTGACCCAATGTGGTAATCCTTAACATCCTGGGCTGTCAGGTGACGAATTTCAGGTTGAATCAACTGCCCTACCTTTTCTTCCACGCTCATGCGAGCCAAAAGCTCATCGATTCTTTGTTCGATGGCAGGATCTTTTTTTACCGCGTGCGTGAGCGTAGGCCACATCACCTTCTAAACCTCCAAGTTACTGATAAATTTAAAATACAAATAAAGCACCGCTTCATGGAACTATGAAGGTGCAGGTTTTACAAAATAATCAGGATTAAGACATGCTTATCGAGATGCTTATTACATCTTTTATTAGATTTCCAACAACACACGCTAGGACGCTGCAACCGCCTCCAGCACTGACGCAATTTTACTCTTAAAAAATGGCTTTCTGATGGAAATTATCAACAAAAAGTTGAGTAAAAACCGCATCTTAACCGAATATGTGTAGGCTACTGTTTATTGACAGCGCTGTCAATGACACATAGACTTCCATGTACTCAGAAATAAGTCATAATCAACACCCGAAAGCTGGCTTAGAGTCTCCACTTCAATACTCCAACCTTTTACTTTCACCACATTAGAAAAACTCCAACTCCATACACTTAGAGGACTAACGCATGGGCTTTTTATTGGTTGCAGATATCGGCGGCACCAACGCTCGCTTTGGCTTGGTCGAACAGGCTCCTAACACCAGCAAACCTAACTATACGAGCGCACAGCAAATTACGCTGCGATGCGCCAACTACCCTGACATGGGCAGCATGATTAAAGCCTGCTGCGCCGAGTTCAAAATTGATATGCCCGAATTTGCGTGCTTAGCGATTGCTGGCCCGATTGAGCATGGTTTCGCGCAAATGACCAACCTTGATTGGAAGTTCAATATCAATGAACTGCGCGATCAGTTGGGCATGAAAACCCTGCACGTCATTAACGACTTTGCCGCACTGGCTTACGCTGTACCTTTCTTATCTGCAGAAGAAACCAAAACCCTCTACTCTGCCGATTCAGACCCGGAAGCCCCGATTTGTGTAATGGGCCCAGGTACAGGTTTTGGTATGGCGTTATTGGTGCCTGAAAACGGCAGCTGGAAAATTATTCCTACCGAAGGTGGCCATGCGAGCTTTGCGCCCACCACAGAAAAAGAATTAGCGATCAAATCTTATCTACTGAAAGAGCAATCACACGTATCGGTAGAAAATATTTTGTCTGGTATTGGTTTGGTACATTTGTACCGCGCTTTGGCGAGCATCGCTGGCGTAGAAGCACAAAACTATTCTCCTGCTGATGTAAGCACCAAAGGTTTGGCTAATGAAGATGCAATTTGCCGTGAAGCAGTAATTACCTTCTGCAATACATTGGGTGCAGTTGCTGGTGATAAAGCTGTTTCTACCGGTGCACGCGGCGGCGTGGTAATTGGTGGCGGTATTACGCCAAAGCTGATGAGCATTTTGCCTGAAACAAACTTTGAAGAGCGCTACAAAAACAAAGGTCCGATGCGCGGTTACGTAAGTGATATTTCAATCAAAGTAATCGTGAACGATAAAGCGGCTTTAGTTGGTTCTGCTGCCTGGTTGATTCACAATACTCCAGCATTGAAACCAGTGTTGGTTTAAACATTTGTTAGAAAATAAAAAAGCCGCGGCATTACTACCGCGGCTTTTTTATGCAGAATAATTAATCAAGAATGCTTCTTCGGTGCAACACCCGTTGATTCCCGCACAATAATTGTTGATGTCAGCATACTCGCAGGTAACTGCACGTCTTTGCCGCGCAATTGTTTTATCAATAATTCCGTAGCTTTTTTCGCCATCGCCTGAATTGGTTGGCGAACCGTTGTTAAGGCTGGCCAAATTTGATGAGCAACCGGGGTATCGTCAAAACCGGCTACCGATAATTCTTCCGGAATTTTAATGCCTAATTGATGCGCAACCATCATCACACCCGCCGCCATGTCATCGTTGGCCGCAAAAATAGCCGTGGGACGAGATTTTTTTTCCAACAATTTGCGTGCACAGGCCTCACCCGATTCAAAAGAGTTCAAACCGTTCGCAACCAAATCATTGGAGAGCGGAATATCATTTTCAATCAGTGCAGCTTTGTAGCCATCAAAACGCAAAGTCACGGCACGGTGATCCGGGTGTCCGCAAATAAATCCAATGCGTGTGTGCCCCAAAGCAATCAGTTTGCAGGTCATATCGTAAGAGGCTTCCTGATCGTTGGTTTCAACGTAGGGTGATAAGCCTTTGCTCTCTGTGGGAGCAACACGCACAAAAGGTACAGACATGCGTTTGAGCGCATGCATTAATGTCATGTTGTCGGAAATCGGTGGAGTCAGCATGACACCGTCGATGCGCTTGTCGCGCATCAGGTCGACGATTTCCTGGGTGATATTAGGGTCTTGATGATTACAGGGGTGAACAAGTAATTCGTAACCTTGGGGACGGCAGATGTCGAGCACACCCTCCTGAATATCCAACACGTAATGCGCAGACGGAATTCCGTATAACAATCCCAAAAGATAAGAGCGGTTGCCAGCCAAACTGCGCGCCGACATATTGGGGCGATAATCCAATTGAGCTACTGCAGCTTCAACTTTTTCACGCGTTGCTGGCCGCACATTGGGTTCGTTATTCATTACCCGTGAGACTGTTTTCATAGACACGCCTGCCAGCGCTGCTACGTCATCGATTGTCGCCTTGGCCACAACACACCACCTGTTATTATTAAATTGGGGAAACGAATACCTTGCTTACAACCGCGAAAGACTAAAGGTAAAAATGACCACTAGCTTATAAAATATTTTGCCCTTTTGCTTTAATTTTTTTTACCTTTCCAACCACTATAAACCATGTGACAGCCTAGAGCCCTTGAATTATAGTACCGCGCTCTTGCAAGACGGCTCATAGATTGCTGCAGCAAGTACTAGAGGCGACGACAAACTCCATGACATAACAATGAGGTAATAAAAATGGCAAGCATTCCGCAAGGTTCGGCTCAAAGCCATAGTTCAAACAATGAAGGAAATAATACAATTCCACTCATCATTGTAACTATTCTGTTTTTTATGTGGGGCGCAATTACCTCACTCAACGATGTTCTTATCCCACACTTAAAATCTGTTTTCACCCTTACCTACATGCAAGCCGCACTTGTGCAGTTGTGGTTCTTTGGTGCTTACTTTTTAGTGTCTTTACCTGCTGGTATGTATGTACGTAGCTTTGGTTACAAGAAAGGCGCCGTAACAGGTTTGGTGATTGCCGCTATAGGTTGCTTGCTGTTTTACCCCGCGGCAACTTCAAGCTATAACTTCTTCTTGTTTGCATTCTTTATTTTGGCTGCGGGCATAACCGTTTTACAAGTTGCAGCTAACCCTTACGTTGCTGTTCTCGGCTCACCCAAAACTGCATCAAGCCGTTTGACCTTGACCCAAGCATTCAATTCATTGGGCACCACTGTAGCACCCAAGTTATTAGCGGGTGTCATTCTGGGCGGCGCAACCTTTTTAGGCGCAGAGGAATTAGCAAAACTTTCTCCGGAAGAGTTACATGCTTACCACTTGACTGAAGCATCTTCTGTACAAATGCCTTATTTGATGTTGGCCGGTGTGTTGTTACTCCTCGCTGTGATTTTTGCTTTCGCAAAACTGCCAACTATTGTTGATGCTCACGACGAAAACGACAAAGGTATCAAACAAGCCATTCTTTCCAACCTGGAAGCAGTAAAAGCTTATCCACGTTTAGCATTAGGCGTGTTAGGTATTTTCTTGTACGTGGGTGCAGAAGTTTCTATTGGTACTTATTTGGTTAACTTCCTTGGCCTTGAGCGCGTTGCAGGTTTACCCGCAGCAAAAGCGGCGGAAGATTATTTGTATTTGTACTGGGGTGGCGCAATGGTTGGTCGCTTTATTGGATTCTTTGTAATGCGCTACATTCGCCCAGGCATCGTATTGAGTGTTTGTGCAGGCTCAACAATTACCTTGATCATGATTGCTACCTTTGCATCTGGCCCTGCGGCTATGTGGTCGTTGATTGCGGTTGGTTTGTTTAACTCAATCATGTTCCCCACTATTTTCACCATGGCATTGCATGACATTGGTAAATACACCAGCCAAGGCTCTGGCCTATTGTGTATGGGTATTGTAGGCGGTGCGATTGTTCCCTACGCACAAGGCGGATTGGCAGACACCATTGGCTTGCAAGTTTCTTTCTTGTTGCCTGCAGCTTGCTATTTGTTCATCTTCTACTTTGGTGCCAAGTACGCAAACCTCACCAAAAGTGAAGAAGAAGTTCGCGAAGCAGTTCCAGCGGCTTAATTAAATAAGCCGCTCATAAAAAAGCCCGATCTCCATAACAGAGATCGGGCTTTTTATTTCTGGTTTTTACAAACCTAAAATTTTCTTCACAAACGGAATCGTCAACTTACGCTGTTCTGCAAGCGATGCATGATCCAAACGATTCAACTGCCAAAACAGTTCATTCATATCGCGCGGCAACCGCTGAATAATATATGCCGCCACTTCATCACTTAATTCCAAGCCGCGTGCTTTAGCTCGAAATTGCAAAGCTGCTTGTTTTTGATCGTCGTCGAGAGTTTGTACATGAAAAGTTGCGCCCCACTGCAAGCGCGATTTTAAATCCGGCAAACTTATGGGCAATTCTTGCGGCCCTTGAACAGCAGCCACAACCAATAATTTTCCCGCATCGCGCAGGCGGTTAAACAGATTGAATAAAGCGAGCTCCCATTCTGGGCGATTGATGACTTCGTCCAGCGCATCCAACACAACCAAATCCAATTCTTCCAAGCCAACAAATAATTCATCCGGCGCGTAGCCTGCTAAATCACGCAGCGGGAAATACTGGAAAGTCTTGGAAAAATTTTGCGCGTGGTGACAAGCACCTTGCAGTAAATGCGTTAATCCACAACCGGCGGCACCCCACAAAAAAATAAAGGGCTCATTGGCGGTTTCAATTTGCTGGCGCAGCGCAGATAAAATTTGTGCATTAGGCGTAGCCGGCGGGGCGTAAAAGTTTTCAAAAGTGGCATCGTCATTAAGACTAACGCCAAGAGAAAGTTGTTGCGGATTCATGCGTTAAAACCTGTTAATTCTGCCAGCGAAAGCTCAAGGGCTTATCGCTCACTACTTGCAGTTTATTACCAGCGGCTAATGTAGTTTTTAAAAGTTGTTCGTCGCCATCTAACAATATGGAAAACTGCATAACATCTTTTTCAACACTAACCAAATTGGCGTTACGAATAACACCCACGGTTTTTAAATAAGCTTGCACTTGTTTAAAGGCAGAGAAATCTTTTACATCGACAATATAGAGCGTCAAACCTTGCGCAGTACTCGCACTAGCGGCAATCAATTGTGCTTGCTGTAACAGTGTTTGAATCGCTTGTGGGGAATAATTAAGGACAATAGTTTTGTCGGAGGAATAACTAAATTTGGCGAGGTAGTTGGGGGCATCGTTAATTGCTTGACGCACCAGAGGATGTTGCAAAGCCGCGGAATCGCCCAGCACGCGAGTAATCACTTCACCCAAATTAGCTTTAGTGGCGGCAACGCGCTCTGCCTCAGATTGATTGGCTACGGTTGCTTCCACGCGGTAGGCATCAACCGTCAACTGCGCCCAAGCGCCTCCGGCACCAAGGCTCAGGGCAAACATACTCATGACTAGTAACAAAATTCGGGCCACTGCAAACTCCTGCCATCTTGGTGCACCGGTTATTTGCCGCATTGTATCAGGCTTGGGGTGATTTTTTGGGTAAAAGATCCTGTGAAATCCCTTATCCCACCCTGTAATGCGGAAACTAGATGTAAACCCGCGAGATTTTTGTACAATGCCCGCACATATAAATTGTCACCTAATAAAGATAAAACCATGACCACCACAGAAACCCTACAAGCTACACCAAATGCTCAGCAAAAAGTCATTACTACTACCATCCTCGTGGCCGCGCTTGGCTACTTTGTGGACATCTATGATCTGCTGCTGTTTTTAATCGTCGGCAAAAAAAGCCTGGTTGAGCTTTATCCCCATTGGGCAGATCAACCAATCCTCCTCGAAAAATTCCAGCGTCTGCTCGATTTGCAAATGCTGGGAATGTTGATTGGCGGCGTGCTGTGGGGTGTGATTGGCGATAAAAAAGGCAGGCTGGCGGTGCTCTTTGGCAGCATCATTCTCTACTCGGTCGCCAACCTCCTGAATGCTTTTGTTACCTCCATGACCAGCTACGAAATTTTGCGTTTTATTGCAGGCGTTGGTTTGGCGGGCGAACTGGGCGCTGGAATTACGCTCGTGAGCGAGCTGATGGACAAGAACAAACGCGGCATTGGCACCATGATTGTTGCCTCGGTTGGCGTTTTCGGTGCGGTAGTGGCGGGCACAATTTCGCAATTTGTGAGCTGGCAGACCTGTTACATCATTGGCGGGCTTTTGGGCATCGCCCTGTTGTTCCTGCGCATAGGCTTGTTTGAAAGTAGCATGTTCAACAAAGCCCACGACGCGAACATCCCCCAAGGCAACTTTTTTATGATGTTTACCAAAGGCGAACGTTTCGCGCGTTTGCTGATTTGCGTATTGATCGGCCTGCCGCTGTGGTTTGTGGTGGGACTGCTCGTAGCCAGAGCACCAGAGATTGCCAAAATCCTGCATGTGCAGGGAACAATCCAGCAAGCCTATTGCATCATGGCCGCCTACGGTGGGCTGGTATTGGGCGATTTCGCTTGCGGTGGTTTAAGCCAAATCCTGCGCAGCCGTAAAAAGGCATTGCTGATTTTTTACGGTATTTGCATTTTTATGATGCTTACCTACCTGAATCTGGAAGCCGTCACCAACACAATCTTTTATGTAGCCATCTTTTTATTAGGCGTATCTGTCGGTTTCTGGGCTGTATTTGTCACCAACGCCTCCGAACAGTTTGGAACCAACCTGCGCGCAACCGCCGCGACCAGCGTACCCAACTTCGTTCGCGGCTCCCTCGTCCCTATCGCCTGGTGCTATTCATTAGTTTTGGGCGCGAACAATGGCGATGTGATCAAAAGCTTTTACTACGTGGGCGGCGGTGTGATGTTGATTACATTGATAGCGCTCTATTTTGCGAAAGAAACTTTTGGTCGGGATTTGGATTTTTACGAGAAATAATTTGCGAGCGGGTTAGATCGCTTCGACTAACCCGCCCTACCTCGCACACCCCTGCATACCTGAGGCCTGCTTTTTAGGCAGCCAAAACCCGCACAAGCTGTTAGAATGGCGGCCTTTTTTAGCCACCCCTTTAGTTTTACTCCGACTGCATCAGCCTGAGAGCCCCTATATGAGCGAACATCAAAACCCTACCCCATCCTTAAGCTACAAAGACGCTGGCGTTGATATCGAGGCTGGCGATGCGCTGGTTGAACGTATTAAAAGCGTGGCCAAGCGTACCAAGCGCCCTGAGGTAATGGGTGGATTGGGTGGTTTTGCGTCTTTGGTGGAGATTCCCGCAGGTTACAAGCAGCCTATTCTGGTTTCTGGCACTGACGGCGTGGGCACCAAACTGCGCTTGGCTATGCAACTGCAAAAGCACGACACCATTGGTATAGACCTGGTGGCAATGTGTGTAAATGACCTGGTAGTAACTGGCGCTGAGCCTTTGTTTTTCCTTGATTACTACGCTACCGGCAAACTTAATGTAGATGTAGCTGCTGCTGTAGTTTCTGGCATTGGCGACGGCTGTGAGTTGGCTGGCTGTGCCTTGGTAGGTGGTGAAACCGCTGAAATGCCCGGTATGTATGAGGGTGAAGACTACGATTTGGCTGGTTTTTGTACTGGCGTAGTTGAGAAATCTGAAATCATCGACGGCAGTAAAGTGCAAGCTGGTGATACCTTGATTGCCTTGACTTCAAGCGGCCCGCACTCGAACGGTTATTCATTGATCCGCAAGATTATCGAAGTTTCCAAAGCTGATTTGACGCAAGACTGCGGTGGCCGTCCATTGGGCGATGCATTGATGGAACCAACTCGCATCTACGTTAAATCTGTACTTAAGCTCATCAAAGAAAGCCAAGTGAACGCCATGGCGCACATCACTGGCGGCGGTTTGACCGAGAATATTCCGCGCGTATTGCCTGATGACTGCAAAGCGGTTATCGACACCAAGAGCTGGACTTTCCCACCCGTATTCCAATTTTTACAAAAAGGCGGCAACGTCAATATTCGCGAAATGTACCGCACCTTTAACTGTGGCGTGGGTATGGTGATTGCCGTTCCTGCGAGCGAAAAAGACAAGGCCCTGGCGATTTTGAAAGCCGCTGGCGAAACCGCATTTGTGGTTGGTCATATCGCTAAAACCGTTGGCGATGAACCGCAAGTGGATTTGCAGGGCCTTTAATCTAGATGCAATCCCAAAAGAAACGCGTTGTTGTACTTATCTCCGGCAGCGGCAGTAATCTGCAAGCATTAATTGATGGTGTGCAAACTGGCGAACTACCGGTTGAATTAGCGGCGGTCATTAGTAACCGCCCCGGCGTTTTAGGTTTGGAGCGCGCCTCTAAAGCGAATATTCCGGCAGACGTTCTCGATCACAAAGCGTTTGCAGACCGCGAAACTTTTGATCGCGCGCTCATGGAAAAAATTGATAGCTATCAGCCGGATTTAGTCGTGCTCGCCGGTTTTATGCGCATACTCACATCGGAATTTACCCAGCATTATTTGGGAAGGATGTTAAATATTCACCCTTCCCTTCTGCCGAAATTCCAGGGGCTGCATACTCATCAACGCGCTATTGATGCCTGCGAAAGCCACCATGGAGTGACTGTCCATTTCGTAACAGCAGAATTGGATGGAGGCCCGGCAGTTGTGCAAGCTTGCGTGCCAATTTTTGCAGGAGATGATGCCAGCTCACTTGCTAAACGAGTCCAACGTCAGGAACATGTGATTTACCCTTTAGCCGTAAAATGGTTTGCGGAAGATGATTTACGCATGATTGACGGAAAAAGTGTGTTAAAAGGTGAACCTTTACCCCCTTCCGGCTTTCTAATAAGTTCGGATGAACCTTGACGGACTTTTGATTATGGCTCGATTAGGCTGGTTGGTTGGAATTGTTTTACTACAGATTACAAACCTTGCACACGCAGGCGAACTAACACCTTTTGAGAATAAATATTCTGCCAAGCTGTATGGTTTTACCATTGATGTCACCAGCAAACTCAATGCACAAGCTGATGGTATTTTCGAGTTTTCGTTTGATGCGAATTCAACGCTGGGCCGCGTAACTGAAACCAGCCAATTTAAATGGAATTCTGCTGAAGATTTTGCAACACCCTTGCAATATCATTACAAGCGTACGGGTGTTGGCAAAAACAAAGAACAAATTTTAAATTTTGATTGGGCGAAAAACGAAGTTATCAACACCAAGAATGACGCCCGCATGGCACTTGATGCCAGTAAAAAAATTCAGGACAGCTTGAGTTACCAGTTACAACTGCGCCAGGATTTAATGGCGAAGAAAAAAAATCTCAGCTATTTAATTACCAACGCCAAGAAGAACAAAGAATACAAATTTGAAATTGTTGGTGACGAAGTTTTGGATACACCGCTTGGAAAAGTGAACACCGTAAAAATCAAACGTGTACAAACCAGCGATGAACGCGAAACTTACGCCTGGTTTGCCAAAGATTTTCAGTACTTGTTAGTCCGTTTACAGCAAGAAGAAAATGGTTCTGCTTACACCATCTATATCAGTAAAGCCTCGCTGAACGGCAAAGCAATAGAACACTTTTAACCCAGCTATTACGCTCGGTATTACGGCGTTAAAAATGATTTAAAAAATACTCATCTACTTTAGTAGACTCCGTCTTTTGAAATCATTTTTGCCTTGTACTACCGTCGCTCATGACGCTGGGATGATTTTTTTACCTATTTATTTAACGATTGGAAAACACATATGAACATTGCAGAAAACTCAGTTGCCAGCATTCACTACACCTTGACTGACGGTGAAGGCAAAGTGATCGACACTTCAGAAGGCCAAGAGCCTTTGGCGTATTTGCACGGCGCAGGCAACATTATTCCCGGCTTGGAAAAAGCGTTGGTTGGTAAAACCGTTGGCGACAAATTCAAAGTAAGTATTCCAGCAGCTGAAGCTTACGGCGTTCGCGATGACAGCATGGTGCAAGAATTGCCATCCAACATGTTTAGCGGCATCGACAAAATTGAAGTAGGCATGGAGTTCCACGCTGAAACTGAACACGGTTTGCAAGTTGTGACCGTAACCAAAGTTGAAGGCGACAACGTGACTATTGATGGCAACCACCCTCTGGCAGGTGTTGACCTGACTTTTGATGTAGAAGTTGCCGATGTACGTGCAGCCTCAGCTGAAGAGTTGGAACACGGCCACGCACACGGCGCTGGCGGTCATCACCACCACTAAGAGGTTTTGCGTCACCGGCTTCAAAATCGGTGACGCCCTTCCCAGTCCTAAAAGCGCCCCTCGACTTTCTCTCATGCAGTGCTAGGCTTTAATCAAATAATTAAAGTGCCTGGTAATCTTTTGAACACGCCTAAGACCCTCTTTAAGTTCGTTAGTTGTGCCCAGCTGGCAATCGGCCTGTGGCTATCACTCCTCACTTACTCCTGCGCCCATGCCAGCATCGTGATTCACTATCCCCGGGCAGATTCCGCCGCAGATGAACGCGTCAACTACTACTCCCAACTTCTTGCACTGTGCCTGTCCAAAACGGGTAAAGATTATCAACTGGAACCAACCTCCTTTCATGCCGAGCAAGCGCGCGGCCTACAACTAGTTGAAGCCAATCGCGGTCTTGAGGTGACTTGGACGTTCACCACCACTGCAAGGGAAGAGCGCCTAATGCCCATTCGCATCCCCATTGACCGGGGCCTATTTGGATGGCGGTTATTCTTAATTAAAAAATCGGATCAGGCGTTGTTTGACAAAATCACAACCGCTGAACAATTAGCTGCCTTGCGCGCAGGCCAGGGGCACGATTGGCCGGACACAGAAATTTTGCAAGCCAACCATTTTCTTATTTCAGGAAGCACAACTTACGAAGGGCTTTTTGATATGTTGGCGCGCAACCATATTCAATATTTTCCACGCTCATTGCTTGAAGTAGAGTTAGAACTTAAGTCACATCCGCACCACAATCTAGCGATGGAATCGCACCTGGTATTGCATTACCCAACAGCATTGTATTTTTTTGTGAACAAACACAATACTGAGCTAGCCGCTGATCTTGAAAAAGGCTTACTCGCTGCCATGGAAGACGGTTCATTCAAAAAATTATTTGATTATCATTTTAGCGATACTATTCGCAAAGCCGATTTACGCAAACGCAAAATAATTAGTATCAATAATCCACTCTTGCCTGCACAAACCCCACTCGGTGAAACCCGATATTGGTTTTCACCACAGGAAAATTATTAATGCCC